>CBZS010000110.1 GCA_000613065.1 Richelia intracellularis | reverse complement strand
TATTGTCTAACTCAAAGGATTTTTCGTCGGGTGGCCATTGCCCACCTTAATAATCAGTACCAATCAACCAGGAGGCCATTTCATCTGTCGCCCACCTAATATATGTATATGTAAGTGATGGACAGTTTGACCAGCATCATCACCATTATTAATTACTACCCGATAACCATTTTTCAGTCCAGCTTGTTCGGCAACTCGTTTGACTGTTAATAATAGATGTCCCATGAGGGAATGATCCTGGGACTCTGCGTTATCCAACTTACGGATGGGTTTTTTGGGAATAACCAAAATATGAACTGGTGCTTGGGGTTGGATATCCTTAAATGACAGCACTAAGTCATCTTCATAAACAATATCTGCGGGTATTTCTCGACGAATGATTTTGCTGAAAATCGTTTCTGTGGTTTCACTCATGGCGATTAATTTAGTTATTTGTTAGAGATCCTAAAGGTTTAGTGCTGATATCACAAATATTTAATTCATGCTTGCTAGAGTTTGGAGTGCGTCAATTATTGGTATAGATGCTGTAAAAGTGGGGGTGGAAGTAGATGTTTCCGGTGGTTTGCCGGGAATTGTGGTGCTGGGATTCCCGCATCCGGCAGTGCAGGAATCACGGGAAAGGGTAAAAGCAACACTGAAAAATGCGGGTTTTGCTTTTCCCATGCGAAAGATAGTGATTAACCTCACCCCTGCTGATTTACGTAAGGAAGGACCTGCTTTTAATTTGCCTATTAGTCTAGGTATTTTGTCAGCGTCCGAGCTAGTGAAGGCTGATTTATTAGGAGATTATCTGTTTTTAGGGGAAGTTTCCTTAGATGGCAGTTTACGCCCTGTGGCTGGAGTACTACCGATCGCAGCCGCGGCAACAAAGATGGGGATTTCTGGTTTGGTTGTACCGACAGATAATGCCCAGGAGGCAGCAGTGGTGGAAGGTTTGAATGTTTATGCTTTCAACAATGTGGCTGATGTGGCGAACTTTTTAAATAATTCAGCTAGCTTTCAAGCCGTACAGTTGGATAATTCCTCAGGGAATATGCAAGCAACCCCCATACATCACCAGATGACTGATTTAAGGGATGTGAAGGGACAGGCACACCCTCGCCGTGCTTTGGAAATTGCTGCGACTGGAGGTCATAATTTGATTTTTTTCGGGCCTCCAGGGAGTGGTAAAACCATGTTGGCAAGACGTTTGCCGGGAATTTTACCACCCTTGGAATTTTCTGAAGCTTTGGAAGTTACTCGTATCTATTCCGTAGCGGGATTCCTGAAAAATCGTGGATCTTTAGTACGCGATCGCCCTTTTCGCAGTCCCCACCATTCGGCATCTGGTCCTTCTTTGGTGGGTGGTGGTAGTTATCCCCATCCTGGAGAGATATCTACATCACATTTGGGTGTACTTTTCCTAGATGAGTTAACAGAATTTAAACGAGATGTCTTGGAATTTCTGCGCCAACCCTTAGAAGATGGGTTAGTTACTATTTCCCGCACCAGACAATCGTTGATGTTTCCAGCACAATTTACCCTAGTCGCCAGCACTAATCGCTGTCCTTGCGGTTACTACGGCGATACCATCCAGCAGTGTACCTGTTCCCCAAGACACCGGGAGCAGTATTGGGCAAGGTTATCTGGTCCCTTGATGGTTCGAATTGATTTACAGGTGGCAGTTAATCGCTTAAAACCAGAGGAAATTACCCAACAGCCTACAGGAGAAGATTCTGGAAGTGTGAGAGAGAGGGTACAAATAGCTCGTGTTCGCGCTCAAAAACGTTTTAAAACAGAGGTAAATCTCCGTTGTAACGCTCAAATGCAAAGTCTTCATATATACAAATGGTGTCAGCTAGATGATGCTAGTCGTAACTTACTAGAGGCAGCAATTAGAAAATTAGGTTTATCAGCCAGGGCTAGTGATCGTATCCTCAAAGTGGCACGGACAATTGCAGATTTAGCGGGAGATGAAGATATTAAACCCCAATATGTCGCCGAAGCTATACAGTATCGCACCATCGATAGAATGCAGTAGGGGCTGAGTTTACCCGGCCACTGGGAAGGTAAAATGACAACGGATATGATAAGTGTTTCAGCTAACAAAATATAAGTTCATTACTTATGAGCATCTCAGCATCCAATCGCAAACCGCGTTTTTCTTGGCAAGGGATTTTTTCCCTCATCATGTTTATCTTTATGTATCTACCAATTGTGGTGCTGGCTTTTTACAGTTTCAATCAGTCTGCATATAGTTCAGATTGGCAAGGCTTTACCTTAGATTGGTATAAAAAATTGTTTAGTGATGAACGTATCTTGTCTGCCCTTAAAAATAGCTTAATAGTAGCTTTTAGTTCCGTTAGCATTTCTGCAATTTTAGGAACTTTAATGGCTGTCGGCTTGGCTCGCTATCGTTTTCCTGGTAAAGCTTTGTATCAAGGAATCGCCTATTTACCCTTGATTATCCCCGACATTGCGATCGCTGTAGCTACCCTAGTATTTTTAGCTACCTTTGCCATTTCTCTCAATATTTCAACTATCATTGGAGCTCACGTAGTTTTTTGTTTGGCTTATATTGCTTTAGTAGTTTCTTCCCGGTTCCAAAATTTAGATCCTCATTTAGAAGAAGCGGCTCTAGATTTAGGTGCAACACCATTGCAAGCATTTATCCAAGTCTTACTACCCCAATTAATGCCAGGTATTATTGCTGGCTGTCTCTTAGCTTTTGTCCTCAGTTTAGATGATTTTCTGATTGCTAGTTTCACTGCTGGCAGTGGCTCCAATACTTTACCTCTCGAAATATTTAGCCGGATTAGAACTGGTGTCAAACCAGATATTAATGCTTTGAGTGTAATTTTAATCCTATTTTCGGCAGTTGTTGCCTTCGCTGCCGAATTAATCCGCATGACTGGAGAGAAAAAGTATCATCAATTGAAGCAATAGAAATTTTCAATAGTGTTTTGATAAATCTTGATGAAATTATTATCTTAATCTCATTTATATATTTTTTTACTAAACTTAATATCTGATCTCACATCTAAATCTATTATCTGTCGCGGTGACTGATGATAAGATTCTAAAAATAGCTCAACTAAAAGTTTTTCTATCGCCTTAGCATCATAGTCAATACGATGATACCGACTATTTTCTCTTGAAGATACGTCTTCTGGACAATGTTCGAGACGATTTAAGGTGCTTTTCCCCGCCAAAGTCGTTAATTCTTGTTCTGAGTTAATAACCTTTCCTACCGCAAGTGGGAATATTGGATCGTGACGTAGAATTTCATGATCATTTATTATGTCTTCATCCCCCATGATTAAGCCATATATATATCCTTTGTGCAATTAAGTTATGAACTGGATATAAAACTTTATTGGGGTCTCGGTAATCTTTGAAACATCTTGCAAATCGTGATGTTATTTCTCTTTTTTTGTCTAGTTCCGCAATTAATCTTAACCCTGCATCCGATGTTACAGGCTCTCCCTTGAAATTGACTACAACTGGACATGACTTTACCTGTCCAAATAGAAACTGTTCCGGTATAGAATGATTTTTATTTGGGGTCATCCTTTTAACTGCTGAGATTCTTTTGCAATATACATACATTTTGGCAGTTTTAGACCCCTCTTTTTTCAATCTTGGTGAGAAATCCGGGTAAAGCTCTCTCAACAAGCCTTACAAATTTACCAAAGCTTAAATGCAGGTGATATTTAATACCAACCAGCTTGGCAGGTTGGTCAAATTCTTAAAATTCAGGGAGATAAGCAAGGAGCTATCACAGCTTATGATTCAGCTTTAAAAACCTTGGGTAATCTACGTAGTGACTTAGTCACAATTAATCGTGATGCTCAGTTTTCATTCCAAGAAAGTGTGGAGCCTGTATATCGGGAGTTTGTGAGTTTACTTCTATCCCCTGCAAACAACCAAAAAGAGATACCCTAAGATAACTTAATACAAGCTAGGGCAACTATTGACGCTTTACAGTTAGCGGAATTGGATAACTTTTTCCAGTAAGCCTGTTTAAATGCTAAACCCCAGCAAATAGACCAAATCGATCCCAGAGCTGCGGTTATTTACCCCATTATTTTAAGCAAACGCTTGGATGTTATTGTTTCTGTTCCTGGAATACCCCTCTTTCACTATGCAACGAATCTGTCCCAGGCTGAAATTGAGGACAGCATCAAAAAGATGCGGCGATTATTGAATCCAGTATTTTCCGACAAAGAAAGGTTAAGTTTATATCAGCAATTATATAGTTGGTTGATTCGTCCTGCTGAATCCCAATTAGCTAAAAGTGGTGTAAAAACCCTAGCATTTGTATTGGATGGCTCCATGCGGAATATACTTATGGCAGCCTTACATGATGGTAAACAATATTTAGTAGAGAAATATAGTATTGCTTTATCTCCAGGGATGCAACTATTACAAGGGCAATCGCTACAAGAATAAAAATTACAGGTGATTAGGGCTGGTGTAAGTGAAGCTAGACAAGCTTTTCAAGCCTTGCCAGGGGTAAAAGCAGAAGTGCAAAACATCTCGGCAGAAGTGACTAGCAAGGTGCTTTTAAATGAAACATTTACCGATGCGAATCTACAAAAAGCAATAAAATCCACACCGTTCTCGGTGCTCCACCTTGCCACCCACGGTCAATTTAGTAGTAAAAGTAATAGCACATTTGTATTTGTATTGGGCGACAAAATAAATGTTAAGGAATTACATAATCTATTCCAAGAGAGAAACGGCATTGATTCCAAGCCAGTAGAGTTAATGGTTCTTAGTGCTTGCCAAACAGCGAAAGGAGATAATCGTGCAATTTTAGGGTTAGCAGGAGTTGCCGTCCGTTCTGGAGCACGTAGTACATTAGCTACTCTTTGCTCAGTGAAAGACGAATCTACCTCCAGATTTCTGACTGAGTTTTATAAACAATTGAGAGTCACTGGTACAAGTAAGGCAGAAGCATTACGGAAAACCCAAATTAGCTTGCTGAAAAACTCTGAATTCAATCATCCTTTTTATTGGGCACCTTTTGTATTAGTTGAGAACTGGCTGTAGGCTGATTTACATGGGTTTTAGCGGAATAACTATCTGAAATTGGAAGAAGAACACCCTTAGCTAGAAATCAGAAGTTAAGGGGGATTTCATCTCCTCTCGTTGGTGTCAAATTAACATCTCTTGCATACTCTACTTTCCACCTAGAAGCTAGAAATAAATCCCGACGGCTCCGCTGCTTTCAACAAGAAGCGGAGCCTGAAAAACTTTATTGCAAGGCTTGAGACTTGGAACTATTGCTCCGTCAAGACTTGACTAGGTTAGCTTTCACCTTAGGTTAAAACCAATGTTCTCTGTTCCCCACTGCTTTACATTCCTGGGGTAGTTTGTTGAAATAAGGAAGAAAAATCTTTGGTAATTACTATATCGGGAGCATCCTCTGGCTTAGACATGAGATCAAATGCTTTATTGCGAGCATCAGATTCCTGTAATGCTTGTACTACTATCTCAGCTACATCAGCCCTGGGAACGACAGTAGGAATACCATTGGGTGGATTATTCAGCAAAGTATCATCTTTACCAACTATTAATTCCCTAATTCCCCCCTCAGTATCAAGTAAACCAGCAGCGCGAATGATAGTGTAGTCGATACCAGAGTCAATCAAATACTGTTCCGCTTTGCGTTTCCAAATCAGGATATTACCATTACCCAGTTTATTTAAAGGGTGATTTGGGTTTGTACCACCCATGGAACCGACTAAAATAATATGCTCGATTCCTGCTTTTTTAGCTGCATCGATTTGATTTGTTTGACCATAATAATCTATCTCTTCCGGGGTTCCACCTGGTTCAAATTCAAATTCTGGACGTTCTCCTGGTGACGGTGGTGCTTTCATCTTGGGAATCGCGCTAGTGAGAATTACTAGGGCAGAACAGTCTTGTAAAGCAGTTTCTATGGTACACTTATCCTTTATGTCGCCCATGAAAAATCCTTCAGTAGAGCCGAACATTTCTTGGACTTTTGTTGGTGATTTAGCAAACCCCATAGCTTGAAAGCGATCGCTATTTTGACGTAGTTTTTGTAAGACGAGAGAACCAGTCCTACCTGTAGCACCCGTAACTAATACTTTCTTTATCATTGCTGTTGTTAAATATCCACAAATCCTCATCATACAAGACTATATTTTGCTTGTGCCCATACAACTGCCCTAGAACATGAGAAAATTTTTGCAAGTATTTAAATTCAGTGGCGATCGCAAACAGCAAACCCATGGATGAATGGATCGAAATTGGCAAAATAGTATCTCCCCAAGGTTTGAATGGAGAAATGCGGGTTTATCCAGAAACAGATTTTCCTGAGCGTTTTGAAAATCCTGGAACTCGTTGGTTATTGTGTCCAGAATCTATTACCCCTACCTTAGTAGAGTTACTTTCTGGTAGATACTTGGATGGTAAAAAATTATATGTCATTAAGTTGCAAGGGGTGGAAAATCGCAACCAAGCAGAAGAACTAAGGGGTTGTAAATTAATGGTTCCAGCTAGCGAACGTCCAACTTTAGGGGAAGATGAATACCATGTATTAGATTTGATTGGAATCCCAGTATACCTACAATCAACGGGAGATTTGCTCGGTACAGTGGTGGATGTGATGTCTGCTGGACATGATTTATTAGAAGTGGAACCTCCCGGAGAAGAAGGGAACAAGAAAGGAAAGACAGCTAAGAAAATATTGATTCCATTTGTGAAAGCGATCGCACCTGTGGTAGATTTATCAGCGCGTCGGATTGAAATTACTCCCCCACCTGGCTTGTTAGAAGTTAATAACTAAACAATAGGGTTGCAATACTTGGACTCTTGCCATAGGTAAAATTATTTTGATAGAGATTTATGGTCAAAATTATTCAAGGTGATCGGGTTGGTAAATTAGGTCACGTGATTTTGGGATGCTCGGCTGTTATCTTTGATCAATCCCGCCAAAAAATATGGCGTTGCTGAATCAGGGGATGATTTCACTAAATTTTTAACGATTTCTCAATGGTTTCAAACCCTAATCCATCCCGCACTTATGCAACGCCCAATCTTTTAATAAAAATGCCTGCGGTTATAGTAAGTATTGCTTAATTATTCGTAATAACCCAAATAAATCAGGAAACTAACTCATTTAAATTTGGGTTATGGAGCATCAGTACCAGAAACCAGGAAAAATAGGTAGTGCTAAACAAGTAATGATGTATTTTAGTAATGTGCAAAATATAAAATAGCACCAATCAATGTACAGCACTTTTCAGGTATGTAAGATAAAATTCATATTGCTTTGAGGCAAGGGGCAGAAAGCAGGATAAAAGATATCTGATGAACTTGCAATCTGCTGTAATTCTCTAGGGGCTTGGAGAATGAATATGCTACTCCTGATTTAATAGCTGTTCAAATCGCTCTCTTGACCAGATTTCAATCGGGTAAGCAACTGCGATTATTTCTGATAATTTAATTAACCAAACAGTTCTTTGATAATCTTCATTCTCATCATGGTCATCAGGGATGTAGAAATTAACTAGCTCCACATATTTATTATCTAAGTAAACTGGAATACCAAAAAAACCTCCATGGGATACTTGGATGCTAACTTCTTTCCCTTGGTGAAGAGCTTCCTTGATACGTTGATAGAGAATATTGGATTTGCGCTTTTTTTTCTTCATAAGAAAATGTTAACAGCAGTTGAATGAAGGTGTAGAGACATGAAAATTTATTTACATTTATACTAGTTGTCTGTCCCATACAGTTATCCAGGAGAATATTCCAGTCCTGTTTAGAGGAATTTTGCTATGAGATATAGAGCACCAAGTTGGGCAGGTGGCTACGCTGAATTGTAGCAACTGCAGAGGAATTTTATTCCCTAGCAGATTTCCCATGTATGAAAGCCATTATCTTCCCCCTGTTCCCTCCTTGTCTTCATCTAGCAATTGTAGTTTGATTCCTTACTAGGCTTATAAGTAAATTCAAGAATTCCCCCTACACCTCACATTTTTTATGTCGCCGCCAATTTCCCCACAGCTTTGACACATAATTGAGTAATTAACTCCGTAGCCGTAGCTGCACTTTGAATTTGAGCAAAATTCAGGGTATTGGCTTTAATATTTCCTTTGGTTAACACTTTTTTAATTCCATCTTTACTTAGCTTCATACCCGCTTCCAGGAAGTCGGTACAAGGATTGTGATGTCTCTGTGTTAAGGTACGACTGCGATTACACCAGAAATGGCTGATGACGTGGAAAACATGACCTTTTCCCCAGTCAAACCTAACTGCGACTACTGGCGCATCGTAACGCCGGAGTAAATCATGGCTAGATGCTTCAATTTTTACTAGCTCTGGGTTTAGTATTTCAATGAGATGGCTGCTTCCTTCCAGGCACCACAGGGGATCTGTACCCAAAACTACCACATCAGACCACATGGTATCTAAATTAGCTTCCACAGAGATGACTTCATCTCTAGTAGTTCTATTGGTTTTTGTGACAGTATTTGGAAAAGCCTTGGCGATAAAATTACCGAGTGCCCAATCAGAACTTACCAACCACATACCGTCCTGTACTTGCTGCGACAACTTGGTAATCATCTGGGTATTATAACCACCAGAACAATTCACAAAAGCGATCGCAGCTTTTGTTCTCTTGCTGTCGGGGTTCATAGCATAAGGTACTTGCAAACATTGCAATACCTTTTGTACATGATCATAACTACCAGAGTAAACAGCAATATCATCCTTAACCAAGCTATTAAGTATTTTCAATGCTTGGGTATGTTGCTCCGCAAACCTTTCTCTCACGGCTAAACCAGCTACGTTATAAGCTATTTGCATATTCATGACTGTCACCTCCTAACCAACTGGCTCACAGCACTGCCACATAATTGAGCTACTAATTCTGTAGATGTTGCCGCACTCTGTAATTGGGCGAAGTTAATGATATCAGCATTAACACGTGCTTATTTGAGTACTTTTTCAATACCTGCTTCACTTAATTTCATCCCAGAGCGCAAAAATTCCGTACAGGGTTTTTGGTGATGTACCGTCGGTGTATCACTACGTTTTGCCCAAAAATGGCTAATCACATGGAATACATGACCCTGTTATTTACCTTGCTATTCTCCACAATTAAATTTGATTGAAAGATTTTGGAAATTTCTTAGAAATGAATGTTTATAGTCTAAGTACTATGCTAATTTTGCAGTATTAGCGGTAGCAATCTCTAACTGCATTGCTACCGCTAATACTGATAAGCAGAAGAAGTTAAACAGCTTATTAACTCTCGAGTTTCAGACATTTAAAAAAGTCCAATTTTTAGCCTTTTAAAGTGTAATCAAGAAAAAGTTATGTCTCTTTCCGTTATTTCAATAAGATTCTACATGTTTGGGCGTGGGGAACATCTTAAGAGATTCTATCCTCCTTGCAGTTGAACATCCTATTCAGGATTACAATAAGATACTACAAATATAGAATAGTTTTCTGCAGGAATGTGCTACCTGTGTTGAAGATACATCCTTAACTTGCTGTGAAATCGGAGATGATATTTGACGGGGTATTTCCACTCGAAAAGCCGAACCTTCTCCTAGGTGACTGCTGACAGTTATATTCCCACACATAATTTGTACCAAAGAATGGGCGATCGCTAAACCTAAACCAGTCCCTGCATATCTACGCTTATTACCTCGATAGACTTGCCAGAAACGTTCAAAAATGTGTTCGATATCCCCAGTTGCAATTCCAATACCAGTATCTCGGACTGTAATCGCTAGTTTATTTGCTGGCAATTCCTCAATTTCGACCCAAATATGGCCAGACTCTGTAAATTTAATCGCATTCAATAATAAATTTCTGAATACTTGCTTTAATTTTTCTATATCGTTAAATACTATATGATTCTCTAATCGATTGTGAATCACAATAGACAAATGTTTCTCATCTGCTAGGGAATGAATTTGTGCGTTCGTTGTTTTAATTAACTGTGATAGATCGAATATTTCGGATTTTAAGGTAATATCGCCATTTTCTACACCACACAATTCTATGAGTTGATTCAAGAGCATCAATAGGTGATTACCATTGCTGAGGATACGCTCCAATATATCTTTTTGTTGAAGAGTTAATTGATGGAATTTGGGGCGTAGAAATAGTTGAGTAAAACCAATAACGGCATTCATTGGTGTTCTCAGCTCATGGGATATAGTAGCCAAAAACTGTGATTTGAGTTGAGAAACCTCTAGTAATTTGAGATGTTGTAATTGAATCAGTTGTTTTTGTGCTGATAATTCTCGGCTCTGATATTCAAGTAATTCCGTGCTTCTGCGTAGAGTCTGTGTATTTTTTGCAACTTATTTTCCCGCATTACTTAACTGAATGCATAGACGTAAAATTTTTGCTAAATTCTGAGGACAACACTCAGAATGAGTTATACATTCTGTCGCACCACTATCAATTATTTGTGTCGCGTCTTGTTCCCTATCTTCATTCAGGATTACAATTATTGGTGTATTAGTTATTGCTAACAGTAATTTATTAATTGTATCGAAAGTATTGGTTATTGATAACTGATGGTCGAGGAGGAAAATGCAATCATAGGTTGTATTTTGCCAAGTCATTGTTTCTGGGCTCACTTCAGATATTTCTATGGGTATATCTGTTTGAGTCAGGGCACTACATAAATTGATGCAGTCTTGCTTGCCACTACTAAGCACTAGTATTCTGTGCGTCTCTTCCATCTTTTGTTTGTGAAGTTCGCAAACGGATTTCTATGTATAGGATTTCCTTTTTCCGAGCATCTCACAAGAGTAAAATCAACTAGAGAAACTGGCGTTGCATAAGTGCGGGATGAATTAGCGTTTGAAACCATTGATAAATCGTTGAAAATTTAGTTAAATCATCCCGCACTTATGCAACGCCGAGAAACTGTAAAACCATGGAAGCAATCTATTTTTTTCAGGGAAATCACTTACTGAAAAATGCAGTACCTAGGATCACATTGATTTCCCTTTTAATATCAATGATTTTTATGACATACATCACACGATTTACCGTAAATATTAATTTACAAATTATTAGAGTGCGACTCTTTTGGTAGTACGCAGTATGATATAAGAATAATAAATGACAAGTCAACCACAGTAGTATTGACAGCCAAAAATGTACTTGATGGAATTGGCTTGTAAAAAGTGAAAAAACAGGAACAGTTCCACACCCTATCCAAGCATCTACATCAAATCAAGGTATGTTTTGGTCACAACCACGAGAACTATTTGAACAGATAGTTAGTTGGTTAGACTCAGACAGCATTTGTGGGTTAGAACACTCCCAGATAGAGATTAAGTTACTTGAGAATGCATACGAACTATTGAAACGGTTGTTACAAACAAAGATATTTTGATAAACGCACTCAAGATGAAATAGAGGGAGAGTGTGCAGGCACAGACTCAGTAAACAGAACACACAAGAAAAAATTGTCCCGGAAATTGACCACATTATTTGGCACAGTAATCGCCAATATAATCGGTTATGGAGGAAGAAAGATAAATACGCTATTTCCTTTGAATGGGGAGTTTAATCTACCAGCACAGCAATATTCTCATGGACTAAGACAGGGATATTATCCATGTGATTGAGTATTTGTGGAAAGCTGCATTTGTCTTTTATTTTCAGACTTCAACACATGCAGAAGCTTGGGAGAGCAAACGTTTACAGCTTATCCTTGAAGGGAAATCAAGTTGAGTTGCCCCAGGTATGCCCCGGAGTGCGACTTTACCCAAACTCACCCCCCAAGAACGTAAACCCGTGGATACCTGTGCTAGATATTTACTTAACAATGCCAAATACCTCAAATATGACGATTACTTAAAAGCTGGATTCCCCATGGCCACGGGGGTGATTGAGGGTGCTTGTCCCCACCTGATTAAAGACAGGATGGATATCACTGGGGCTAGATGGACCATGAGGGGTGCTGAGGCTGTTTTACCCCTGGGTTCTTTATACATCAGTGGCGATTGGGATGAGTATTGGCAGTTTCATCTACAACAAGAACATAAACCCAATCACCTGGCTTTGTACTCTAGTGGTATTCCTTTGATCAAGGAAGTTCTCAAAGCAAAGCTCGTTGTTCTACTACCCCTCCACCTCTTCCAATACCTGTCTAAGTTCCACTTCCCGTCTTCCTAAAAGAGTCGCACCCAAATTATGATGAGTGACGATTAACAATGCTTGGTATATCAATGTGGGCACTTAATCGTTTTAGTTATTGAACAACTCAACCACTTTTTGATTAACTATTAACTTTGAAATGCAAGAGATATCCATTCATGAAGTTGTTCTCTATCAATTAGGGTGAATCCCTGTTCTTCCATAGCCGAAATAATTGATGCTGCGTAATCTTCAGTAAATCCAGATGCAAGTAAGATGCCATTGTTACCTAATGCTTGCTGATAATCCCTAGCTAGGGCAATATGGATGCGAGCAAAGATATTCGCCACAATTAAATCAAATTTTTGTTGAGTCTCAATTGCTTGGATTTTGCTTGCAGTCTTTCCACCCATCCAATGACCCAAAGTACTACCCTGCCCTAAACTTCCCTCGGCGATTGTAACTTGTGAATCTACCCCATTCAAGGATACTGCTTCCTCAGTTGATTTTACTGCGTTCGCGTCATTATCTAATGCTAATACAGATGCTCCTTGTTTTGCGATCGCTATACTTAAAATCCCGGAACCAGAACCCAAGTCGAGGGTATACATACCAGAGGTGACATATTTTTCTAGTAATTGCAAACTAAGGATGGTAGCTGGATGCAAACCACTACCGAAAGCTAGGGATGGTTTTAGTTTAATTGTAATATTGTCGGGGGGTAGGGTGAAATTGGCTTCATGGGCAGGAATAATTAAGAAACGATCACCAATTTTTTTGTGAAAAAGATTGGTATTATTCTTTGAATTTGATTCTACTTCCCCAATTTCCAACTCATCAGCCATCTTAGTACGTTGCAATGGGGTGAGTTGTTGGGCTATTTTATCGATGGATTGATTAATCTGGATATCATTTACTAAATATAAATGGATGGTAAATGTCCAGGGGAAGCATTTGTTACCTGCTGTGTATGGGGTGATATAAATATCCCCAGCATAACCAGCATCTAGAAGTAACATATAAACCCAGTCAACAGCCTCATCGGTGGTGTTAATAGTTAATTCTGTCCACTGCATATTTTGTCTCGTGGGTTGTGTTCTTTGAAATTTGGAATATTGGATTTATCCCAGCAAATTATACAGAAAAAACAAAAATATATGGCGTTGCTGAATTAGGGGATGATTTCACTAAATTTTCAACGATTTATCAATGGTTTCAAACGCTAATTCATCCCCTAATTCAGCAACGCCATATCTATTAGTGCGATCGCAAGCTTAACGCAAGTTAGCGTAGCGACTGTTTTAATTGTCAAGCCATAGGGTAACCTAACAAACCTTTAATAATTTTGGTTTGTGTTCCTTCATTGAACCCACACAATATAAATTTAAGTTGAGTTATCTATACAAAAGTTAAACGAGCACCATTGCTGGGTAACTGCCATTCACAATTCAATTACATCAATTTACCCCAATTACACCAAAGTAAGGCTATGAAGTCTTTACCCATTCAAGTTCCAGTAAGGCTAACATCTCTCGATCCTGAAACCACCACAGCACTCAATCATCTAGTCAAGTTAACAGCTACAATTTGTCAGACTCCCATTGCTGCAATCAATTTTATCGATGCACATCTTCAACATATCCCCATCAAAGTAGGTTGGGAAACCAACGAATTGCCTTTAACTGTGGGGATGTGTCCTGTATGCATTCAACAAAAAGAAGTTTTTATTGTTACTGATACATTAATAGATATACAGTGGAAAAATAACCCCATTGTTGTCGAATCTCCTCATGTGAGATTTTATGCTGGCGTTCCCCTATTATTACCAACCCAGGAAGTAATGGGAACTTTGTGTGTGATGGATGTAGAGCCAAGACAACTCAATTCGACCCAAATTAAAACATTACAAGTTCTGAGCCAACAAGTAGTTACCCAACTACAATTGCAAAAGTTTCAATACACATCCCAAAGGGCATTTACAACGGCTATTATGGGTAGCTGGGAATTAAATTTAGCCTCCCAAAAAATGATTTGGGGTAATGGATTAGAACGCCTGTTTCAAATGGATCCATCGAACTTTGACGGCAATTTCCACACCTTTATTAATTTAATCCATCCAGAAGACCGAGAAGGGGTATTAGATGCAATTTCCCGTGCAGTTAAACACAAAGATGACACCTATCTAGATTTAGAATTTCGCTTTATTTTACCCAATCGCCATATTCGTTGGTCAGCAACTAAAGGTACAATTATTTACAACAGAGAACATGAGCCTTTGGTAATAACGGCTTTAGACCAAGATATCACTATTCGCAAACAAGCTGAGATGGCGTTACGTTCTAGTGAACGCAGATACGCTTCTTTAGCACAAGCCGCACCTGTAGGTATTTTCCGCATCGATGCTCAAGGGAACTGCTTATATGTGAATGAAAGATGGTGCGAGATTGCTGGACTATCTTATCAACAAGCCTTGGGAGAAGGTTGGGTAAGAGCTATTCATGGTGATGACCGAGAAAATGTTTTCCGGGTATGGTATGAATCAGCACGACAGCAACAGCCATTTCAATTAGAATATCGCTTTCAACGTCCTGATGGTAAGATAACTTGGGTGTTGGGTCAGGCTGTAGCAGAGAGAATAAATCCTAACAGCAAAATTAATTGTATTAGTACAATTACGGACATAAGCCAACAAAAACAAGCAGAAACAGAATTAAGACAACAAAATCAGCGTTCGCAACTATTAGCGGAAATTGCCCAGAAGATTCGTCAGTCTTTACACACTGAAGAAATTCTCTGTACGGCGGTGACGGAGGTTAAAGAGCTTTTACAGGTAGATAGGGTAATTGTATTTAAGCTGTTGCCTGATGGTTCTGGCAGAATTGTGAAGGAAGCAGTGGTAGCTACCTGTATCCCGATTTTAGGTAGGCAGATGATGGATCACTGTTTTCAACAGGATTACCAAGAAGCCTATCGCTTGGGTAGGATAAGTACCATTGATGATTTAGAAACGGCAAATATCCAAGGCTGTCATCGAGAGTTCTTGAAGAGAATGGATGTTCGAGCCCATATAGTAGTACCAATTTTATGTTTAGACAAGCTTTGGGGCCTAATGGTCGCTCATCAGTGTACTAATCCCCGCAAGTGGAATAATGTGGAAGTTGAACTATTGCAACAGTTAGCAAATCAAATTGGTATTGCCCTCTCCCAGGCAGAACTATTAGAACAAGAAACCAAACAAAGGGAAGAATTAGCTCGTTCCAATGGTGATTTAGAAAGATTTGCCTATGTAGCATCCCATGATTTGCAGGAGCCTTTACGCATGGTGACAAGTTACTTGCAATTACTGGAAAGAAAGTATAAAGGGCAACTCGATAGTAGGGCCGATCAGTTTATTGGTTATGCTGTCGATGGTGCCAAGAGGATGCAAACTTTAATTAATGACTTGTTGAGTTATTCCCGTGTCAGTACTCGCGCTGAACCTTTTAAAACAGTTGATTGTGAGAGAATTTTATCCTTAGCGATCGCTAACCTGAAAATTGCGATTAAAGAAAGTGGTGCAATTATTACCCATGATGCGACTCTTCCAAAAATTATAGGTGACAAAACCCAGATAGCACAGTTGTTCCAAAATTTACTTGGTAATGCCATTAAATTTCGGGGAGAACAGACACCAGAGATACATATTGGTTGTACAAGGGAGGTAGGGGTAAATTTTCCCCAGACGAATTATGAATTTTCAGAAAATGAACAGGAATGGTTATTCTGGGTTCGTGATAATGGTATTGGTATAGAGTCACAATACTGCGATCGTATCTTTGTTATTTTCCAACGCTTACATACCAGAGATAAATATTCTGGCACTGGTATTGGTTTAGCAATTTGTAAGAAAATAGTGGAACGTCACGGTGGACGCATTTGGTTGGAATCAGAATTAGGTAAAGGTACTACTTTCTTCTTTAGCATTCCCGACCAAAATGACACAATCTCTTAATTTTGGATAGGGAATGGGCAATAGCAATAGTTAAATTACTCTCCCACTCCCACTCTAAGAGACACTCCCTCATTCTCCCTCTCTTATTATCCCCTTATGTCCCTAGAGGTTTTATTAATCGAAGATAATCCTGGCGATGTAGAACTAACTCAAATCGCTCTGGAAGATAGTAAAATATCAGTTCACCTTAGTGTGGTTGAAGACGGCGTTGAGGCTATGGCCTTCTTGCACAAAGAGGCTAAATATGCTATAATCCCTACTCCAGACATAATATTACTTGATTTAAATTTGCCCAAAAAAGATGGGCGAGAAGTCCTGGCAGAAATCAAAGCTGATCGTCTCCTTAGAAGGATACCAGTTGTGGTACTCACCACATCTCAAGCAGAGGAGGATGTTCTCAAAGCCTATAATCTGTCAGCAAATTGTTATATTACCAAGCCAGTTGACTTCGACCAGTTCGTTAAGATTGTCCAATCAATAGAAAATTTCTGGTTCACCATTGTCAAACTGCCACCGGAGTAAATTGCATGGCAGAAACTATTCAGGTTCTGTTGGTTGAAGATAACCCTGGTGACATCCTACTACTAGAGCAGTTATTAGGGGAAGTTTCTTCTGTACAGTGCCAGTTAGCCTCTGTGGAAAGGTTAGATGAAGCATTCCTATGTTTAGAGCAAGAAGGTTTTGATATCATCCTCCTAGACTTGACTTTACCAGATAGTCACGGTTTACAGACTTTTGTCAAGCTGCACAATCAAGTGCCAGGAATCCCCATAATTGTACTCACTGGCTTAAATGATGAAACCCTAGCCATAGGGGCAATGCAGCAAGGAGCCCAGGATTATTTAGTTAAAGCACAGGTAAGTGGTGACTTGCTAGTGCGTTGTATGCGCTATGCCATGGAAAGGCAAAAAGCTGAGGAGGCTTTGCGACAAAGTGAAGAAAGATTCCGTTCCCTCAGTGCCTCTGCTCCTATTGGAATTTATCAAACGGATGCAGATGGTATGTTTATATATACTAATGATCTATGGCAAGAAATTTCTGGTTTAACCCTGGAAGAAAGTTTGGGTAATGGCTGGGTAAAAAGTATTCATCCACATGACCGGCAAATTGTTCTAGATAAATGGTATAAATTTATTCATAGTGGTAGTGAATTTTCCTTAGAATTTCGCTTTCTTACCCTTGCGGGAGATGTACGTTGGGTATTTGGGCGGGCAACACCCATGGAATCCCCGAGGGGTAGAATTACTGGCTATGTTGGTGTGAATGAAGATATTACTGCACGGAAACAGGCGGAGGAAAAAATCCGTGAACAAGCGGCATTATTGAATGTGACTACAGATGCTATTCTGGTGCGGGATTTAGATAATCGGATTTTGTTTTGGAATAAGGGCGCAGAACATATCTACGGTTGGCAGGAATCACAAGTTTATGGAAAAAATGCCAGTGAGTTGTTTTATCAGGAGACACCCCCAGAAGTAGAAACGGCTTTGTTAACTACTATGAATCAAGGGAAGTGGCAAGGTGAGCTCAGTCAATTGACTTGTGCTGGTGAGGAAATTCTAGTGGAAAGTCGTTGGACTTTAGTTTGCGAACGCCAGGGCAAAACCCAGTCCATTCTAACAGTAAATACTGATATTACGGAGAAAAAGCAGTTAGAGTCTCAGTTTTTTCGTACCCAAAGGCTAGAAAGTATTGGCACCCTAGCTAGTGGTATTGCCCACGACTTGAATAATATTCTCACACCAATTTTGGCTGTATCACAACTTTTACCAATGAAGTTTCCTGATGTTGATGAGCAGACTCAACATTTATTTGAGATTTTAGAGGACAGCACTAGAAGAGCAGCTGAGTTAGTTAAACAAGTGTTGTCATTTGCCAGGGGTGTGCAAGGAAAGCGCATTCATTTACAAATGAGGCATTTGATTAAGGAACTATCGAAAATTCTCAAGGAAACATTCCCTAAATATATCGAGGTGTCTTTGGATATTCCTCAAAACCTCTGGATGGTTTCAGGAGATAGTACCCAATTGCATCAGGTGCTAATGAATCTTTGTGTAAATGCTAGAGATGCCATGCAGGAAGGAGGTAAGTTAACTATATCTGGAGAGAATTTCTTGCTCGACCAGAACTATGCCCGGATGCATTTAGAGGCGAAAGTAGGAGCATATATTGCGATCGCTGTTTCGGATACTGGCGTAGGTATTTCACCGGAAATTGTGGAGCGTATTTTTGAGCCTTTTTTTACTACGAAAGAACTTGGTAAAGGTACGGGTTTAGGACTAGCTACGGTTCTGGGAATTGTGAAAAGCCATGGTGGGTTTGTGAATGTGTACAGCGAAGAAGGGCAAGGAACTTGTTTCAAAGTTTATTTGCCTGCTGTGGAAGGAATGGAAACTCAGGATGAACAAGATGTTCAGTTGACAATGGGGAATGGGGAGGTAATTTTAATTGTGGATGATGAAAGCTCAATTACAGAGATTACTAGGGCATCATTGGAAGCATATAATTATAGAACCATGATCGCTAGTGATGGTATTGAAGCGATCGCAAATTTTGCTCAAAATAAAGATAATATCCATGTAGTGTTAATGGACATGATGATGCCTGCTCTGGATGGATTAACTGCCATTAGAGCTATGCAAAAGATTAATCCCAGTGTGAAAATTATTGCTAGTAGTGGGTTGATGTCTAGTCATAAACTCACAGAAGCACAAGCAGTCGGGATCAAAGCATTTTTATCTAAGCCGTATACAGTTAAGGAGTTGTTGCATACTTTGCAAGAGGTAATACAGTCTTAGATGGCGTTGCATAAGTGCGGGATGAATTAGGGTTTGAAACCATTGAGAAATCGTTGAAAATTTAGTGAAATCATCGCCTGATTCAGCAACGCCTTAAAGGTTATATGCTGTAATAATTCTAGATTACTCTATAAGCGAAAGTGATAAAAGCTATTTACGGAAGCCCTCGCTCCGTTATGGATGGAATAAAAAAGTAAAATTGTCTCTCTCCTTCTACCCTCTGCTTTGTTTCTTAAGAGCAGTTCAACTGGGGGCGTGTCACCCCCTATGAATGGAAGAAACACTCAAAATTAAAAAGCTGTATTTTGCGAGGGTTTCGGCGAGTGTTTCTTGAAAGAGGTAGGTTCATAAAAAATGGTATTACATTCCACAACTTTTGATAAAAGCCGGAGAGCTAAACTTCTACCATTCTGCAAAACTAATCTCAATCTCAATACTATTTCTTTGCTGTATTACTCTTCGTTTCTGTACCCAGCCAACGCAAGTAATCCTCATTCTCTCCAACAATGGGCACAACTACCACACATGGCACCTCATAGCTATGTTTTGATTTTACCTTGTTTGTCAGTTCTTCTAGTAAATCCCGACGGGATTTACTAGAAGAACCACTTCCTCGTCTACCTGTAATTGTCCTTGCCAGCAATAAATGCTTTCCACGCCATCAATGACGTTAGCGCAAGCCGCAAGACGAGCTTCAACCACTTTTTTCCCAATTTCTAGGGCTTGTTCGCGGTCTTGACAAGTAATATAAATTAAAACAGGTTCCATAGCTATGTTTCCATTGGCTTGAAGAGCTTCCAAATTTCAAAATACCCTATTGTATGAAGCAGGGGAAAATAAATTAGGGATAGATTTGATATCAGAATTTTCCCGAATAGGTATAGGTATCAACTTAAAATAAGAAGCAGTTAAATCTGGTTTTTTCACCTACAACTATGAGCATAATTGTCTTTGGTAGTATCAATATAGATTTGGTGGCTACAACCCCCAGATTACCTCTACCAGGGGAAACATTACTAGGACACCATTTTTTTAAAGCACCGGGTGGTAAAGGTGCAAACCAAGCAGTAGCTACAACTCGTTTAAGTATTACAACTCATATGGTAGGGCGAGTGGGCGCTCATGGTTTTGGAGCAGAATTAGTTAATAGTCTGAAAGCAGCAGGTGTAAACACTGATGATGTGTTTGTAGATGATAATGTTAGTTCTGGTGTTGCTGTAATTAGTGTCGATGATAATGGGGAAAATCAAATCATCGTCATTCCTGGTGCTAATGGTAACGTCGGTCGGCAGGATGTAGAAAGATTATCTCATCTATTACCGGGTGCAAAAGCCTTACTATTACAATTGGAAATTCCCATGGATGCAGTTGTGGCTGCGGCAAACGCAGCTAAAAAAGAAGGCGTGACAGTAATTTTAGACCCCGCACCGGTACAATCCCACATACCAGATGAACTGTATCCCCTAGTAGATATTATTACCCCCAATGAAGTGGAAGCCGGACAATTAGTAGGTTTTCCCGTAGATGGGGAAGAGTCGGCAACAAAAGCTACTGGAGAGTTATTAGCCAAGGGAGTAAAATGTGCGATCGTTAAATTGGGGGCAAAGGGCGTAGTTTGTGTAACAGCAGAAGATAGCTTTTTTCTACCTGCATTTAATGTAGAAACTGTGGATACTACCGCCGCCGGGGATGCCTTTAGTGGGGGTTTAGCTGCCGCTTTGTCCACAGGACTTCCTCTACATCAAGCAGTGGTTTGGGGGGCTGCTGCGGGTGCTTTAGCAGCCATGAAATCAGGCGCACAGCCTTCTCTCCCGGATAGGGTTATGTTTGATGCATTCTTGAAGGAGAGAGTGGGAGAGTAAGGGAGCAAGGGAGACAGACTAACAACATTTAAAATCTAAAATTCGATCGCCACAATACATTGATAAACTTACCCATGGACAACATCCATCAGTGATGCTCCAAAACTAGGACGTGGAGGGACTCAAACATGGGTAAATACGATCGCATTTTTAAATCTGACAACCTATCCGTAGAAAAACTCACTCCAGAAGAATCTGTAGCTGCGATCGCTATTGTAACTGCTGCTGCTGATAAATCTTTAACTCAAATAGAATTAGAATTTTTAGTGGATACAATTTGGGGATTTGAGATTTTTGAGCAATACTCAGATGCAAGTTTGTTGGCAATGCTAGAAAAATTAGTGATGATTGCCAATGCAGAAGGTTTAGGTGCGGTGTTTAATGCTGCTTATGAATCCCTTACAGACGAATTGATTTTAGATGGATTTGCTGCTGGGGTGAGTGTTATGGTTGATGATAGTACAGAAAACATTTATATTCCTAAAGAAAAAATGCCTTTGGTAAAAAATCTCCAATCAGCTTTAGATGTGGAAGATGATGAGGCACAGGAAGTAATTGATGATGTCATTTTTGCTTTTGAAGAAGCAGAAGAGTTTGATGATGACATCCTAAATTTAGAGATATATGAGTCTCCTTTGGGAAATTTCACTGTTGCTGTACCTGTCGATGTTGAAGAGGGTGCTAGGGTAAATGCTCAGGAAGGTTTAGTTAGCTTTTCTGATGATTATGGTACTTTACTACGTATAGATTATTATCCCTTGCCACCGGAGCAAATGACAGAAATTGAAGCTAAGGGGAAAGAGGAATATTTTCGCTCCGTTCTATTAGAAAAATATGTACCTCAGGCAATTACTGCCAATTTAGCTACTGCTACAGTCAACTATACAGAATACTTGGCAGACGTTATGGGAGGAGCTTTTTTTGCTGTGGTTGATATGCCTGGAGGCTCTACAATCTCTAAGACTAGTAACAATGGTTCAGCTTCTAGACTAAATGCACACAGAGGGCTTTTAAGTTTTATTAAAAATAATTTTTTCTACGTTTTAACTAGTCAGCATACATTTTTCCCAGAAGATATTCGCGGGGATATTACTGAAGAAATGGAAGATATAAAAGAAGATATTTTTTACTTTTTAGATTCTATTGAGTTTGCTTGATAATAAAATTAATATCCGGTTTAGGGACGATGTTTTTCTCTTCGTCCTTTTTCTTTTAAAGTCAGAGACCATACATAATTAATACAGACAATACATGTAGTAAAAACTAAATTATTGCCTATATAGCACTTTATATTAACTGGATTCCGTCCCCATTTAGACTTAACACAATTGACTGCAATACAAATGATATTCTTGATATTTAGGGTATACAAGTAATTGCATTTCGCAAATTTGTATTGGACTAAAGTGAGAACTTTTATATTCTATCTTGATAATCACTTTCGTTAAAATTACTTATTAGTTTTTAACCTGGGGTTAATGTAACATGAATGTTTTTTGTAGCCAATTTTACATAAACCTAATTCATTCTGAACTTTATTGAAAAATTTCAAAATAGGGGGAAGTTTAAGATATGAAAACAACTATAACGAGTGTATCTGGTCCACTTGCATCTCTGACTGTGGTAACTGGAATGTCTGCATTATTGTCATCATGTAATCTATCAAATTCACAAGAGTCACAGGTTATAAAAATTGATGGTTCTAGTAGTGTTTATCCAGTAACTAAATAACCAGTTAATGAGTTTAGTTTTGTTAAAAATAAAAAACATTTTGTGGAATTTTATATCAATAAAT
>CBZS010000109.1 GCA_000613065.1 Richelia intracellularis | reverse complement strand
TTTCTCAATGGTTTCAAACCCTAATTCATCCCGCACTTATGCAAGGCCGAATATCTTTGTGTATTTATAAGTTCTGTTAATTTTATTGAAGATAAAATCCTAGGACTTGACACGGTAATTTAGGTAGTAAAACCCGTATAAAGTTGTGAACTTAATTCTTCTGGTTCTTTGACTTGAAGCGACCTGCGGTAAAGTATCTTTTTCGCAGATGTTTCGTGTTGCGTGCAGTGACTCTCTTGCGCCACATCTTGAAGCTGGAAGTAGTCATGGAACGTCGCATTAATGTAATTACGTGTTTCTCCTGCAGACCAAACTGAGTCTGAATTGCCTCAAATGGTGTTCTATCTTCCCAAGCCATTTCAATAATGCGATCAATTGTTTGGCTGTCTAAGTTGTGTATCTTCATTGTTTAATATTTAATTCCTATTCATGTTGACTCATCGAGGCGATCGCTTACTTTTGCTGTTATCCTCAACACAATAGATCCTAAGAGCAATTCAATCTTGCCTATGAGCTTTTTGCAGAGATGGTAATTGCCCTGATATTACTTTAAAATCAAGGTTGATCCAACGGGAGTGCCATAACCATGCCCCTAATCCAACTAATCCATTAGATAAGGAAGCTGCCAGAAAAATGCCGGAAATGCCAAACAACCAACTACCTACATAGGCTAGGGGAATGTACAGAAACAAGAGCCTGGAGAGGGACATACCCAAAACTTGCAATGGTTTGCCCAAAGCATTTAAGGCGGAGCTAGTAGTGAGGATGATGCCCAAAGCTCCATAACTGAAGGGTACTAGGGTTAAATAAACAGTCGCACTAGTTACCACCTCTGGATCTCCATCAAACCAGGTGATAATTTCCGGGGCTGTTGCTGCTAGTAAAACGGCAACCATTCCTCCCCAACTTAAGCAGAACCAAAAGCCTAATTGCAATGCTCGCTTAACCCTGCTGTACTTTTGGGCACCCCAGTTCTGACCAACAAATATAGCAATACTGGCTGAAAATGCTAAAGGTGGGATTAGGGCTAAAGCCTCTAACCGTGATGCTAAGCCAAAACCAGCAACTGCTTCAGCTCCATACTTTGCGAGCAAACTAGTGATGAAACCAACAGCCAAGGGAGAAATTAAATTAGTTGCTACTGCGGGGAAACCCACAGATAGAAGTTTGCGCCAACTTACTACCATCACTTGAATGGTAGGAAAACTGAATACTACTAGTCTTTCTCGAAAGTGGAGAAAAGCTAAAGAAGCAACCAGGGTAATAGCTCTAGAGATGACCGTTGCTAATGCTGCTCCCTGAAGACCTAAAGCTGGAATTGCTCCCCAGCCAAATATGAGTAAAGGGTCCAATATTATGTTAGCGGCAGCAGCCAAAGTCATAATTATGCTAGGAACAACAGTGTTGCCGGAAGCACGAATGGCACTATTACCTACCAAGGGTACGACAAGGAACACCATACCTACGTACCATATACTCATGTAGTCCTGAATTAGGGAAAAGAGATCAGAAGTAGCTCCTAAGCTAGTAAACAATGGCTCGATAGTCACCAAACCCAGGGACGCTAGAATACTGACAACTAGAAGGGACAGCAAGAGGCTGTCTGTAGTTAGCCGTTGCACCTTCTGACGATCACCTTCACCAATGCCTCGAGCAATGATAGAGGAAGCGCCTGTGCCCAACCCCATGGCTACACTTCCCAAAATTGTAACTACCGGAAAAGTGAAACTCATTGCTGCCAACTCATTAGTTCCTATTTGAGCGACAAAGTAAGTATCAGCAAGGCTAAAAGCTAACACTGAGAATACACCGCAAACCATAGGGAAAGTGAGGTTCAACAACTCTAGGGGAATATTACCTTCTGTCACTTTAGACTTCATTGAGTTTGTTTAGTTGATTGATCCAGTGATGAGAAAAAAGGTGTCAGCAAATCTTGACCCGATTCAAAACCATCTTCAGGAGTAATTTTGCCGATAAGTTGGGATTCTTGGTTAATACATCCAGGTTTTTGGACATAAGTACAAACCCTGGCGTAGAGTCGAGCGCGAGTTCCCGGACTTCCCGTGGAAAATATTACATGCCCGCTTTCTGTTATGGAAACTTTGCAGACTGGACAAATTTGTAGGTTCTGGATGTTATTGCTATCCATGATTATTATTTACCTATTTACAACAAAACAAGTTCTAAGGTGCACCTAAACTGTGAGTGGATCAATGCCCATCTTCCCGAGAATCAGGCGCAATAAAGCAATCTGCTGATTAAATTCCAGTGCTATAACCTTGTTCAAAACTGCGGTTGCTGGTGCAGAAAGTTGATAACCTTCGGGAGTAGGAATCACTTCCCCAGAGCACATCCACTCAGCTAACTGATACCAAAAGGCTAACTTGTTATTGCTACTGAGGAGTCTATAAGACCGAGTCAGGGGATTATCAATACCCCCTACCAAGTCCCGCATAAACTGTAATTGTTCCTCATGGGGTAGATTTGCTACTTCATAAATTAAGCCTCCTGTTAGCTTAATTCGCTGAGTTGCACTGGGAGTTGCTGGAGTCACTAAAGCTCCCATATTTTCGTAAATGACCCACAAAAGTCCCAGTTGATCATCGATAGGTAGGCTGTGGATGGCTTTCACCGCCTTGGGAATGGCATCAAAAATATTAGAATAAGCTTCGGTGCTAAAAACCATATAATTGTTTTTTATTTTGATGTTTTATTTTTCAAAATGTAACGTAAAATAAAGTTATGTTGCAATATTTTGACTATAATCTCTAAATTCTTTGGTGAGATTGATTGGTAAAAACAATCTCGGTGTAATCCCAAAAACTGTGTTTGAAACAGTAACACAAAACAAGAGGAAGACCTTAATGGGAATAGATAAGCCCCACCTGTTATTTGAGCGTAAGTTTACTTTTTTCTAATAGGCTGTAAATTCCCTCCAATTCCTTTAACCTGACAAAATCAATTGCTTGCTCAAGCGGTTTGTAGTACAATCGTATTCCTTCAACTAGCCGGAATATGTGCTACCAAAACGTTTCAGAAAGCTAAGGTAGATTATGCTGGTATGTAAAGCTATGTAAAATTTATGATTAAAAATCTATCCTCCCGAACCTTGGCTGATGAGGCGTAATAACCGTATGAGTATTAATACTTACTGCTTTAACGTTGATTAATTGAGTCATATATTCGAGAGAGGTACGGTTTTTCTCATTCATTACAGTCATGAGAACCAGTTATAGTATTATTAAAAATGATTAACATTTGTAAACAAAATTGAACCCGTGTTTACGCCAACCCACTTGCTAATTTCTTATTTTTGTTCAACCCCAATCCAGCTAATTCAGGGTCCACAGGGATGTTTTTTAGTCACTGAGTCAGAATGGCTACAACATTGTAAACCTGCATTTGAGATAGATCCACAGTACGGATTTTTTTGTCATGGGATTCCAGTTGAGGGGTATAGTTTGCAGCCCCTCAATAATCATGTGAGCCTGAATAAATCTAGCTCAGTGATAGCCAGTGTTTAATTATGTGCAGCAGTGAATTAGTGGTATCACTAACGCTCACAGTGAAAACTAGAAAAGTCAAGCAGTTATCTCCGTCAATAGTTGATTTTTGAGCCAGCATTATGAAACCAGCTAAAGCTACTAAAGATATTGTTCGTACTTATTTAGAAGAAATTGGTCGTTTTCCACTGCTCACTCATGAGCAAGAGATTCTCTATGGAAAACAAGTACAATGCTTGATGGCTCTACAAGAAGTGAAAAATTCTCTGTCAGAGCATCTGGGGTATAATCCTAGCCTCACAGAGTGGGCAGAGAAAGCTAACTTAACCGTAGGGGATTTACAGGTAGCAATTGAACAAGGACAAAGTGCCAAGCGCAAAATGCTAGAAGCAAATCTGCGTTTGGTGGTGTCGATAGCCAAAAAATACCTCAAACGTAATCTGGATATACTGGACTTGATTCAGGAAGGAACTATCGGATTACAAAGGAGTGTAGAGAGATTCGATCCAACTCAAGGTTATAGATTCTCTACCTATGCTTATTGGTGGATTAGACAAGCTATGACAAGGGCAGTTGCAGATCAGGGTCGGACTGTTCGTCTACCAATTCACATTACAGAAAAACTGAACAAAATCAAGAAAGCGCAGCGTTATCTAGCTCAAAAGTTAGGCAGAACCGCAACAATCGCAGAATTGTCTGTTGAAGTTGGTTTAAAAGCTGAAAAAATTCGGGAGTATCTGGAGGGTTCCCGACGAATTCTGCGTTTGGATGTGCAAGTGGGAGATGATGACAACACTGAATTAAGTGCTTTATTGAAAGATAATAGAATTTCTCCGGAAGATTATGTCACTCAGTCTTCTCTGAAAAATGAGCTAGAGCTACTGATGACTGATTTGACACCCCAGCAGAGGGAAGTAATATCTTTACGTTTCGGTCTGAACAATGGTAAAGGTTTGACCTTAACTAAAATTGGTGAATGGTTAAATATCAGTCGAGAGTCAGTACGCCAACTTGAAAAGCAAGCATTGAAAAGATTACGACAAAGTAAGGGAAATCTTCATGAGTATTTAGTGGGTTAAAGGAGTATAAAAAATGGATAAACCTCAACAAGGGCGGATGCTGTTTTCCCACAATTTTGATATTGATGATAACGTGGTTCCTCAAATCAGCCGAGAAGAGTTTGCACTTTATTTAATAAATGGATGTAGTGCTTATATTGATATCAAATGTAGTAGAGTCAACAATCCTCACTGGGTTTTGGAAGTTATATTTGACCAAAAGAAGCGATCGCCACTTGCAATAGGTACTCTTTGCGCTCAAGCCTTGGGGAAAAAGCGTAAAACCCAGAAGAATAATGATTCTAGACCACTCCATATTCTAGCCTTGGGAGGAATAAAAACAACTCCTGCCATAAGTAGTTCTCCGACTTCCCTTCAGCCTGGAGAGTGGGGAGTGGATGTTGTGGAGACAAATGCGGCAGAACAGTTTCTCAAAAATATTGATTGGGAAGTTACAAGTGCTTCTAAATCTCCTGAGAGTATTTTCTCATTTCAACTGCAAGTATAAAAATAATTTAGTCGAGGGTTTTACATTTTTGAGCACATAGAGAAACTTGAAAATTCCCCAGAAAATAACATCCGTAGCACCATTGCTGGTATTCTAAAAGTGGCAAGACATTGCAATAAAATTGGCAAAGTCAATGGAAACCGCTACAACCAGAGTACCCCGTTGCCTTGTCCGCAGAAATATTGATGGTTTATTTGGACTGGTACTAGATAATTTTATTCAAATTTTATTGATTGTCAGTTTGTCCCAAGGAGTACTTGGCTTTTCTGGTGAACTAATGGGCGTATTTTGCCAGGAATTGCTTTAAGCTTGATTGTCGGTAACTTTTATTACCCTTGACTAGCTAAAGAGTAAGGTAAACGAGAGTAGCGTGACGATATTACTGCTTTGCCCTATGGTATTAACACAGTCAGTCTTTTTGCCTATATGGAAATACAATCATGCTTTGAGTCTAATGGGGCTAAGATTTATGGGACTCTCACCATTCCCGATGGTATGGAAAAACCACCCGTATGTTTGTTTATTGGAGGCTCATTTCCCCAATCTGTTTGGAAATTTAGATAATTCCCAAACAGATTGGTTCCCCATACCATTACCGGCACGCAATCTCTTTTTGGATGAAGCGAAAATTCTCGAAAAAATGGGGATTGCTACCTTTCGATACGATAAACGTGGTTGTGGTGCAAGTGAGGGAGATTTTAATACCACTGGCTTACTAGATTTAGTGACAGATGCTGATAATGCTCTGAAATGGCTACGCACTCTATCAGAAATAGACCCCAACAGAATTGGTATTTTAGGACAAAGCGAAGGTGCAGCAATCGCTATCATGGTAGCAGCACAAAACCCAGATTTGAGATTTTATATCTGGCAGGGAGGTATATACAATAATCTGGAGGGTATTATTAGATGGCAAGCAACAAATTTTTGGCAATTAGATCAGGATGCAATTACTAATTTCCAGCATCAATTCCCATTGATGTATTGGATTTATAGACAAATTGATCCATTAATGGTGGCTGCTCATAGAGAGGATAATTTCTTTTTGCTAGGGGATGAAAATTGGTCTAAGAATTTTTTCTTACCCTCTTGGAAACAACATTTTGACCATCCACCATCGAATTTTGTAGACAAGATAAAATGTCCATCACTGATTTTACATGGGGAATTAGACCACAATACACCCCCTACAGAGGCATCTCTGATGGAAGAAGCATTGATTAAATCAGGAAATACTCTCGTAACAACTCATATTTTCCCTGGACTTGATCATAGTTTTCGCAGACTTGGACAACCTGATGAAGATTTTGTAACTGCTATGAATCGTTCCCTTGCACCTGAAATACCTGGAGTCTTGATAAGTTGCCTAGGTCAGCACGTATAATCAATCATGGGGTTGCATAAGTGCGGGATAAATGAGCGTTTGAAACCATTGAGAAATCGTTGAAAATTTAGTGAAATCATCGCCTGATTCAGCAACGCCTCAATCATATAATGTTTAATTTAAGGTCGTGCAAAACAAGTAGTAATTTTTGCTTTCCTTCTTATTGTATAGATAAAATTATATGAACTCCCATCATTTCCCATTAAACACGGTTTACACGGTTCAATTGGAAATCCGTAGTTTTGAACATAGCTGGTGTTTATTACTCTAAAAGAGGACTTGTGTTATTAGACAGAGAGCAGCAGGTTGCTGTTAGTCTGTTGCTGTAGGCGGGTTTTACTGATTTATAGCGACTGTGGAGGAATTATATTTTCTGGCAAACTGTTTCTTAAAAAACTATTGACTTCTAAACCATTAAATATTTAATAAAAGATTAGCTTTAGGTTAATAAAAGATTAATTGATGATTTCTGGCGTTGCATAAGTGTGGGATGATTTCACTAAATTTTCAAGGATTTATCAATGGTTTCAAACGCTAATTCATCCCACACTTATGCAACGCCAGCTTGCTAACCTAAGATCGCAGTAACAATTTAATAAAAAGATAATATGGCTTATCCAGTCAGCCAGCTAGATCAGTTAACAGTAATCTAAAAATTGAATGGCACCGAATTATGAAAATAATCTACATATACTCTGCGATTATTCTAGTTTTGACCTATCAAACCCACAGGTGTTGTTAGAAACTTTACTGCAATTGCGTCAGCTAGTAATCCAACAAGGAGAACAAACTTTCGCTAGATGGCGCGAACAAATTTCCAGAGAAGAATTTATTGAAAGTAGTCATAATATTGAAAGTAGTCATAATTTAGCTTATTACTTAGCATTGCGGAGACATGATTTACGCGCTTTACAAACAGCCCTAATCCCTTGGGGCTTACCTTCATTGGGACATATTGAAGATAGGGTATTGCCTAATTTGAATGCTGTGTTCGCAACTTTAGCAGTTATTTGTCAGGTTGAAGATAGTTCTTTAAAGCCTCATCCACCCCTAGAATATTTTTTGAAAGGAGAAATTTTATTACAACAACACACTGACGAACTATTTGGGCAATCCCAACGCCAGCGTCAGGTGAGAATTATGGTAACTTTACCTTCTATTGCAGCAACTAACTATAGATTTGTCAGGGATTTGTTGCAAGTGGGATCTGATTGTGTACGGATTAACTGTGCTCACGATAACGTTGAGCGATGGTTAGGTATGATTACCAATGTTCGTTTAGCTACCACAGAAACAGGTTACCAATGTAAGGTATTAATGGATTTAGGAGGACCAAAACCTCGAATTGGTATGCCAATTGCTCCTGTTGCCAAACCAGGGTAAGCGCATCTAATTTTGTACTGAAAATTACAGATTGTTCTACATTCTTGTGAGGTATGTCTTGATTGTCAAGTGCGAACGCCAACGACGGCCACTTAGTGCCAAAGCGCAGGCTACGCCAACGCCCTTTGGGGGGGTACTGGAGGGGCATCGCCAAAAAAAAATGACGCAACTGGGGAACGCTTCCCTAGATTCCGTGGTGCCAGGTAGGGGCATCAAGACCTTGAGTCAGCCCAATAAACACTCATACCCCCACCTGGCACTCCCCTACCCCACCCAATCTTCCCCAGTTCCTGGAACACTCTTGGGGCACAAAAATGAAGATTTAAGTATTAAAGAACTTAAGTAGTATGCTAAGGACCCAAAGGGTCTATCTGAACTGAACGGCTTAGTCTAATGGTATCTCTGACAAGAAGGCTTGCGCCTATGGGTTTCAAATCTTCAAAACCAAAGATTAAAAGCTCAAAAAATTTGAGTATAGCCAATGCCACTGCATTCACAGAAAAAATGTCATTAGTTTTTAGTGAGATAGAAGACCCACCTGTAGAAAGAACCCCTGTCCATTTCTTAACAGATATTTTAATCATTGGAATACTATCAGTGATTGCAGGAGGTAAGGGATGGGAGGACATGGAAAATTATGGATTGAGTAAATACGACTGGTTGGAGCAGTTTTTAGCTTTACCAGAGGGCATCCCAAGTGCAGATACCTTTCCACGGGTGTTTGAACCCATTAACCCAAAAGTCTTTGAGGGATGCTTTCCACGTTGGGTAGAATCAATAGTTGAAGCCCCAGGAGCACAGGTAATTCCCATTGATGGTAAGACCCTCAAAGGTTCCTATGATAGAGAACAGGGTAAATCAGCGTTACATCTAGTTAGTGCATGGTCCATTGATTTATCGTCTTGTTTTAGGACAAGTAAAACAAGACGATAAATCAATGGAATGAAATTACAGCAATCCCTGCATTATTGGAATTATTAGACATGGCTGGATGTATTATTACCATTGATGCCATGGGTACGCAAACAGCAATTGCATCCCAAATATTGAATGCAAAAGCAGATTATGTTTTAGGACTCAAAGGTAATAATCCTACACTTTACGGACAAGTGAAAAATTGGTTTGAGCAACAGTTATCTCAAGGCTTTAAAGGTATTATCCATAGTTATGATAAACGGGTAGAGAAAGGTCATCATCGTACTGAAAAACGTCAAATTTGGTGTGTTCCTATTTCTCAACAGCAAACTTTGCATAACCAAGACAATTGGGTTGGTTTTAAATGGGTTGTCATGGTTGTGCGGGTAAGACATCTTTGGAATCAAACAACCCGTGGGTGAAGTTCAGTTTTATCTAACTAGTTTAAATTGTGATGCTCGTAAGTTAGGACAAGTGATTCGTCTTCATTGGGGTGTGGAAAATGGGTTGCATTGGACTTTAGATGTCACTTTTTATGAAGATGCTTGTGGTGTCCGTACTGGTCATGCTCCACAAAACTTAGCACTTCTGCGGCGAATAGCTCTTAATGCTTTAAACCTACAGCAATCTTTGAAACGTAGTAATCGCCAAAAATCTAATCCAGCCGCTATGGATAATAATTATATGCTGACTGTTCTTACTGCTTGTTTATCCCAACATGATGAGACCTGTCAACCCGCTTGTGAATAGAATTTGAGATGCGCTTACCCTGCATCAAATGGTGCTTCATTAATATAAGATGACATTCCTATAAAGTACTGTAGATAAGGGTTATCTTTTATTTGTTCTACTGTTTCCCTATCGCTTATCCCCAATTTATCTTTGATTATTAATGCACCTAATGCCATGCGAAATGACTTTGCTGGTGCCCCCATTTCTTCGGAGAAAAGGCTCGCATATTCATCTTCAAATTCTTGCCAGGGTATCAAATCAGCCATCATTACCCACCTATTTTCACAAAACAACTTCCCCTCAAATGGCAGAAGGAACTTTGATGCTGAAATTTGAGTTTGCTCTGATTTACTGTACATAAGCACTAATAGCACCAGTATTGTTACTGGTACTGTTATGCATGGGTTTTGTGCTATTTTCTCATTTTTTCTTGCATCTAAATATATTTCTCTGGTCTGAGATTCCCACAGCAACTACTTTTTCTCTTTTTTCAGCAAACCCTAAGTAAGGAAAATTTGAAAAGCACTGATGTTCGTCAAAAAGTCGATTTGCTTCTTAATAGTCAAAGCTATACAGATAAAGCCAAGAGAATGTCAGCGTTCCTCAAAAGTACTAGAGGAAGGGAATTAGCAGCAGATATTGTTGAAAATACAATTTCAGTGGGTATTAGTCATTTCAATCCAGAACTCATTTACGAAAATAACAATGTTTAACTCGATTCAGAAGGCTTTTTCCACGCTGAATCCAAACCTAATGTATATAAGAAGCTCTTCAATATTCCAACCATACCCTTGACTTTGTAGCCAAAGTTAAATCGAATTGACCATATTTCTATATGCTGTTTAGGAATGTAAATGAATAAACATTTGATCATTGCCGCAATTCCTTGAGTTACATAAGTAACATAAAGAGCATCTGTCCAACTTTTGAGAAACTTAGAACGATCACTGCCCATATGTAACACGGGTTTACTATTCCAAGGATCAAAGACAGTGAATTTTGTCGAAAAAGCTCTGTGTGGACGGACGAATAACTTACCATGTTCACTTAATAGGCAAGCAGCAAAGCTAAAACTGCTGTTGCTAATACCCACAACATCGCAGTTACTGAGTATAAATAAGTCAATGTAAAATACTACGTCTAAGTCTTTCATTCTTTCTGGCAGTTTCACATCCAAATCTTTCCATGTCACAGGAGAAAATCGTTTAAAGTCGTCAATAATGGTTTCCAACTCGTCACTGCATAGGAACAGAATGGGATCTTCTAATTCATTCCAGATAGTGTCCAACCAGTCACACCTCCATTTTGAGGGAACGACAAATGTATAGCGAGACAATGATTGTGTCATGTAATCGCCTCGCCGAATATGAATCCCCACTATTGTTTTGCCTTTGGAACGAAGAATATTTAGACCATATTTCCCACATGTCATGGGGTGCTGAATTATCATCAGACTATTACGAGCGATCGCGGGTTCAAGGCTGGCGGAAGTTCGCTTTACTATTTGGGATGTTAGCGGTTTTGCTGCTTCCTGCCATTATCGATCAGGCGGCTAATAGTACAGGTAGACTCAAAGTCGCTTCCATGGGTTGGTTCGCTATTATATTGTTACCCATTAGAGTAGCGATCGCAGTTTGGAATGTTCCAGAGCATCCAGTGCCAGATCCTCCCCAACTTGGTTGGCGACGGGCAACATCAATTGTATTCCAAAAGAAGCTGCTGCTGAGGGTACTGCTAGCAAATCTATTAATTGGTATAGCTCCGGGAATCACTGGTTCCCTCTACATTTTCTTCGTGAGCTACGTCATGGAACTTCCCCAATGGGCAAGCCTGATGCTTTTAGCCTATTTTGTGGCTAGTTTTTGTGGTATTCCCGCTTGGATTCGTTTCAGTTATAGGTTTGAAAAACATCATACTTTTGCCTTTGCTAATATTGTTACCTCAATGGTTCTCCCCGTAATGTTATTAGTTGAACCAGGTAAGTTTTGGCTTTATGCCCTTGCTAATATGCTTTATGGCTTGTGTGCCGGGGCAGGGGGATTACTTTTACGTGCAATAATGGCAGACGTTACAGACCACGATAACCTGGAGTCGGGAACCCAGGGCACTGGTCTTTACTATTCCCTTCTGAGCATGACCAATAAAATTGGCTACGCTATGGCTGTGGGAATTACTTACCCGATGTTGGATTGGATTGGTTTTGCTCCTGGCAGTACTAATACCCCAGAAGCAATTACAGCACTCAAATACGCTTTTATTTTCATTCCCATGCCAATTATGATCTTGGCAGCATTGATTATGTGGAACTTTCCCTTAAATAGCGATCGGCAACAGCAACTACGACGTTTACTGGATGAGCGTGATTCCCCAGTCAACGTAGAGTAGTGGGGAGTAACTGATACCGTTTCACCTTAAAATTGATGTTCCCTATCTAGAGCTTCGATTCAGTAATCAAGATCAATCATCCCTTTCCCTACTTGGAAGTCAAACGCCAGGAGGTATGTTCTTCCTTTTTTATCTCTGGGCTTACAAAATAGATTTGCCCTACTTATACCTATTTAATGAAGCATATTTCAGTTATGCTCTATTAAATTGAGCATAATTACTCATACCAAGAAACAACATAAAACTTGCTGGAACTGTTTTCAGAGATTTTTATCATCATTAGCCTATATAGGCAACAGAGTAAATTTCATCAGTTAACTTACTATAAAGTTCTGTTATTTTTTTTTATTTGTAGCTTGAATCTATCCCACTAATAGCAGAAGGTGATAATATGCCTGTTGAGTAAGAGGGGTTATATCATCTGATGGCTGGACGTTTTGAAGGACTGAGTCATTTGGAGTGGTCTTTGTTTGAGGATATTTTTCCGAAACCGCGAGAGAAACGCGAACGAGGAATGCCACATTCTTCATTTCGTTATGTACTCAATACCTTACTGTATATATTAATAACAGGGTGTCGTTGGTGTGACGTTCCAAAAGGAGAAATATGGGCATCAAACAGCTCTGCACATCGATGGCTCAAACGTTGGCAGTTGGACGGGACCTTAGAGGCTTTACAACCACGAATATTGGGGATTGGACAAGAGAAAGGGTTAATCAACTGGAGTTATGGCGGGGTAGACGGGTCTTTTTCCCCCTGGAAAGGGCGGTGGTGATGGTGTTGCTTACGGTGGAAAACGAAAGGGTATTTTTATACACACTCTTATTGAAGGCTCAGGAATGCCTTTATCCAATAGCACCACACCTGCCAATGGTAGTGAAACAGATCAGGTTATACCACTTCTAGAGAGTGTAAAGGTTAAGACCAACAAACCCGGTAGACCCCGTAAACCCCTGAAAGTGCTTGCTGCTGACAAAGGGTACGATTCTAAGGATAAGGGCGCTGCTTTACGTAGACGTGGTATTAGGCCGCAATGGCCCAAGGGGGTTTGGAAGACAAAGAAGAACAAGGGCAGACCCATTAAAATTTCCGTCCCACGTTTTCAACAAGAACGTTGTTTCCCATGGTTTCAAAAAAAATATCGTCGTCTTGTTTGTTGTCAGATGGGAAAGAATTTCAGCTTGTTTTGATGCTTTTTTGTCTCTTGCAACAATCCATATTTGGATTAAGAAAAATATATTAGTGGGATAAAATCAGCTTGGGTTACAGAATTTTCTGATAGATTAATAGTGGAGGGTTAAGCCCAGGAATAAAAATCCCTAAAATAAGTATTAGAGAGGTATTTTATATGTCTACCCAAGAAAGAGCTCGTGCATTAATGACACGCCACTATCAGTTAATTAAAAATCGTCAACAATCTATGCTGGAAAGAGTAAGTGAAGAACTTCATTACCCAGAATCAACCTCCCATAATTGGAGTAGAATCCAAGGTTAGAGGATGTTTTAAAAGTCGAAGTGAGTTACAAATCATGCAAGTAGCCTGACCATGATACGTATCATTGCAATATAAATTAAAGTCTCAGAAGTTGCAATATAAATTAAAGTCTCAGAAGTTTAAGGTAGCCTTTCATAGTCCTTACTTAATCTTCTACACCAATTGAGCCACCGGAAAGTTCGTTCTACAACCCAAGGTTTTGGTAAAAGGGTAAAACCCTTCTTTTCTAAGGGTCTAAGAACCACTTCCACAATCCAACGAAAAACATGGATTATCCAGTGGGCAAAATCTTCCCCCCGATATCCTCCATCCATCCAGATAGTGTGCAGTCTTTTAACTTTATCTTTGATCTGATAAACCTGCCAGAACGTTTAGTTTAGCCCCTGCACGTTCTGGCACTCTTGCAGAAGTAACCAAGACTCGCAAAACTAGCCCTAACAAGTCAACCGTAATAAATCGCTTAGGTCCATGTATTTGTTTTCCTGGGTCGAAACCAACATCGGTACAAATCATGGTTGCGGTTTCAAGTGATTGGCTATCAAAGGCTCCTTCCCATGGACTTGGTTCTCGACTGGCTGCTACTCGAACACATTGATATAGTTTGTCATGAACCTGAAGCCAAGTAAGGTCTTTGCGCCATCTTCTGAAATAGCCATAGACTGTAGACGAAGATGGTAAATCTCCTGGTAATGCCCGCCATGTAAATCCTTGACACAATAGGTATAAAATCGCGACTACTGCGTACATACATGTTGTTGTACGTGGACGACCACCTGGTTTTGCCTCTGGAAACATCTCTGCGATTAACTCCCACTGTTCCCACGTTAAATTGCTAAGATAATTCTTAGTCATTTGCTCACGGGGTGCTGTTTTCTATAATTCTCAGCATATGCCTTGTGAGCTTTTTTATGATACCTCCCACCTTTTAAAACATCCTCTAAGATCTCTGCCAATGCACGGATGAATTATCATCGCAGCAATGCCGCAATGAGTTAGTTAACAAAGTATTGGACTTGGGATTGAGTGGCTAACTCAAAACCATAGAAAAAGCCACCCATGACCTAAGTACAGGACAAAAAAGCGTTGCATAATAGAGGGATGAATCAACCAAATACAGGTATTTCTCTATACTTAAAGTAATGAAGTAACAATCGAATAGAGTGCTGAAGCATATCTACGGATTTAGAGTAGCATAATGTTTTTCGATGTAGACGTGGGAGATAATGACGTAAACGTGTGTTTTCCCCTTCTACTCTGGTCATATATGTTTTGCTAATAATATGGTCTCCTGGTTCAACAAAACTGGCGTAAAGTTTCCATCCATCTGTGACATAAAAATAGCACTTCCAGAGGTAGACAATATCCCACAAAGGTTGAAAGGTTTCTGCACTATGGTCTCCCAGTACCCAAGCTAAAATTCCTTGGCGGAAATGGTCTACTGCTGTCCACAACCAAATTTTGTTTTTTTTTACCGACGAAAGTATCTAAGCCACATTCGGCAGGTGCGATCGCAAAATGTTGTATTTTTGAAATATGAGTTTTTCAGAATCACAAATCAAAGTACAAGATATCGTTCACTTAGGCATAGTGGCAGGGATTATTGATGAAATGAGTTTGGTTGATTTGTTCAACCAACTGCTTGGAACTCATCCCCAATAAATAATTGGAACTCATCCCCAATAAATAATGAGCGCAGGCCAAGTGGTCAAAGCAATGATTCTCAATGGCTTAGGCTTTATCAGTGCACCACTATATTTATTTGAGAAGTTCTTTTCAGGGATTGCAACGGAACATTTATTGGGAGAGGGAATACAACCAGAACATTTGAACGATGAACCCTTGGGCAGAGTGTTAGACAAATTATATGATGCAGGATTAACGGAAATTTTTATCCGAGTCCCACTATCAGCAGCAGATAGATTTGGAGTGAAAATGGACAGCTTCCACTTGGATTCAAGTTTATTTCATGTACATGGGGATTATGGAACTGGTACTGATGAAGCATCAGCACAATCAGGATTAATTACAATTACATATGGTTATTCTAGAGACCACCGACCAGATTTGAAACAATTTATCCTTGACTTGATGTGGAGTGGTGATGGAGATATTCCTTTATATTTAAGAGTTGCACATGGGAATGAAGTTGATTCTGCCATGTTTGGAACACTTATGGCAGATTTCCACAAACAATGGCAAATTGATGCTTTATTTGTTGCGGATGCAGCCCTTTACACTGAAGACAATTTGCAGATGATAGTCTCATTCAGATGGGTCTCTCGAGTTTCTGCAACCCTAACTGCCGCAAAATAACTATTAGAAAAGAACAGTATTGATGCATTTCTATCAAGTAAAATTCCAGGATATCGTATTGCCCCCTGTTGTAATGATTATGGTGGTGTGCGACAACGGAGGCTAGTGATAGAAAGTGAAGCCCGTAAAGAATCTGACTTAAAACAACTGGAAAAACAAACGTCTGACCAAAAAATATACCCATGCACAATCCCAACTACGAAAATTGTGTCAACAGGAATTTGCATGTGCCGAAGATGCATTTAACGCAGCCAAATTACTTGAGAGTCAGTTGCCATTTCATCAACTTGCATGCAAATATTGAAGTTATTGAATATGGCCAACACTGGGGACGTGGTAGACCTCGCAAGGATTCTCAACCTACCCTAATTTCCCATATTCAAGCCGAAATTGTACCCAAATAAACTGCAATTACCATTCCCACAGAACATTGGTGCCAGGTTTATTCTTGCCACCAATGTTCTTGATGCCGACAAACTTAGCAACGAAGATGTTTTACCTAAATATAAGGCACAACAATCTACAGAACGTGGTTTTCGGTTTCTCAAAGATCCATTGTTTTTTACTTCCACTGTGTTTCTAAATTCAAGGAAAAGAGTGGCGGCTTTGGCAATGGTTATGGGTTTGTGTTTGCTAGTTTACAGCCTGGTCAGAGGGCATTACGCCAATCTCTAAAACGAGGCTCCCAAACAAGTCAAAATAAGTTAGGTAAACCAACTGCCACTCCTACTTTAGGTTGGATGTTTCAATGTTTCATGTCAATTCATTTATTAACGTTCGCTTCTTTCAAACAGATTTCCAACCTCAGTCAACAGCGGTTCTGGATCATACAGTTTTTTGGTGCCCCCTGTCGTAAATATTATCTTCTTTGCTAACTAACCTGCGGAATGTGGGTTCTAATTTGTCCAGCTCTCCAATTTCTGGGATATCCTCTATTGATGGTGCATCTGGCAATTTTTCACCAACTTGTTTTACCCAACTAATTATGGTTGTGTGATGAACTCCTTTTTGGCGTTCAATAGCCCTAAATCCCGAGCCATTAACCTATGCTTTTAAGCATTCTTGTTTGATCTCATTTGAGTATCCTTTTGGTGGATTATAGATATCTATAAATTGGCGCTCGCAATTTACACAAATATGATTCTGTTTACCTCGACGTTTCCCATTTTTTCTAATCCTCGTAGACTTGCAGTATGGACAATGCACAGTAGAACACCTCAATTCATCCCTCTATTATGCAACGCCCAAATATGAAGTATGAAGTGTTAATTAAGCATCATAGTAGAGAGCAAACTCATAGGGGTGGGGACGTAAGCGCATTGGGTTCACTTCAGTATCCAATTTGTACGTAATCCAAGTTTCAATAAAGTCTTCGGTAAAGACACCGGGCTCTGTTAAGAATTTATGATCTTTTTCTAGAGCTTCTATTGCTAATTCCAAAGAAGCGGGAGTAGAAGGAACTTTGGCTAGTTCTTCTGGGGAAAGCTCATAAATATTTCTGTCTAAGGGTTCTCCTGGATTGATTTTGTTCTTGATACCATCCAAACCAGCACATAACATAGCAGCAAATGCTATATAGGGGTTACAAGTCGCATCAGGACAACGGAATTCTAAACGTTTTGCTTTGGGATTATCACCAGATAGGGGAATACGCACTGAAGCAGAACGATTTCCTTGAGAATAAGCCAAGTTTACGGGTGCTTCGTAACCAGGTACAAGGCGTTTGTAAGAGTTAGTGGAGGGGTTGGTGAGTGCCAACAATGCAGGTGCATGGCGCAGAATACCACCAATATAGTAAAGAGCATTTTCACTCAAACCAGCATACTTATCACCAGCAAATAGGGGTTGTCCATCTTTCCAGATAGACTGGTGGGTATGCATACCAGAACCATTGTCACCAAAAACAGGTTTGGGCATGAATGTTACTGATTGCCCATATTTTTTAGCAACATTCTTGATAACATACTTGTAAGTCATCAACCAGTCAGCCGCTTCAATCATTTTTCCGAAACGGAAGCCTAGTTCACACTGACCACCAGTTGCTACTTCATGGTGTTGCTTTTCAATGGGTACACCACAATCTGCCAGGGTAAGCAGCATTTCTGTACGAATATCTTGGAAGGTATCTGTAGGTGGTACTGGGAAATAACCTCCTTTGAAGCTTGGTTTATGTGCCAGGTTTGGACCCTCTTCTCTACCTGTATTCCAATGACCTTCTACAGAGTCTACATAATAGTAGCCTGCGTTCGCAGTTTGGTCGAAACGAACGTCATCAAAAATAAAGAACTCAGCTTCTGGACCAAAAAATGCTGTATCACCCACACCAGAAGCAACCAAATAATCGATCGCTTTCTGACCAATAACCCGTGGACAACGGTTATAAAGCTGACCAGTACGAGGTTCTTTGATGTAACAAATAACACTCAGCGTGGGCTCTTTCATGAAGGGATCAATCCAAGCAGTATTAGGATCGATTACCATTGCCATGTCTGATTCGTTGATAGCTTTCCAACCCCGAATACTGGAACCATCGAAGGGTATACCATCTGTAAAAGAAGTTTTATCAATTTGATTATGGTACACAGTCAAATGCTGCCAAGTCCCTGGCATATCAATGAATTTGAGGTCTACCATTTTAATTTTGTCATGCCCAATCATGTTGAGAATTTCTTGTGGGGTTGTCATGGTTACTCTTTTTTTGCCAATTTACTTAAGTAAAACACTATATTATAAATCAAACTAACCCTGTTTACCTAAACCTGATTGTGACAGAAGAAAAAGCTGTTCAAGCAAAAACGATGAACCTATCCGACTAATATAATTTTGTTAATCCAAATATGGATTGTTCCAAGAGACAAAAAAGCATCAAAACAAGCTGAAATTCTTTCCCATCTGACAACAAACAAGACGACGATATTTTTTTTGAAACCATGGGAAACAACGTTCTTGTTGAAAACGTGGGACGGAAATTTTAATGGGTCTGCCCTTGTTCTTCTTTGTCTTCCAAACCTGCTTGGGCCATTGCGGCCTAATACCACGTCTAGGTAAAGCAGCGCGCTTATCCTTAGAATCGTAGCCTTTGTCAGCAGCAAGCACTTTCAGGGGTTTATGGGGTCTACCGCGTTTGTTGGTCTTAACCTTTACACTGTCTAGAACTGGTATCACCTGATCTGTTTCACTACCATTGGCAGGTGTGGTGGGATTGGATAAAGGGATTCCTGAGCCTTCAGTAAGAGTGTGTATTAAAATACCCTTTCCTTTCCCACCGTAAGCAACACCATCACCACCGCCCTTTCCAGGGGAAAAAGACCCGTCCACCTCGCCATAACTCCAGTTGATTAACCCTTTCTCTTGTCCAATCCCCAATATTCGTGGTTGTAAAGCCTCTAAGGTCCCGTCCAACTGCCAACGTTTGAGCCATCGATGTGCAGAGCTCTTTTATGCCCATATTTCTCCTTTTGGAACGTCACACCAACGACACCCTGTTCTCAATATATACAGTAATACCAATTTTTTATGAAGTCCCATAGAGCTAGTACATATATATAAGGCTTTTACCCCATTCATTCTGTGCAGCTTCACATAAGAATGGTATAAGGTATTGAGTACATAACGAAATGAAGAATATGGCATTCCTCATTCGCGTTTCTCTGGCGGTTTCGGAAAAATATCCTCAAACAAAGACCACTCAAAATTACTCAGTCCTTCAAAACGTCCAGCCATCAGATGATATAACCCCTCTTACTCAACAGGCATATTATCACCGTCTGCTATTAGTGGGATAAATTCAAGGAAGAAAAGCAAAAACTTGCCGAAGGAGAAATTCCCGAAAGTTGGCAGCAAAAGCCTCATGGCTTGTCCCAGAAGGATACCGATGCTCCCTGGACAAAAAAGAATGGTCAGAGTTCCTTTGGTTATAAAAACCACATCAGTATCGATGTGGAGTACGGTTTTATTCGTCGCTATCAAGTCACGGATGCCTCAGTGCATGATTCCCACGTGTTAGGGGCACTGTTGGATGAGCAAAGCCAGGGGGAAGAGGTTTGGGCAGATAGTGCCTATGGTAGTGAATCTATTGAATGGATTCTACAGATTTTACAATTCCTCAGTCACATTCATGAACGAGCCTACGGCAATCATCCATTGACTGCAAAACACAAAGAAGATAATCGAGAGCGTTCTCAAGTCAGAGCTAAGGTCGAATAGGTTTTTGGTCACTGGGTTAATGAAATGGGAGGCAAGTTAATGGGTTCCATTGGTAAGCAGTCAGTCAAGGGGACTATTGGATTGAAGAATTTAGTCTACAACTTCAAACGTTATGGATGTTGGGAGAATCAAAATCCTAAAGCTGTGGGATAATTGCGTCTAAATTGGCTGTCTTGAACCAGGTTTAAACTAGAAATCGTTCCGGTTGAGCTATTTTTTGCCCAACTTCACTTTCTTGTAGTTCTTCGAACCCCCTCAGATGACCTAAGACTTGATTAATCGAGGTGCCCAATTGTATTTCAACTTACAGTTATGTAGGAATACAAACCCAATATTAATCTTGATGTCAATAAGTGGCGATTGTTTAAGAGAGGCACGAAAAAAGATTCCAACATTCGAGTCAAGGTAGAAGCATTCGGTAATTGATTGCCAGTTAACAATAATGATGCTCTTAATAGCCGGAGAAAAGATCTGCTCTGTGAGATGGGGTTTCCTAGCGACCGCAATTTTGATTTTTGTGTGTAGCGAATAAAAACCAGCCTTAACCAGCGATAATCATGAATGAGAAAACAGAGAAATTCTTCAACTTAAAGCTAACCTTCTGCACTCTATCACCCTATCACAAGCACTGTCTCAAATCCAAACAGTTGATTTTAGAGATTTAAGGCGAATAAAGTTAAGGTATATTGATACAAAACTCCACACTTGATTTCATAGAAGTCAACTTTGACATAAAATCCTAAGTTAGTGCTTACAATTTTTGCACTATTACTCCCCGGGGAGCAGCCGTTACAAAATTTTACAGGCTGAATAAAATAAGCCAGATAAATACCAAAATTACCAATAGTGAAGAATTGGGAGAAGAAGGAATGCGGGACGCAGTTACAAGCCTAATCCAAAATTATGATTTAGCAGGGCGATATTTTGATCGTGATGCCATTGACAATCTCAAATATTATTTTTCTAGTGGCACTGCTAGGGTAGAGGCAGCTGTTGCGATAAATGCAGATGCTGCGGCAATTGTAAAACAAGCTGGTTTAAATTTATTTGATGAGTTACCAGAATTAATTCGTCCCGGTGGTAACGCTTACACTACTCGTCGTTATGCGGCTTGTCTGCGGGATATGGATTATTATCTGCGCTATGCGACCTATGCTATTGTGGCTGGGAACACAAACGTTCTGGATGAGCGAGTACTGCAAGGATTGCGGGAAACTTACAATTCCCTGAATGTGCCCATTAGTCCTACAGTTCGTGGCATTCAAATTATGAAGGATATTGTCAAGGAAAAAGTTGTAGAAGCAGGTATTACTGATACAAGTTTTGTTGCTCAACCCTTTGACTATATGACTAGTGAGTTAAGTGAGAAAGATATTTAGAATTTTTGATAGTTTTAGGAATTAGCGATCAGTTATCAGCGAACAGTAAGAGTGATGAATAGGAAGGGCTGCTTGCTGATAACTGTTCTTCCTTTAGCTTTATGCTAGTTTCCAGGATTGAAGATAAATATTTCAACTAAATCTGTGAAAATACTTGTTTCTTGCCAGAGTTAAGGAAAAGAAGGCAGGAGGCTTTCTCCGACTCAAAATTGAGTGGAGCGAGAGCATCTTGCTCCCTTTGTATCTGTTTGTGGTGTGAATAAAAAACTTCTCTCTTCCCATGAGGATTTTGAGACACCTCCAGAATCAAGTTTTTTGAATTACCAACGCAATTAGAATGGTTTTAGCAATCAATTCACACTGAGCGTTTTATATAGAGTGGGCATCTTGCCCACGCTACAAATTTAAATATTTGGGATATTCCCGGTGGAGCAGAGCCTCGTGCCACACTAACACAGAGAGTTTAGGGTAGCCTTCTTTAAGAGTTAGTATTGGGAAAGTAAAAGATTTAACTAAATCCTATTCCCCATTCAATTCACAATCTAAAATTGGTATCGGTTTGGCTAAGCAGAGATTAGATATTTTATTGGTAGAACGAGATTTATGTGCTTCCCGTCAACAGGCTCAACGGTTAATTCAAGCGGGAGAGGTAACGGTTGATAATCAACTGATTGATAAGGCGGGAACAGAAGTGAGCGTGACAGCTGAAATAAAAATAAAAGAGCGCTCGCGTTTTGTCTCCCGTGGTGGTGAAAAACTAGCTAAGGCATTGGCTATCTTTCCAATTTCTGTCCAAGGAAGAGTTTGCCTGGATGGTGGTATTTCTACTGGGGGGTTTACGGATTGTTTGTTACAATCTGGAGCCAAAAAAGTTTATGGTGTAGACGTAGGTTACGGTCAAGTTGACTGGGGCTTGCGTAACGATCCACGGGTGGTTCTGTGGGAACGGACTAATTTACGCCATCTGACACCAGAGGAATTGTATGGGGAAATAAGTGAAATTCCCGACTTGGCAGTGGTAGATGTATCTTTTATTTCCCTGACTAAAATATTGCCTGCGGTGTGGCAATTAACTCAACCTTCTAGGGAATTGGTACTGTTAGTTAAACCGCAATTTGAAGTCGGGAAAAATCGCGTTGGTAAAAAAGGAGTAGTTAGAGATTCCCAGGATCAAGCAGATGCAATTTTCCAGATTCTGAAAGTAGCTCTTGAATTAGGATGGAGCTATCAAGGTTTAGTTTGGTCGCCAATTACGGGGCCCAAAGGAAATATAGAATATCTTCTATGGTTGGAAATGGGTAGTGAAAATTCTCCCCCTAATTTAGAAGCCATACAGCAATTAACCAAATCCGCGAGTATAGAGTTGCAAAAAGGTTAATTAGTCATCAAACATCATACATGCGACATTCAATTGCTTCTGGGTGCTGTTCGCAGTAAAGTTCTAGTTCGGTTTTTCTAGTTTTTATCCTTTGTTGATACGCCTTTTCTACTTGCAATTCTTCCACAATATTCCAAGCCACAGTACAATCGCTGGAACTATTACCATTTTGTTTGCAAGTGACACGGGCTTGAGCGATGGCTTCTATAATTGCTTCGTCTATAGTTTTTGTACCATTGCGATCGGCAATAATAGCAGCTTGAATCGCTTCTAAAGTATTTGTTGTCATTATCTTTCTTGTGGTGAGTAGAAATGGATTGAGAATACTTGGATGCTAGATCACTCAGAAATGATTTTCCGGAGTAATACAGGGAAATAAGGGATACCCAAACCTGTTGTGAAGGGAATCCAAAATTGCTGGAATACTAGTTCCTATGATTCTCGCAAGCTGATACCTTTAGTTTAAATACTGGCAATAGGCAATTGCAGTGTGAATTACCACCATCTGTTGAGAAAATTAAGCGAACGCTAACTATTTATTTTTGTTAGGGATAGGTTTCTATCTGGGCATCCTAGGTCTAACAATTAGCCAATAATACTCAATCATAGCTTCTTTAAGTAACTTATTTACACTTCAAGGTTCAAATTTAGTCAAAAGTTTTATTTTAATTAGCTTTCCGGTTCTAGCCATTGTAGTATTAGGAGCCGACTCTACAGTGATGGCAAATCAGGTGTTTGAAGCGCAAATATTTGTAAATGCTTTTACCGTTAGCTACTTCTTTCTATTATTTGCCCTAAACCCCAAGCAACGACTAATGGGAATAATTTTCGTGCCCTTCTCTGTTGTTGGGGAATATGTTTTCAGTTTAATTTTGGAAATGTATCACTACCGATTGGGAGGAGTACCGATGTATGTCCCTTTTGGTCATGCCATTTTGTTTAGCGTTGGAGTGTTATACTAAGAAAGGTTAAAAGCTGGACTTTTGTATAGCGGTAATAACAAGTATTATAAATGAATAAACAATATTACTTGAGAAACCAGGTAAAGTCTGATGTAAAAAATAGATTTTACGCAAGAAGGCATTGATAAACTTCATTATGAATGATATTATTTTCATCCATTAGTACAGAAAAAGATGGAAGTTCTGTATCTAAAAAGTCAGGGTATAAAACATAAAGATATTTGTAGTTTGTGTAAAATATCAAAAACAACATTAATTAATAGTTAACATTAAAAAATATCAATCAGGAAGAGTAGAAGAACTAAAAAAAATACACCACAAAGGACAGCCAAGTGAATTAAATCAGTATAGTGATATTTTGAAATAATATTTTGATAAA
>CBZS010000108.1 GCA_000613065.1 Richelia intracellularis | reverse complement strand
AAAAACTGGCATCCCTGAACTGTAGTAGTACCAAATTTTCGCACCTAAACTGTACTTAAATATTTGTAAATTATCTTTTAATAAAGATTTTTGTTCAATAGTTAACCAAGATAGTGGTGGTTCACTCCAAGGAAGAGATGCCAACACCCTGATTTTTAAAGATTCTCCATCTCCTGCATTTATTCCATTTGCAGTTTGACCGTCAGTTTTTGAATTTTCCCTGCTAGCCATTTCTCAAAC
>CBZS010000107.1 GCA_000613065.1 Richelia intracellularis | reverse complement strand
TTATATTAGTGGGATAACAATCATGATTTTGATCCCAAATTTGGGTAATACGAAAGTAAAATAAGGCGTTGCTGAATCAGGGGATGATTTCACTAAATTTTCAACGATTTATCAATGGTTTCAAACGCTAATTCATTCCGCACTTATGCAACGCCTAAAATAAAATTTCCCATGTATGCAATATACATGGGAAATTTTTGATATTTTTTTAATATAGTTTTCTGGTAAAATATAATTGATTTCGCCTCATTCTAAATATATATTTGCTTGATAGACGAAAAGTACATCTCCGAGTAAAAATTATTGTATTGCACTCAACTAGAATCTCCCTATGAAGTCATTTTATTCTCAATAAATATTCATTAGATATATGAAGATTTACATATTTTTTCAAATTTATCTTTGTCGACAAAATTTGCGCTCGCCATCATGTTCTGGGTGTTGCCAAGAATAGGCGAAATGGCTTACTCCTCTGAGTTTCGGCGCAAATTTACGTAAAGCTTGCATCTGTGCTTCTAGGGGTGGGCGATTACTCATGACACGACCCCAATTGCCAGCTAAGGCAGGAATTATTTTAGTCCCGGATTTTGCCATACTCAAAACCCTTTCCAGCTCAGAGACAATACAATCAGGACTACCACAGTTTGCATAAGCCATGGGATGCCATTCCAAATTACTAGGAAATCGCTCCCAGGGTTGTAAACGGGAATCATATCCCCTACCCACGGTTTGATTACCACCAGGAAAGAATACGACTCCACCAGGAATCCTTTTTTGTCGAGCAGGATGAGCAGCAAGAGCTACAAAATCTACAATACCCTGCATGGCATGAGCTACTGATAGTTGCCATAAATCCCATTGTAATTGTGGCTGTCTATTCTGTGGTGACTGGACAGCTTTTTTCCCTTGGGCAACCACTCTACCTTGCCACATTGGTTCTCCCTCTTGGGGATAGAGTTGATTAACATCTGTTATGTCTGCTGCGGTGACATATCCTTTCTTTAAAAAGCGGCGAATTAGTTCCAATCCCTTATTATTCTTTGCCCGTCTAAATAAGGCTTTTTGTGTAGCTTCGGTATACAACCATAAATCAGTGACTTTACTGGCAATAGAATTGCTTCCAGCTTGACGAGGATAGCGTATGTAGTCAAATAATATGCCATCAGGACGGCGACGGAGGACTTGCTGTACTAACTGGTAATAATCCCGTTTTGCCTGCTGGCTATATGGATCTATGAATACTTGGGAACCATTATCCACCACATAGAGACTAGTTTGGCCTTTACCATTGCGAGCGATCGCTTCTTGTCTATCTTTGCGTTGGGCATAACTATAACCAAAGTTAATTGTATACATCCAGGCGTAGACTTTGAGCCCCCTCTCCCTACCTTTTTGAATCGCTGCGGAGAGTAAGTCTACATATTCTGCTCCTTTGGTACGAATTACTGAAGGCCAAGCTGTGTTATTTTCCGCAGCAGGCAGCAAAACACGCCCATCATAAAAAACTTCTACATAAACTTGATTGTATCCCTTATCCATAATTTGATCCATAATTTCATCGAGCGCACCTGGTTGGGCATCACAGGGATATAAACGAGCCCAAATTGCTTGCACTTGAGGCCAAGTACGCTTGCGGCATTCCCTTACAGCTTGGGCATGTTGTTGTACTAACTGACGGTAGCGGCTTTGAGCTTGTGAATTACCTTTCATTGCCGCAAGACGTAACCTCTGTTTGGCCTTTACTGCTGCTGGAGCTATATGACAATATTGATTTAACTGTGCCTGGACGGGTTGAAGATCATTTTTGGGAAACAGCCATACAACTGTGAATAAAACTACAAATAATTGTCGCCCAAACAACATTTTTGTCAACAATTTTACGTAAGATTTAGGCATATATAAGGACAAAATGGTGAATCAACAACAATTTATAACTGTAAGGCTAAGGTGTATTTAATTACTACTAATGGCCAGAGTTATAAGATAATACCTTTTTCATTTATTCTGGGTTACTTAACCTAACAAAAAGCTATTTACAAAATTAAGACTACAAAAACCCAGACAATGTTACCGCTTTTGGGGAACATTATCAGGTTTTCTGGACTTTACACAATAACTGGGTGGAAAATCCTATATCTTACAGTTTATTTTTAGAAAGACAAGGAATACTATTGCAAAAAATACATTACATGTAAGTGTTAATACTTGTACCCCATCTTGTCAATCACTTGGCAAAAATGGGATACTCCTATCTAATCCAAATTTAGGGGCTTTGCTGAACCCATTTGGAAGATCCGCTCATCAACTTAAGCTAATGCCTTATAAAGCACATTCCGCACTTCAATTTGAAGTACAAATAAATTACAAGCAAAATAAAAACACAAGAATCAGAATGATTAATAAATAGAGTACAGAACGAATATAAAAAAAAAAAAATTAATAAAACAGAATAAATTTGACCATAAAATCGGTAATATGAGCACTAAAAAATTGAGGAGGAATAAATGTGCCTTCAGATGTTAATAAATTTTTATTTGGGTTCAAAATTTTGTTAAGTTAACAAAGCAAATAATATTTTCGGCAAGATGATGGCAGACAACTCAAAATAAAATGGGTGCGACTATTTTGGTAGTACGGAGTATGATATAAGAATAATAAATGACAAGTCAACCAGAGTAGTATTGACAGCCAAAAATGTAATTGATGGAATTGGCTTGTAAAAAGTGAAAAAACAGGAACAGTTCCACACCCTATGCAAGGATCTACATCAAATCAAGGTATGTTTTGGTCACAAGCACCAGAACTATTTGAAGAGATAGTTAGTTGGTTAGACTCAGAGAGCATTTGTGGGTTAGAACACTCCCAGATAGAGAGTAAGTTACTTGAGAATGGATACGAACTATTGAGACGGTTGTTACAAACAAAGATATTTTGATAAACGGGCGTTGCTGAATCAGGGGATGATTTCACTAAATTTTCAACGATTTATCAATGGTTTCAAACGATAATTCATCCCCTGATTCAGCAACGCCTGATAAACGCAGTCAAGATGAAATAGAGGGAGAGTGTGCAAGCACAGACTCAGTAAACATTGGACTTTGGACAAAAAAGAAGTGTCCTAGATATTATCCATGTGATTGAGTATTTGTGGGAAGCTGCATTTGTCTTTTATTCTCAGACTTCAACACAGGCAGAAGCTTGGGAGAGCGAACGTTTACAGCTTATCCTTGAAGGTAAATCAAGTTCAGTTGCCCCAGGTATGCGCCGGAGTGCGACTTTACCCAAACTCACCCCCCAAGAACGTAAACCCGTGGATACCTGTGCTAGATATTTACTTAACAATGCCAAATACCTCAAATATGACGATTACTTAAAAGCTGGATTCCCCATGGCCACGGGGGTGATTGAGGGTCCTTGTCCCCACCTGATAAAATACAGGATGGATATCACTGGGGCTAGATGGACCATGAGGGGTGCTGAGGCTGTTTTAGCCCTGGTTTCTTTATACATCAGTGGCGATTCGGATGAGTATTGGCAGTTTCATCTACAACAAGAACATAAACGCAATCACCTGGCTTTGTACTCTAGTGGTATTCCTTTGATCAAGCAAGTTCTCAAAGCTCGTTGTTCTACTACCCCTCCACCTCTTGCAATAACTGTCTAAGTTCCACTCCCCATCTTACTAAAAGAGTCGCACCCAAATGAAATGGCGTGATGACGTTAAATTAACAATTTGATTAACACCATCTAAAGTTAAAAGATGGATACCTTGAAAGCATTGAAATACCAATCTTAATGTAGGAGTCATGGTTAACTTACCTAATTTTTTTTTGATTCCGGGTTTGATTCTTTTTACGGTATTCCTTAGTTGCCTTTGACCGAAATTATAAACTAACAAACACAAAGAGATTAAAAATAACATGGTCTCAATTCGTTCAGGATAAAAAAAAAAAAAGCTATCAGC
>CBZS010000106.1 GCA_000613065.1 Richelia intracellularis | reverse complement strand
GGTTGCACTCCTGGGTCGAGATTTAAGTAGATTGAGTGTTGCAATTGACTCTTCACTATCCCTTACTAGTAGTTGGTCTAAATAAAGAATCTCTGTAATTTCCAGAACACCGGACACTCGTTGAAACAGACGGTTCTTGACCATTGCACGGATGTGACCAATTAAACGGTCTAAGGTATTGAATGCAGGTAATTCGTAACGTTCTTAAACCAACTCCTCAATCCCTACATTAATTAAATCAGCAGGGTGGTCTAAAACTTCTGCTTGTTTTGCAACCAAGATAGCGATTATTTTCTGGGCAGCTTTATCGTATTGTTTAACTCCCAAATATGAACGAATCGCGTTTTGAGAAGTGTAGGGTTGACGTTCTGAGGGGATTGTTTTTACCCAATCTCTGTACTTAAACACGACTGTAAATGTTTAATTACAGGGATTGGCACTAATTCGGGATGTGGAAAATATCCAAGCCGTTGAAAAGATTTCAACATCACCATGAAGCGAAGAGAACCATTGTGGCTCTTAGTTTTGGACTTTACGAATTTTATTTCTTCTGGTGTAGGTGTATAAAGTTATGCAAGTTCAGATGCATCAGGAAACTGTTTAAATTTACGGTAAGCTGTACGGTCAATCGATGTCATTCAAGTAAAAATAGTAACACAAAATAACAAGAGATTAACCATTCACAGATTTATCTCTTATTTTTTAACCAAAGAGTATTTTATATTCTTTTTGCTACACATTTCCTTGAAATTTAAAAGGCTGTTTTTTGTCGTTCGGAAATCTGTAAAATTTTACCCAATTAATTGGTTATGTTTCAGAGGGTTTAGCAGTATTAACCAGAATATTTAAGGCTTGCCTTGCTGATGATTCAGCTTTTTGTGAAGTGACTTTTTGATAGCGTAAGGTTGTTTGGATAGTTCAATGTCCCATTAAAGCTCGTAGTTATTCAAGACTAAGTAAACCTACCCGCTCTGTTGCAAAGGTATGTCTTAAATAATGGATGTGGATACCATGAAGTTCTGGGTATTTATTAGTGATAGAAAGCCAATAATGGTGTAGTGTACGATAGCTAATTCTACTGACTTTTAATGTGACTGGATGTTGTGCTGTAAATAAAGCATTGATGTTTTGATATCGTCCATGATGGATATATTTATCTAGGGCATCAGCGGCATCTTCGCTATAAAAACAGCAGCGTTGTTTGTTACCTTTACCAAGGACTTGAAATTTCTGATGATTCAGGTCTAGGTCTTGTATATCTAAAGCTAAAACCTCTCCAATCCTACATACTGTGCGATTTAAGAAATGCACAATGGCATTCAGACGTAGGTCTTCTTTAACGGCTTGATACAGTCTCTCTAACTGGGATGGAGTTAAAAAACGTATTGTTTCATCTGTGAAGTATAAATTTTGTCCTATGTGCGGAAAGCCTTATAAACCAGATAGTCAAAATCGCTGAAACCTAGAGATAACATGATTTTCCAGTCCATATTGCAGGTTTTTACACGTATCTCGGCTCAATGCCCACTCTTGAGCCACCACAACATCTGTAGTTTTTCTGGCGTTGCATAATAGAGGGATGAATTGAGGTGTTCTACTGTGCATTGTCCATACTGCAAGTCTACGAGGATTAGAAAAAATGGCAAACGTCGAGGTAAACAAAATCACATTTGTGTGAATTGCGAACGCCAATTTATAGATATCTATAATCCACCAAAAGGATACTCAAATGAGATCAAACAAGAATGCTTAAAAAAAAGCATAGGTTAATGGCTCGGGATTTAGGGCTATTGAACGCCAAAAAGCAGTTCATCACACAACCATAATTAGTTGGGTAAAACAAGTTGGTGAAAAATTGCCAGATGCACCATCAATAGAGGATATCCCATAAGTTGGAGAACTGGACGAATTAGAAACTTTCGTCGGTTCAAAAAAAACAAAATTTGGTTGT
>CBZS010000105.1 GCA_000613065.1 Richelia intracellularis | reverse complement strand
ATGGGTATCTCGAGTCACTGCAACCCTAACTGCCGCAAAATAACTATTCGAAAAGAACAGTATTGATGCATTTGTACCAAGTAAAATCCCAGAATATCGTATTTATTGCCCCCTGTTGTAATGATTCTGGTGGTGTGCGATAACGGTGGCTAGTTATAGAAAGTGAAGCCCGTAAAGAATCTGACTTAAAACAACTGGAAAAACAAACGTCTGACCAAAAAAAGACCCAGGCACAATCCCAACTACGAAAATTGTCTCAATAGGAATTTGCATGTGGCGAAGATGCATTCAACGCAGCCAAATTACTTGAGAGTCAGTTGCCATTTGATCAACTTGCAATTATTGAAGTTATTGAATATGGCCAACACCGGGTACGTGGTAGACCTCGCAAGGATTATCAACCTACCCTAATTCCCCATATTCAAGCCGAAATTGTACCCAAAGAAACTGCAATTACCATTGCCACAGAACATTAGTGGCAGGTTTATTCTTGCCACCAATGTTCTTGATGCCGACAAACTTAGCAACGAAGATGTTTTACCTGAATATAAGGCACAACAATCTACAGAATTTAGTTTTCGGTTTCTGAAAGACCCATTGTTTTTTACTTCCACTATGTTTCTAAATTCAAGGAAAAGAGTGGGGGCTTTGGCAATGGTTATGGGTTTGTGTTTCCTAGTTTACAGCCTAGGTCAGAGGGCATTACGCCAATATCTAAAACGAGGCTCCCAAACAATTCAAAATCAGTTAGGTAAACCAACTGCCACTCCTACTTTAGGTTGGGTGTTTCAATGTTTCATGTCAATTCATTTATTAACCTTCGCTTTTTTGAAACAGATTTCCAACCTAAGTGAGCAGCAGTGCTCGATTCTACAGTTTTTTGGTGCTCCCTGTCGTAAATATTATCTTCTTTGCTAACTAACCTGCGGAATCTAGGATGGAAAGTTTACGCCAGTTTTGTTCAACCAGGAGACCATATTATTAGCAAAACATATATGACCAGAGTAAAAGGGAAAAACACACGTTTACGTCATTATCTCCCACGTCTACATCGAAAAACATTATGCGACTCTAAATCCGTAGATATGCTTCAGCACTCTATTCGATTGTTACTTCATTATTTTAAGTATAGAGAAATACCTGTATTTGGTTGATTCATCTTGCAAAGATGCAACGCCAAACTTTCCAGTACCCCTCTTTACTGGAGATATAGGTAAATTAAGATGTTTTTTAGTTTCTATAGACAAATATTATGACGATTAATGCCATCTAAATGCCTAGAATTGCCGTAAACTTCTTATTTATCAAGAAAAGACTATCTAACACATAAATTTGCATTGGTCTGTTTTAGGAGCTAATTCTCTTGAGCAATAATTGTTCTTCTAAAGCTGCTATACGATTGTAAGCTGCTGTTAACTGAGCTGTTAGTCTTTGCAGTTGAATTTCTGGAGTTATTTGCTGTTCTCCTGCCTGCATATTAGTTTCTGGGTATATCCCATCAGCCAAAATATCTTTATGCTCCATTTCTGAATTAAAATTCAAGTTTGCTCGGAAGCGATATTCTTCAGCCTCCATGTTTTTCCAAGAGGTTTCTGTAATTTCTGTTTTATTTGCTAAGGAACATTCTGCAAAAGCTTGAGATACTTTTTGGTCTAATCTCTGTATAACTTGGTAAACGGCATCAAGTTTATTACTCAAAATTGATATTTGATTATGTAATGACTCCATCTCATGCCCTCTTCCACTGAATAATCATTTCCATATTATTCAATCTTTTGTCAATATTAAGGATGCTTGTGTTTTTTTTAATTTTTGGCAACGTATCTCAATTAATTATGGAAGCCATACTCAATGATAATGTTGAGTATGATTAATTTTTGCAAAACATAGTTCCATTCTATGACTGTAAGTAATGAGGGAAAAATAAGGCTGAAATATAATAAACAAGCTAATTAAACTAGCTATAGAAGGCAGCTCAACTTTTTACAAAAATTGTACAGACAACAAGCTAAGTAAAGCTCCGTTTTTTTGAGAGTAAGCGCTAATAATATAAAATTGTCAAAATTATTGCGAGTGAATAAAACAATTGCAATCACATATATTAAATTTTTATGCCGACGTAAATTAGGATGATTCTAAATAGATTTTAATCAATGTTTATATTTAAAAATTCGGGTTACAATCTATGAGTGATACTATGTTCAATTTTTCATGAGGCAGCATATAATTTTCATTTCCAAATCTATAGATTGGCTCTTATTATATGATTTCAGACCAGTCTCTGCTTAAATAGTTATGATTATGATGGTAAACAACTTATAACTAGATGGATCGCAGATATTTTTTGCAAAGCATTTTAACTTTTACCACATTGCAATTGTTAGTCGGGTGTGGCAGTAAGCAACAGACACAATTAAGAGTAAATTTCTTAAAAAATTCTATTCCTGGTCGGGTTGTTAATCAATTTAGCCGGAGCTTTAAGCAAAAGCCACAGTTAAAATTTTCTCCTGTAGAGGAGCTACAAACAATATTTCAGCAGTTAAAAAAATGGCAGCAGCCACCAAAAAAAGATAAAGAACAAGGGTGGAATATTTCTTTACCATTTTGGCGATCACAACCAAGCAAAGTCGCTGATATAGTCACAATGGGTAACTACTGGTTAGATGTGGCTATTCAGCAAGATTTAATTCAGCCATTGGATGTGGCAAAGATAGCCAATTGGTCTAAGTTACCAGCGCAATGGCAACAATTAGTGACACGGAACCAAAAAGGTGAGTTAGACAGTCAAGGTGAGGTTTGGGCTGCACCTTATCGTTGGGGTACTACCATGATTGTCTATCGTCGGGATAAGTTCGCTCAATTAGGCTGGAAACCCCAAGATTGGAGTGATTTATGGCGTGAGGAATTACGCGCTCGCATTTCTGTATTAAACCATCCTAGGGAAGTAATTGGCTTAGTGTTGAAGAAACTCGGTAAGTCTTACAATACCGAGGATTTTGAATCTGTCACAGAATTAGAGTCCCAATTAAGATCGCTAAATCAACAAGTTAAATTTTATAGTTCTGATAAATATTTAGAACCACTGCTAATTAAAGATACTTGGCTAGCAGTAGGTTGGTCTAGCGATATATTACCAGTGATCGCTCGTAATCCCAAGCTAGGGGCACTAATTCCCAAATCCGGAACTGCATTATGGGCTGATATGTGGGTGCGCCCCCGAAAGACAGCATCAACCAACACAGATGAACAGAATCTATCATATCAATGGATTAATTTTTGCTGGCAGGTTGAAAATGCTAAACAAATTACGTTGTTAGCAAAAACAAATTCCCCTATTCCTAATCAAATTAAACCAGGGGAAGTTCAAAAGCCATTAAGGGATATTCTTTTAAATGATGGGGTTTTGCAAACAAGTGAGTTTATCCGTCTATTAGCACCAGAAGTAAATGCCAAATATGAAGCCTTGTTTGCTAAAGTTACCAAAATTTAGGAATTCAACCTATAAGCAGTAATATTAAACCAAAATTTATTTTTCAGGTAAAAATACGTACAAGTGTCAATGAGTTATATTCTTCCCACGGCTAAAGGTTGTGCCTTAATACTAACAATCAAGAATTGGGGGAGAATCCTCCTCACTTGCCACTGCGTTGGCAAAGCTACCCAACGCAGTGGCTCCCCAAGCCCCCGATTGGAAAAAGTAGGGGGAGATAGATGTTCTTCCCGTCAAGCTTTGGACGCTTAAATGCCCCAAGCCCCCCAAGAAGAAGAAATAGTATGAATTTACTCAAAAGCTCAAACTGTAAACTTGTGCAGTATAGCTATAACTATAGCCACCAAAATTAGGGAGACAGACTTCCAGGAGTCTATCCCACTAATAGCAGAAGGTGATAATATGCCTGTTGAGTAAGAGGGGTTATATGATCTGATGGCTGGACGTTTTGAAGGACTGAGTAATTTGGAGTGGTCTTTGTTTGAGGATATTTTTCCGAAACCGCCAGAGAAACGCGAAGGAGGAATGCCACATTCTTCATTTCGTTATGTACTCAATACCTTACTGTATATATTGAGAACAGGGTGTGGTTGGTGTGACGTTCCAAAAGGAGAAATATGGGCATCAAACAGCTCTGCACATCGATGGTTCAAACGTTGGCAGTTGGACGGGAGGTTAGAGGGTTTACAAGCACGAATATTGGGGATTGGACAAGAGAAAGGGTTAATAAACAGGAGTTATGGCGCGGTGGACGGGTCTTTTTACCCCTGGAAAGGGCGGTGGTGATGGTGTTGTTTACAGTGGGAAAGGAAAGGCTATTTTAATACACACTCTTACTGAAGGCTCAGGAATGCCTTTATCCAATTCCACCACACCTGGCAATGGTAGTGAAAGAGATCAGTTGATATCACTTCTAGACAGTGTAAAGGTTAAGAGCAACAAACGCGGTAGACCCCGTAAACCCCTGAAAGTGCTTGCTGCTGAGAAAGGCTAGGATTCTAAGGATAAGGGCGCTGCTTTACCTAGACGTGGTATTCGGCCGCAATGGCCCAAGGGGGTTTGGAAGACAAAGAAGAACAAGGGCAGACCCATTAAAATGTCCGTCTCACGTTTTCAACAAGAACGTTGTTTCCCATGGTTTCAAAAAAAATATCGTCGTCTTGTTTGTTGTCAGATGGGAAAGAATTTCAGCTTGTTTTGATGCTTTTTTGCCTCTTGCAACAATCCATATTTGGATTAACAAAATTATATTAGTGGGATATCTTCAAGAGTTTTGGTTGACCCATTTGAATGGTGGAGTCTTATATAGTAATGGACATATTGGCTGGCATGGTATTGTTTGGCTATAAAACTATGGATAGAAAAACATCCTAACTATCTTGGCTACTGCTATAACTTCCAAATTCCAAAGCCCTGCCCCTCACCTCCGTATTTACCTGACCCTTAGCGTAGGCTATTTCACCGCGAACAATGGTATATACAGACCAACCAGTTAACTCCCAACCTTCAAAAGGACTCCAGCCACATTTAGTTAATAGCTCTTGGCGCAACACGGGGCGATATGTATTTAAATCTACCAGAACTAAATCCGCATCATAACCAGGAGCGATCACTCCTTTATTTTTAAGACCATAAGCCTTTGCTGGAGCAGCAGACATCCAATTGACAACTTGAGCTACGGTGCACTTTCCCTTCATAGCTGCGGTTAACATCAATGTCAGGGAGGTTTCCACACCAGGCATGCCAGAGGGAGTTTTGGGGTATTCTTGAGCTTTTTCCTCTAGGGTGTGGGGTGCGTGATCCGTGGCAATAAAATCAATTACCCCATCCAGTAAAGCTTGCCACAGGACTTGATTATCATGCTGCGTTCGCAAGGGAGGATTCATCTGTGCTAAAGTGCCTATCTTGGCATAAGCATCGGTATTTAAGAATAAATGTTGGGGTGTTACCTCTGCCGTCACCCAACTTGGTTTATCCTTGCGTAGTAATTCAGCCTCATCACCTGTGGACATATGTAGGATATGCAGGCGACGTTGGTATTTCTTAGATAGGTTTAATGCTAGTTTAGTCGCTAACAGTGCAGCTTGATTATCTTGAATTTGGGAGTGAATTGCCGGCTCGTGAATATTGGCAAATTCCTGTCGTCGTTGATTGATTCTAGCTTGATCCTCAGCATGAACGGCAATTAAGCGATCCCCTTGGGAAAAGATGGAATCCAAAACTTCCTCATCATCTACTAAAAGCCCTCCACGCATGGAACCCATAAAAATTTTAATACCTGGAGTAGGATTACCCCTAAGTAATTCTTCTGTATTATCTCCCGTTGCACCAATAAAGAAGCCGTAATTTACTAAACACTTGCTTGCTGCCAGTTGTAGCTTCTCATCCAGAGCCTTCTGGTTAGCGGTTAGGGGACGGGTATTAGGCATTTCCAAAAAAGAAGTGACTCCCCCTTTGGCGCAAGCACAGCTAGCGGTAAACAAATCTTCCTTATATTCCAAACCTGGTTCCCGGAAATGTACCTGGGGATCTATCACCCCTGGCAACAAAGTTAACCCAGTTGCGTCAATTTCTGTAACTGATGTTGTGGTTGAAATACTGGGTGCGACTTCCACAATTGAGTGATCGCTCGTTAATAGATCCCCAACCATAAATTCACCATTGGGCAAGATAATACGAGCGTGACGAATTAGTAAACTAGTGGGCAATGACATGGAGTTTAACAGGGGAGGAATTTTTATTTCCTGGTGGATTGGATTCTTCTAGATTAAAGTTGGTTGCCTTGACAGCAGACAATTTTTACAAATTCCGATAAAAAACTTTATTTTTATCTATGAATGTTTCGAAAAATACTCTTAGCAAATACCTACTATAAGTATAAAGCAGGAATTTAGCTACTGTTTTGTAGACTTTAGATGAGTAAAGTCTTGATTAACAATGGCATCGAGAAAATAAATCACAAAATTAAGCCAGCTAAGATGATAAGGGGTAAATTGGTAAATAATGACTAATAATATTTTGCCGTCAAGGTTAATATCTGAGTAATATAGTATCCCCAATGGGATCAGTTTACTTAAATAACTGTATACTGTGCCTTTAATTAATTGTTTTCATGCAAAACCAAGTGTCTGATAATAACTCTAGCCCCCAACCAAATAATTCCTGGATCGGAGAACTGGTTAGAACCATTGGATTGAGTATTGTTCTTGCCTTAGGTATTCGCACCTTTGTTGCCGAAGCGCGGTGGATACCTTCCGGCTCCATGGAACCAACTTTACATGGAACTCCAAATCAGTGGGAAGCAGATAAAATTATTGTTGATAAACTTAGCTATAAATTTACCAAACCACAACGGGGAGATATTGTGGTGTTTTCTCCTACCCAAGAGTTAAAAAATGAGCAATATCAAGATGCATTTATTAAGCGTATAGTTGCTTTACCCGGAGAAAAAGTAGAACTCAGACAAGGCAAAGTTTACGTAAATAATCAACTGTTAAAGGAAAATAAGAATGCTTTACCTGCACAGGTTACTTCGGTAAAAGTATGCACATCAGGACAGCAGCCGCCATTCCTTGCTAAAGCACAAACTATCCCTGCTGATTCATACTTAGTTCTTGGAGATAACCGTCCTAGCAGCTACGATAGCCGCTGTTGGGGAGTAGTACCCCGTGATAATATTATTGGCCGTGCTGTAGTACGTTTTTGGCCTCTGAACAACATAGGTGCTATTGATAAGGCACCCGTGTATCCGAGTAAATAGCTTTAAATTTTCCATAATTAATATATTTCTATATCTGTGATGTGACTTATTTCTTGCCAGAGTTAAAGAAACACAGGGCTGAAGGTTCTGCTTCTAAATTGAGGCAGATCCTTGGCATAGGAGTGAGGCACAAAACATATGAACAAAGCTCATGGAAATTCTAATTTAGTTAAATTAAACAGGTCAGCTCTCTTCGGTCACAGAGCATTTATAAAGTAAATATTAAATCCGTAATTTAGGATGTATGTAGCTTTTTTAGCGATTAAACACGCTAAGATTTAGGATCAATCAATGGAAAATAGGGTTTTGGCACCTTAAGGTTTAGTTTATAAATAGCTTCTCATTGTCCAGATTCAAGAAATAATTAAATCAGCCGGATTCAGTAGGAGAAAAAATGGTTGTGATTAATTATATGAAACGAATTTGATGATTAAATCCAAGCAATAACTTAGAATTAGGCAAAACATCTAAAGTACTACAAACTCTTTGGGAGTATGTCACTTTCGTAAAAACACTTGCCGGGTAAGCTCAAAAGCTTATCGTACCGTTATTAGCAAAAATATATTTGCAAACCACATTCCCCAGGTGGGATCGCAAAATGTTGTATTTTTGAAATATGAGTTTTTCAGAATCACAAATCAAAGTACAAGATATCGATCACTTAGACATAGTGGCAAGGATTATTGATGAAATGAGTTTGGTTGATTTGTTCAACCAACTGCTTGGAACTGATCCCCAATAAAAAATCAGCGCAGGCCAAGTGCTCAAAGCAATGATTATCAATGGCTTAGGCTTTATCAGTGCACCACTATATTTATTGGGTGCGACTCTTTTAGTCAGACGGAGAGTGGAACTTACACAGGTATTGGAAGAGGTGGAGGCGTAGTAGAACAACGAGCTTTGAGAACTTGCTTGATCAAAGGAATACCACTAGAGTAAAAAGCCAGGTGATTGGGTTTATTTTCTTGTTGTAGATGAAACTGCCAATACTCATCCCAATCGCCACTGATGTATAAAGAACCCAGGGGTAAAACAGCCTCAGCACCCCTCATATTCCATCTAGCCCCAGTGATATCCATCCTGTCTGTCTTTAATCAGGTGGCGACAAGCACCCTCAATCACCCCCGTGGCCATGGGCAATCCAGCTTTTAAGTAATCGTCATATTTGAGGTATTTGGCATTGTTAAGTAAATATCTAGCACAGGTATCCACGGGTTTACGTTGTTGGGGGGTGAGTTTGGGTAAAGTAGCACTCCGGCCCATACCTGGGGCAACTGAACTTGATTTACCTTCAAGGATCAGCTGTAAACGTTTGCTCACCCAAGGTTCTGCCTGTGTTGAAGTCTGAGAATAAAAGACAAATGCAGCTTTCCACAAATACTCAATCACATGGATAATATCCCTGTCTTAGTCCATGAGAGAGAATATTGCTGTGCTGGTAGATTAAACTCCCCATCCAAAGGAAATAGCGTATTTGTCTTTCTTCCTCCATAACCGATTCTATTGGCGATTACTGTGCCAAATAATGTGCTCAATTTCCGCGACAATTTTTTCTTGTGTGTTCTGTTTACTGAGTCTGTGCCTGCACACTCTCCCTTTATTTCATCTTGAGTGGGTTTATCAAAATATCTTTGTTTGTAATAACCGTCTCAATAGTTCCTATCCATTCTCAAGTAATTTACTCTCTATCTGGCAGTGTTCTAACCCACAAATGCTGTCTGAGTCTAACCAACTAACTATCTGTTCAAATAGTTCTCGTGCTTGTGACCAAAACATACCTTGATTTGATGTAGATCCTTGCATAGGGTGTGGAACTGTTCCTGTTTTTTCACTTTTTAGAAGCCAATTCCATCAAGTACATTTTTGGCTGTCAATACTACTGTGGTTGACGTGTCATTTATTATTCTTATATCATACTCCGTACTACCAAAAGAGTCGCACCCATATTTATTTGAGAAGTTCTTTGAACAGATTGCAACGGAACATTTCTTGGGAGAAGGAATACAACCAGAACATTTCAACGATGAACGCTTGGGCAGAGTCTTAGACAAACTATATGATGCAGGATTAACGGAAATTTTATCCGATTCCCACTATCAGCAGCAGATAGATTTGGAGTGAAAATGAACAGCTTCCACTTGGATTCAAGTTCATTTCATGTACATGGGGATTATGGAACAGGTCATGATGATGAAGCATCAGCACAATAAGGATTAAGGTTATTTTTGAAAAAAAAATTACCAGCTAAAGCGGTTGAATCAAGATATCCCATTTGGGCAACAGTGGATTTCGCTGTAATCTAGACTCGACTTTTTTCATAGCTTTCTTTCTTAGAGAAATCCCTTTTTGGTAAACAGTTTTACTTAAACTCAAAATAGGATATAAGCCTTTCCAATTCATACTCGAAGGCCAGGAAACCATGACTTCAACATCAACAAGCTTCGCCCCCCCCATTCCAGTGCTGGTCAAGAATACCCCAACAAGCCTCTATGGGATTGTATTTACTATGGTAAGGAGCATAGTAAAGCAATTGAATTGGTATATTTAGCAGATCAACAAACTCAACCATCCTTTTTTTTAATTGAGTTCTTACTCCACTACTTTCCGCACCATTATCAACTTTAATTTGTATCAGTTCGTTATCCTGCTTTTGTTATGGTGTCATTGTCTTCCACCATTGAATTAGAGTATCAACAATAAAATCCCTGGTTTTATAAGAAGAACTACCAAAGTTAATATAGAATAATTGCCCACTATCTTCATCAAGAATCCCACAGGGAGTATATTTTTCTGTGGATCCCATATGATGATCCTCAGCTTGATTGTCTCCTCTGGTTTTTCCACCACGAGAATAACCCCCGATATTAACGGTACCTTTGCAATCCATGCTTAGTCCTTTGAGTTTGAGGCTTGTTTGTTGATTGCGGCTGAAATTCTTTGATGTTGTTGAAGATATCATCCGTTTGTGCAATTTTTTTTGAGGTTTGGCTTTTACTACTTTAGGAAGATCATAGCCCATTCGATTCAATATTTGTGCCATTGTACTGGCGCAAATATTGCTCCTGGCTAAATCCCTGTTCTTTGAGTTTTTCTAGTGCGGATGTTGCTGTTAACCGGGTATAGGCTAAGGAAGTTTTAAATGTTGGGTCTTGTTGAGAATCAGATTCTACAATTTGTCGCAGCGATAATGCCACAAGAGAAGAGGTTGTTTCTCCTGGCAAGGCTTTGCTGTGCTAAAGGCTGATTCTAATCCCACACAGATTATCCCTGTTCTTTTTTCCCCTAACCCTAACTCTATATTTTCTCTACCCCAACCGAATACTGTTTCTACTAACCTTGCTTTACCTTGGCAATATTTCAACGTCATCTGAGCTTGAAAGCCCCGACGTTCTACTCCATTCATTTTCGATGCTGCCAACCGCAAGTCTTCTATTTGTGATCTTGTTAATGATTTGGGTTCCTCTGCTGGGTCTAGCATACTCCAAAAGACTTGCCCCTGTTTTTTGACTCATCAACATTAGATCTTAGTTTCATTGATAAATTCTTTCTTATAAATCACCTAATTACAATTACGGTGTTGTATAAGTGCGGGATGATTTCACTAAATTTTCAACGATTTTTCAATGGTTTCAAACGCTAATTCATGCCGCACTTATGCAACGCCAAATTTTTCTTCTAAAAAACTCAGGGTGACATTTTGGGCTTGAGTTATCGGAACCATAGTTTGAGAAACAGACCTTGTTTTAACTATTTTATCCCTTCACATCAATATTGCAGCCCGTTCAGCTAAAGGCGAGCGCTCACCTTTTGTGAGGGTAATATGAGCCGCTAAAGGTTCGTGTTTAAATAGTTCCACTGCATAGATTAAACCATTACTGGCAGCATCTATATAGGGATTATCGATTTGGTCGGGATCGCCTGTGAGGACTATTTTGGTTCCTTCTCCAGCACGGGTGAGTATAGTTTTAACTTCATGGGGAGAGAGGTTTTGAGCTTCGTCCACAATCAGAAATTGTTTGGGGATGGTGCGTCCCCGGATATAGGTTAAAGGTTCAATTTGTAACAATCCCATACCAATGAGTTCTTCGTGGCCCCTACGCCAATGTGTGGGTTTTTTGGAAGTATCTTGAGTGCCAAAAATTAAATCAAAGTTGTCGTAAAGAGGTTGCATCCATGGTGTAAGTTTTTCTTTTACATCTCCAGGTAAATAACCAATATGCCTACCCATGGGTATAACTGGGCGAGAAATAAGTAAACGGTTATACATATGTGTATCACCTACTTGATGCAATCCAGCCGCGATTGCTAATAAGGTTTTTCCCGTTCCTGCTTTGCCCACGAGGGTAACTAGGGAGATAGAATCACGTAATAAAAAGTCAAAGGCAAATTTTTGTTCCCGGTTGCGGGCATTGATACGGGATATTCCTCCCTGGGGAATGGGGGTCAGGGGAATTACTTTATTACCTACATTATCAACTACAGCTAATGCTGTGTGGTGGGGGTTATTTGTATCAACTAATGTCAGAGCTTGATTGGGGAATAATTCTTGCTCAAAGGTAACTTTACCTCTTTGAAAAAATTCAGCTATTTTTTCTGCATCTACCACTACGTCTACCATGCCTGTGTAAAGTTCATCCACATCAACTTTATCGGCTTCGTAATCTGCTGCAGCTAAGTTGAGAGCATTGGCTTTAATTCGCAGGTTAGTATCTTTGCTAACTAACACTACGGAACACTGGCATTTTGTTTGAGCTTCTAATGCTACTGCGAGGATAGCATTGTCTCCTTCTAACTCCACTGGTAATTCTGTCAGGGTTTCTCGATGACACAAAGCTACCCGTAAGGAACCATACCCATTAATGGTAATACCATCTGTTAATTGTCCTTGCTGGCGTAAATCATCAAGAAGACGAGATGCTTGTCTGGCATTGCGCCCTACTACTTCTGGTTGTTTTTTTAACCGATCTAATTCTTCAATAATGGTGATGGGTAAAACAACATCATTATCCTCGAATTTAAGTATGGCGTTGGGATCGTGCAGCAGAACATTGGTATCGAGGACAAAGGTTTTTTTCATAGATAATTATGGGGTGTGGAGAGTAGAGAAGCAGAGGAGGAATATTTATTTCTAATCCGAAAATTCAAAATTCAAAATCCTTTACCCTTTTACCTTTACCCCCCTGTAATAGCTAGTATATAGTTTCAACCCATGGTTTCAATTATCGTCGTCAACGCTAATAGCGACATCATTAAACTAAAAGGGAAACCAATGAGAATACCTGCGATCGCCCATGCCCTTTGATGGGCTTTAAAATGTTCTATGCTGCGCCATCGTGTACTTTTCCAAGCCCATTCATTACCTTTTACTCCCATGGGTATGGCTACTAAGCAACCAATATGGGGAATCCACGATAAGAATCCACACCAAACTTGATTGGGAAACAGCCATAGCCAAGGTAAACAGAATGCTCCCCAATTCCAACCCAAAATTTATTCTGGAACTTTCTTAGTAATGTTAGAAATACCAGACCCAGAGTTATTTACAAACTCTGGTGATTGTCTAGTCAAATCGGACGTTGTGGATTTGATTGCTAAACCCGATTCTAAGGCTGCGATTGCTGCACTAGCACTGGTAAAACGTTTCTCTGGTGCTGCTTCTGTGATTTTTTGTAGCCAACTGACCAACACATAAGCACGGGAATGAACTTTGTCAGCAAACTGTATGCGTAAATCCTGTTGAGGTAAATCTCCTGGAGAGATACCTGTTAATAAATGGATTAGTGTTGCTCCCAAGGCATATAAGTCCGATGCTGTTACTGCTTTACCACCAAACTATTCTATGAAAGCGTAACCATATGTTCCCACAACAGTAAAGGTAACACCCTCTTTCACTGCCTTATCTTGAACTGCACCAAAATAAACTAAATGAACTCGATTATCTTCACCCCAATTAATTGGGGTGCGACTCTTTTGGTAGTACGGAGTATGATATAAGAATAATAAATGACAAGTCAACCACAGTAGTATTGACAGCCAAAAATGTACTTGATGGAATTGGCTTCTAAAAAGTGAAAAAACAGGAACAGTTCCACACCCTATGCAAGGATCTACATCAAATCAAGGTATGTTTTGGTCACAAGCACGAGAACTATTTGAACAGATAGTTAGTTGGTTAGACTCAGACAGCATTTGTGGGTTAGAACACTGCCAGATAGAGAGTAAGTTACTTGAGAATGGATACGAACTATTGAGACGGTTGTTACAAACAAAGATATTTTGATAAACGCAGTCAAGATGAAATAGAGGGAGAGTGTGCAGCCACAGACTGAGTAAACAGAACACACAAGAAAAAATTGTCGCGGAAATTGACCACATTATTTGGCACAGTAATCGCCAATAGAATTGGTTATGGAGGAAGAAAGATAAATACGCTATTTTCTTTGGATGGGGAGTTTAATCTACCAGCACAGCAATATTCTCTCTCATGGACTAAGACAGGGATATTATCCATGTGATTGAGTATTTGTGGAAAGCTGCATTTGTCTTTTATTCTCAGACTTCAACACAGGCAGAACCTTGGGTGAGCAAAGGTTTACAGCTTATCCTTGAACGTAAATCAAGTTCAGTTGCCCCAGGTATGCGTCGGAGTGCGAC
>CBZS010000104.1 GCA_000613065.1 Richelia intracellularis | reverse complement strand
CGGATTCGGTTTTCTCCAGCAGCAAGCTTCTTTTGATATTGGTGAAACCCCCATTCCCTACAAACCATCGGATAGTTACAGTCGCGCTTTAATCATTGGTTTAATTAACTCCTTGCGAATTGCGATCGCTGGTATTATCCTCACTACTATCGTGGGTATTGGCGCGGGAATAGCTCGACTATCTGACAATTGGTTAGTCAGGAACTTATCTTTGGTGTATGTGGAGATATTTCGCAATACCCCCCTCTTACTGCAATTATTATTTTGGTATTCTGCCGTATTTTTGGGTTTACCCAAGGTAGAAAATAAGTTGTCCCTAGGTAACTTAATTTACCTCAGCCAAGCAAGTATAGAATTTCCCTGGTTTACACTCGCTCCCGAATTTTCTGCTTTACTGTTGGGACTAATTTTTTATACAGGATCTTTCATTGCTGAAATCGTTCGAGGGGGTATCCAATCTGTACCGAAAGGACAATGGGAAGCTTCTGTATCCTTGGGTTTAAAACCATCCCTCACCATGCGCCTGGTGGTTTTTCCCCAAGCATTACGGGTAATTATTCCACCTTTAACGAGTCAGTATTTAAACTTAACCAAAAATTCCAGTTTAGCGATTGCAATTGGTTATCCCGATATTTACTTTGTTGCCTCCACTACCTTTAATCAAACAGGTAGGGCTGTAGAGGTAATGTTATTAATTATGCTCACTTATTTAACTATTAGCTTAATCACTTCCGTATCCATGAATATCTTTAACCGCACTGTGCAAATAAAGGAAAGATAGGGAGGGAAGGACAAATATACAAAATACTATTGTCTCTGCGTGAGATAAAAAATATTACTCATACTTATGGCAAATTCCAAATCTACATCTCGGCTGCGCTCAATAAACAGGCAAAATCCAAACTTCTTATGGTTGCGTAAGAATCTTTTCAATACTTGGTATAACACACTACTCACAGTTGTTTGCCTACTAGTCATTTTCTGGATGGGTAAGGGTGTATGGAATTGGGTCTTTAATCAAGCACAGTGGCAAGTCATTCAGGCAAACCTACACTTATTTTTAGTTGGTAGATATATTTCCAGCCAGTATTGGCGTGTTTGGAATGCATTTGCGATCGCAAGTTGTCTCACAGGAATCAGTTGGGGTATATTCACCACTAAGGAAAAACTGAGGGTTATTCCTATAGTAATTACAGCTTTTATAATCAGTATTATCTTGGTAATTGCTCCCATTGATATCAACTCCCGTCTTTGGTTGCTGGGAATTACTGGTTTATCTTTTACTAGTGTGTGGTTGGGGAAAAAATTCACTCTCATAATTACCCCATGGATATCTTGGATGTGGGTAATATCTTTCCCTATAATTCTCTGGTTAATTGGTGGGGGATTTAATCTGCAAGAAGTTAGAAGCGACTTATGGAACGGCTTACTACTTACCCTCCTCATGGCAGCAGGAAGTATAGTTATTTCCTTTCCCATCGGGATTTTTGTGGCTTTGGGGCGCAGCAGTACCCTACCCGTCTGGCGTTGGTTTTGTATTTTATATATCGAAATTGTCCGGGGATTACCCTTGATTGGTATCCTCTTCCTGGCACAATTTATGTTACCTCTGTTTTTACCCTCAGAATGGGGTTTAGACAGAGTTGTGAGAGCCCTCGCAGGGCTGGTATTATTTAGTGCAGCTTACATGGCGGAAAATATTCGGGGTAGTTTACAAGCCATTCCCAGGGGACAACTAGAAGCAGCAAAAGCCTTGGG
>CBZS010000103.1 GCA_000613065.1 Richelia intracellularis | reverse complement strand
CATTATATTATTCTCCTTGCTTAGGAATTAGCAACTGGAGAAGTGTTTATATGGCGATTCCTCTATTAACTTATCCCGCTTCAAGCCAAAATCAGCGCGTCATCGGATATGAGATTCCTGGAGACGAGCAGCCCATGATTTACACCAGCGAGAACCTGCTGTCATCATCAGAAATGGATGACTTAATCACAGCTGCTTATCGACAAATTTTTAACGAGCAACAAATGACCCTCAGCAGTCGTCAAGCTTGTTTAGAATCCCAACTATGTTCTGGTCAAATTACTGTGAGGGATTTTATTCAAGGACTGGCTACATCCGATGTTTTTCGCACCCACAATTATGACACCAACAATAATTACCGCTTTGTACAAATGTGCGTGCAAAGAATTTTGGGACGGGAAGTATACAATGAACGGGAAAAATTCTCTTGGTCAACTGTTCTTGCAACTAAGGGATTAAAAGGATTTATTGACGATTTACTCGATAGCGAAGAGTATATTAGTAATTTTGGCTACGATACTGTTCCCTACCAACGGCGAAGAATTTTACCTCAACGGGCTCAAGGCGATTTACCTTTTGCTCGCATGGCTCGGTACGATAAATACTACCGGGATAAATTACCCAATGTCATTCGTGGAAATGCTAGCAATCAGTTTACACCTTTCAATTGGTCTGATTTTATCCGGGAGGCTGATTGGAATAATGTAGCGGGTGTAATTATGCTATTTATTGTAATTACTGTATTCACTCTATTAATTGGCTATGGGTTAAATCCCATGGGCTAAAAATGTGGGAAAGTAGTGGGAGCATCTTGCTCCCCAATTTGTCCTTACAACTTCCCAGTTTCCCAAGAGTTGTTTGCTCAATGGGAGTAACCCTCGTGTAACTTCTCTTTGCATTACAAAAAAAATTTACAATTTGGGATACCTTTTTCTGCATTCCCTTACCACTCAGTCAAACAGGTTAAGTTTCGTAAAAATTTATAATAATCCTGCTTTGTGGTGAAACTACTCCCTTAAGATGTGTTGTAAAGTTGTTAAATTTAATTACAATACTTGGGAGGCTCTTGCGTGTCCATACCATTGTTAACATACGCCCCTTCATCTCAAAACCAAAGGGTACCGGGGTTTGAAGCAGGAAGCGAGGAACAGCCCAGGATTTTTTCCACAGAGAATTTGCTGTCCTCCACAGATATGGATGTGTTGATAGAAGCAGCATATCGTCAGATGTTTTTCCATGCTTTTGCTAGCGATCGCGAACCATTTTTAGAGTCCCAGCTCCGTAATGGGCAAATCACTGTGCGTGACTTTATCCGGGGTCTATTACTTTCGGATACATTTAGGAAAAGTTTCTACAACCTCAATAGCAACTATCGTTTTGTTGAACAGTGCGTCCAAAGAGTCTTGGGAAGAGACGTTTACAACGAGCGGGAAAAAATTGCTTGGTCAATTGTAGTTGCAACTAAGGGTATGCAAGGCTTTGTAGACGAATTGTTGGATAGTGAAGAGTATCTAAATAATTTTGGCTATGATACCGTACCATACCAACGTCGGCGAATTCTTCCTGGTCGTAGTGTAGGTGAATTGCCTTTCAATATCAAATCTCCCCGTTACGATGACTACCATCGCTCCAAACTGGGCTTCCCACAAATCATTTGGCAAACTGTTGTCCGCAGCTATATACCCCAAGACAAAAAGCCCAAGGCTGGCGATCCCGCAAACTACTTGACTATGGCGCAAAGCCTCAACAATGCACAAGGTAAGAATTCACCACAGGTGTCTTCTTTCAACATTGATATTGAAAGAAATGTACCTTATCGTGAATTAGCAACTAGCAATAAGTAATTTTCCAATTGTTTAACTGCTATTCTTTTGTTTGATGTATTGTCATTAGCCGTTAGTCATTGGAATGTGGCTTTGAATTTCAAGGCTTTTACTAATGATTATCGGCTAATGACGTTGGTTTTAAGAGCAATAGTTAATAGTTAGTAGCAGATTTTTTAATCTGGAATTCCCAAAATTTAAAACCTAAAACATACGTTTTTGAAGTATTTCTACAAGTTTAGTAAATTCCCTTGGTGTAGGTGCAATCGCTTCAATCCATTCTCCTGACAAGGGGTGTTGTAATCTTAATTTCCAAGCATGTAGTGCTTGTCCGCATAAGTTAACCCCTACAGAACGTCTGGAACCGTAAACATGATCGCCAACAAGGGGATGACCTATGTGGGTGCTGTGGACACGAATTTGGTGGGTACGTCCAGTCTCTAATTGAAAATGCATTAAGGTATAGTTGCCCAAACGCTCCTTGATTCGCCAGTGGGTAATAGCCATCCTTCCACCCTTTTCCACAGGAATAATAGCCATTTTTTTGCGGTCTACGGGGTGTCTACCAATGGGTAGGTCTATGATACCCTCTTCCGTTTTCGGTGCACCATAAACCACACCTAGGTAATCCCTACGTGCAGTTTTAGCTTTGAGCTGTGCTTGTAAATTATGGTGGGCTAATTCTGTTTTCGCAATTGCGATCGCTCCTGTAGTATCTTTATCTAATCGGTGGACAATTCCTGGACGTTGCACACCACCAATTCCCGGTAAGTTTGGACAATGAGCCAGTACAGCGTTTACCAAAGTTCCATCTGGATGTCCTGGAGCCGGATGAACCACGAAATTTGCCGGTTTATTGAGAATTATCAGTTGTTCGTCTTCATACAGAATATCTAGGGGTATATCCTGTGGCTGTAATTCCATGGCTTTAGGTGGCGTAATTTCTAGGGTAATGTGATCGCCATGTTTTACACTAGTCTTCTTAGAAGTACAAACCTGACCGTTTAATCGTACTTTGCTTTGCTCAATTAACTGTTGAGCACGAGAACGAGATAAATCACTTAATTCTTGCGAAAGGTAGCGATCTAGGCGTTCCCCTGTAGTTGTAACTTTTAAATTAATTGCATCCACTTCATTCACAATTAAGTGTCAAAAATTATCTAAACCTCATCTATATCGAAATCTGGAGTTTCCCATAGCGAATGCGATCGCTATCTAAGTATTCGCTCAA
>CBZS010000102.1 GCA_000613065.1 Richelia intracellularis | reverse complement strand
GAAGTTGTAGACTAAATTCTTCACTCCAATAGTCCCCTTGACTGACTGGTTACCAATGGCACCCATTAACTTGCCTCCCATTTCATTAACCCAGTGACCAAAAACCTGTTCGACCTTAGCTCTGACTTGAGAACGCTTTCGATGATGTTCTTTCTGTTTTGCAGTCAATGGATGATTGGGGTAGGCTCGTTCATGAATGTGACTGAGGAATTGTAAAATCTGTAGAATCCATTCAATAGATTCACTACCATAGGCACTATGTGCCCAAACCTCTTCCCCCTGGTTTTGCTCATCCAACAGTGCCCCTAACACTTGGGAATCATGCACTGAGGCATCCGTGACTTGATAGCGACGAATAAAACAGTACTCCACATCGATACTGATGTGGTTTTTATAACCAAAGGAACTCTGAATTCTTTTTTGTCCAGGGAGCATCGGTATCCTTCTGGGACAAGCGATGAGGCTTTTGCTGCCAATTTTCGGGAATTTCTCCTTGGGCAAGTTTTTGCTTCTCTTCCTTAGTATTATATTATGCTGCTTGGGAACTGGAATCACTGTGGCATCTACTATGTGACTTCCCTTAGCTTGCTAGCCTTGGTCTCTCAGGTCCCTATCAAATTAATTGCTCAAACAGTTCTTCAATAAGACCCTGCTGCTTCAACTGCTGCCGAAAGAACCAAACTGTAGTTGTATCTGGTACTGGTTCTGCTAGCCCCAAGCCCAAAAATATCATGAACGATAGTCGGTCATTGACCTGGTACTCCAGTTCTTCATCACTGATGTTGTACAGTTGTTTCAGCACAAGCATTTTGAACATGACTATTGCATCTATGGGCTTTCGCCCAGCATTATTTTTTCTGGGCTTGTCATGCACTTGTTCTAAAATCGGACGAAATACTGACCACGGGACCGTCTCGTCTAACTTTATCAACAGGGTCTTCTTGCTTTCTAACTTATGGTATCGCTGTTCAACTTCCCCTACTTTTTTTAATTCCATGGGGATTCAACCCCAGCTTCTGCTCCCCCTATACTCTCATTTCGCAAGCTACTTGCTCAATTTTTCGAAGTGCCCGACTGTTTAAGTTGATTACGAGAAATACTCCTAGACTTTATAGATAAGGGGGTGTAAACCCTCATATGAAATTTATAAATATCTTGTATTGCACCCTTAGTATATCGTATGGAATTGGCTATTACCCAATAATAAATTTCAACACTTCAGCGGAATTATAAAATATAACAATGAACATGGATGTGGGTCACAAAATAAGTTGTTCACCCTTATCTGTGCTAACCTCATGAAAACTTAACCTTTTTTTAACCTCAAATTAATACCAAAACTGTTAGCTTAATAATAGTTCACTTTTTGTTGCAACATTGAAACCTCCCACTGCCTGAAGCTTACATGTGGTTCTGGGGGGATTATTTTTGGCGAATAATTGAGATTGCCTAGTGTTTTCCTATATAGACTCCCCTATTTTACAGAAAGCAAAATTATACTTGTCAGAGGAAGTAAAGACTTTGGCAAATCTAATAGATGTTAGTTCCATGGATCTATCGCAAGCATTGCAGGGTTTGGGGGATTTAGGGTTGTTGAATTTGCGCTTACCTCAGTCTTGGGGAGGTAAAGGACTTGAAGAGAAGATATTCAGTGATTTTCAAGAACTAGTAGCTAGTTATTCTGGTGCATTAGCTTTTTTGCAGACTCAACATCACAGTGCAGTAGGGATGATTTCTGCAAGTGAAAATTACCAACTTCAGG
>CBZS010000101.1 GCA_000613065.1 Richelia intracellularis | reverse complement strand
TAAGTAGGGACAACCAACAGTGCCAAGTGTGTGGTAAAGAACACAGTGGTCAAGTACACCATATAATTCCCATAAGTCAAGGTGGGACTAATTAATTATCTAATTTAATAGTTCTTTGTGGTCGCTGTCATATGGTGATTAGTCCCATTCCTCCCTGGTTGATTACTAAACTCTGGCAAATTCAAGAAGTAGAAATTCCCAAGGTAGCTGATACTGTGCAAAATCGTATTGCAGAAGTGATGAAAAATAAGTATTAATCACAGGAAAGGGTAATATTTTCACCACATTCATAAGTAAAAAGAGTTTAAGTTTCTATGGATTAACTTGATTCGCCTGGAGTATAAAGTACATAAGCTTTATCAAAAATTTTGTGATAAATACACTTATTACTTATTACTTAAATATAGCCCTATAGTGATTAACCTATAACAATATATGAAAACTATTATTGGGGTAATGGGCCCAGGAAATCAAGCAACAGCAGAAGATTTACATAATGCTTTTGCACTAGGAAAATTCATTGCCCAACAAGGTTGGATTTTACTTACAGGTGGCATAAATGCTGGGGTAATGGATGCTGCTTCTAAGGGAGCAAAATCTTCCGGTGGTTTAACTGTTGGCATTCTTCCTGATAAACAAACCCATGGTATATCTGAAGCGGTTGATATTGCTATCTTTACGGATATGGGCAATGCTCGTAATAATATCAAGGTCCTTTCTAGTCATGTAATAATTGCTTGTGGCATGGGTGCAGGTACAGCCTCAGAGGTTGCTTTAGCTATCAAAAATGGGGCGTTGCTGAATCAGGGGATGATTTCACTAAATTTTCAAGGATTTCTCAATGGTTTCAAACGCTAATTCATCCCGCACTTATGCAACGCCGTCTAGAGTTATAAAATTAACTCTACCCACTCTACGCCATTAAATATTACTAGTAAATAGCTGGCGGTACTGACTCTTTTGCTTGACCCCTTTTAACTCTTCTAAAAGTTCCTTATCTTTAAATAACTGTACCGTTGGAGTTCCAACTACCCCTGCATTCTCCGCAATATCCCTGTCTTCATCAATATCAATTTCTACAAAGTGGATTTTACCATCAAACTCATCTACCACCTTACTCAAAATCGGTTTTAGAGTATGACAAGGACCACAAGCAGGAGATACATATTTTACGACCAATAAGCGATCGCTTTCATGGAATAATTTCCGTAAAGCATCACCACCATGATGACGTGTTGCTGCTAACTCAAATTCCGTGCTTTTTTTTTCTTCCGTAGGGGTTGCTGCTGTTCTAGTAGCTTCTTCTTGTTGATGGAACTCCTGAATCAAATTATGCTCAGATAACCAACGTTCCGCTAACAATGCAGCCATACAACCAGTTCCCGCAGCAGTAATGGCTTGACGATACTCATGATCCTGCACATCACCAGCAGCAAATACCCCCTCCAAATTGGTTTTCACTGAGTCAGCTTTGGTAACAATATAACCCACCTCATCCAATTCTATTTGTCCCTGAAACAATGATGTATTTGGGGTATGACCGATGGCATAAAACAAACCCTTAGATGAAATTTGCTTCTCTTCCCCCGTTTGGTGATCGCGGACTTGTAAACCAGTCATCCAACCGTCACCAAGCACCTCTACTGCTTCTGTGTGCCAATGCACCCGAATTTTGGGATTACTCAAAACCCTGTGTTGCATTGCCTTAGAAGCACGCATTTTCTCCCCACGCACCAGCAAATTCACCTTAGAACCATATTTGGTAAGATACACAGCTTCTTCCGCCGCTGAATCCCCACCACCAATTACCGTCAACTCTTCTCCACGAAAAATTGGAGTTGCTCCGTCACAAATAGCACAAGCAGAAATTCCCCGACTCCAAAACTGTTTTTCACTAGGCAAGCCCAAACGCTTCGCTGTTGCTCCTACAGCAATAATTACACTATGAGCTTTAAATTCTCGCTCATCTGAACGCACCGTAAACGGACGCTGACGGAAATCAACGTCAATAACATCCTCTGTATATAATTGTGCACCCCAACGCTCAGCCTGCGCTTTCATCCGAACCATTAATTTTGGCCCAGTGATACCCTCAGGAAACCCAGGAAAGTTTTCCACTTCGGTTGTTGTCATCAACTGTCCCCCAGGAAATCCTCCCGCTTGGAAACCCTCAAACATCACTGGTTTTAAATTTGCCCTCGCTGCATAAATAGCAGCAGTAAAACCCGCAGGACCAGAACCAATAATGACTAAGTTTTCTACCTTGGGATTGGTCATACTAAGTATGCGTATTCATGACGACTACGCTTAATATACCATAACTAATTTAATCCGGCTTCTAAAAGTAATATGTCGTTGTACTTGAAAATAGGGGAATGGGGATGGGCAATGGAGAGCAGGCTAGAAAGCCGATTCAGTCATCAAGATTAATGATTTTAGGTAATGTTGATGCTTGTCAATTGATGGTCAAAATTTTTCTCCCCTGCTCCCTTCTCCTAACCTAATACAGTATTTACCCTTTTCCCTTCTTTCTATTCCCTTATGGAAATTGATTGATTACTTTTGTGTTCATAACAATAGATTGAGATTATTAGCTTATCCGTTGTGTTTAAGGTTACTAATGTATAAGAACAAAATACTTTTGTGGATGTTTGCCCCCATCACCCTCATTACTGGATGGTCTATAGAAAAGTCTTTGCCTCAAAATTATTCAGTAGCACAAACTCCCTCCTTATCATCCTCAAAACACAATCTATCACCCTTAGAACAAAGGGTAATTGTGGAGATGAACAAGGCCAGAACTAATCCTTCTGCTTACGCAGCCATTTTACAAGACTATAGAAAACGCTTCCAAGGGAAAAGAGTATTAATTGGCGAACGCTTGTATCTACAAACCGAAGAAGGTGTAGCAGCAGTAGATGAAGCGTTCGCTTTTTTTAAAAGAGTACGCCCAGTGCCAGCTCTAACGGCTTCTAGGGCTATGTCCTTAGCAGCCAGAGATCATGTCCAAGATCAGGGAAAGAAAGGCATTACAGGCCACAATGGTAGTGATGGCAGCACTCCATTCAACAGATTATATAAGGTATGGGAAATGCCAAGTTACCGCAGGGGAGAACATTAGTTATGGCTCCCATAGGGCACAAGACATAGTAATGCAATTAATTATCGATGATGGTGTGCGCGATCGGGGTCATCGAACAAATATTTTTGGCGTTGCTGAATCAGGGGATGAATTAGGGTTTGAAACCATTGAGAAATCCTTGAAAATTTAGTGAAATCATCCCCTGATTCAGCAACGCCATATTTTTAACCCTGCTTTTAAAGTTACAGGGGTAGCTTTTGGTATCCATTCTAGATCTCGACAGATGTGTGTAATTACTTACGCTGGTGGATATATAGAAAACTAGGGAACACAAGTATAAAATTTACGACTACTTCCCAATTTCTGGATCTGTGCGACACATTTAGTCTCGCTCATATCTTCAAAATTTAGGATAATTGTCGAAAAAGACACTCCCGATAAATAAACTGACACTCCAGAGGATAGTAGCCTTGAATAAAAGCTATCTAGTTTTTCTCCATTGAGCAGAAGATCAAACTAACCTTAACACCGAACAAATAATAGCTTCTAGGTGAAAGTAAGACCCTGCTAAAAGTTACTCAACCAAAATTCACTTATTGGACTTGACCGCTAAAGACAGGCTGTACTTTACGGTCAATCAATTCCCCCAAGTCTTCAGCTATTGTCAAATTTTCTGGTTTACATTTCTTCACATTGACAGTAATTCCCTGGGCACCTTCAGTTTCTAAGTCTTCCACATAACCTTGGCTCGCAGCCTGAGCTTCAGCCCCATTGAGAAATGGACCAAAGTAATAAGTACAACGGGGATTTTGAGTAGAAACTTCTACCCACCAAGCCAAGCCTAGGTTTTGAAATGTACTGGTTAACGATTCCTTAAGGTTCTTCCAAAGCATACTCATTAGTTTTAGCGATTTATTAACTGAGAAATGGGATAAAAATAGATTTGCTAGAAATTATTCATTGACATTTCTTTATACTCTGTTATCCCCGATTTTTCCAAGAGGTTGTTTGCAATTTATCTAAATGAAGGGTACTCTGCCAACGTTGTCGATATATTTCATATAATGCCATACCTGTAGCAACAGAGGCGTTGAGACTAGGTGTTTTACCTTGTAAGGGAATAGAAACCAATCCATCACAGGTACGTTGTGTCAAGATACTCAGACCTTCTCCCTCTGAACCAACAACTAAAGCCACTGGACCACTAAAATTCACGGTGTGAATTGGTTCGCTAGCAGTTGCTGCAGTGCCATAAATCCAGAAACCTGAGGCTTTTAAATCTTCCAAAGCCCTTTGTAAATTTACAACTCTGGCAACGGGGAAGTGTTCCAAAGCACCAGTGGCAACTTTCATCACTGTAGATGTGATGCCAGAAGCTCTGCGTTGAGGGATCACCAATCCCTGGGCTCCGATCGCTTCGGCAGTGCGAATAATTGCTCCCAAGTTATGGGGATCGTTAATTCCCTCAGCAACTATAATGACTGGATCCAGAACAGATTGAGATTTTTCGATTAATTCATGTAAATCAATGTAGCTATAAGGCGCAACTTGTGCAGCAATCCCTTGGTGATTTCGCTGCTCTGTGATTTGATCCAAGCGTTTGGGCTCAACCTCATCAATAACCGTGCCATTTTCCTTTGCTTTAAGGATAAGAGAGTGGAAACGGGGATCGTATCTAAGTTTAGATGTAATCCAAATTCGATTTAAGCCCCGTTCGGTTTCTAAAGCAGTGAGTACAGAGTGACGACCATAAATTAGATCATTTGTAGTATTTGCTGATGTTGATGCAGGTGTATGGTAAAGATGGCGGTGTTTTTTTACACCGCCATCTTGATGAATATCCTTCTTCTGGTTAGATTTGCGAATTGCGCTACTAACGATGCGCTTGCCCTTTAACTTCAATGGTTTTGCAGACTTCGTACCTTGGGAAGTATGTAATTTTTTAGTTTTATTAGTCATGAAATTTTCTGAGTAATATGATAATTAGGATTAGGGATACAGAGAAAAATTAATCAGTGAAAAGATTGATACAGGATAGTGGTTTGCAATATTACATCAGCTTCGATAAATTTTATCTATGGGTTTAGTTGTAACTTTTGCAATAACTCAGTTAAACGTTGGCAGTCAGTCACGTACAAATAACCAATCAAGGTTTCTAAGCTAGTTGCTTGTTGATAAGTGCCTAACTTAACTCGCTTAGGACGACTAGTAGCTGCATTTCTACCCCGACGAACAATTTCTAACTCACTGGGATTAAGATGAGGAGTAAGCGCTCGCATGATTTCAGCTTGAGTTTCAGCTCTTACCTGCGCCACTACCAAACGATGATAATTTTCTAGTCGCTGGGGTGGCAACAAGTAGAACATTCGTACATATAACTCATAGACTGCATCTCCTAAATAAGCCAAAGCCGAAGGAGAAAGTTGTTGGATTTGAGTTGAAGAAATATTTGAGCATAAGTTTTGAGTGATGGCTCTGAGTACTTGGCAAGCAGATGAGTCTAGCTTGGAGTATTCATCTGTTGGTTCAAATTGCGTTTCCTCCCTTGACTTCACAAATCCATCATTCCTCTTAAACTCTAGGTGGGCAGTTATACCTATTAACTTTTACGATGCCACAAAGATCACTGCCTTAATACTATATCTTTAGATTTCAATTTGGAGGACATTACATACCAATTCCATCTAGAGACCGATATAATATGCCACCTGCCCTACCTTCTAATCAGTATTAATTACAGGTAAGTATTGTGGTAATTGGGGCTATATACAATTTCACAAATAATTGGTCTTAGACATAATACTAGTACTGCTATACAGAAGTCAAAAACTTATGTCCGATCACAGCGCAAATGCAATATTTTTGTTTCACTCTCGTGCCAAAACTTTGAATTTGAAGTAATCTCAACCTAACAAGAGCAGACATCTGTGACATTTGTGGTGTACAGATAAAAATGAAGCTATCCAAATATAGAGATCGGATAGCTATCTAAAGGTTATTGGTCAAGCTATGAAGATGACTTGATATTTTCCAGAGCCACATCAACAGATGGTTGTAGGGCAAGAAACTTTTCTAAGCGAACAAGCTTGACCGTTTGAGTAACGCGAGCATTGCTAACAATTTGCAAGGTTCCACCAGCAGTTTGCGCTTGCTTTGCTAGCTGTACTAATGCTCCCAGACCGGAACTGTCAACAAAGTCAATCTGTGAAAGATCCAGAATTACATTTTTAGGAGTTTTATCTTCATCGATCTTGTTGCCCAGCACTTTTCGGAATGCTGGCTCTGAGAAAGCATCTAACAAGCCTGTGAGTCTAAATAGCTGGCAATTGTTCCGGACTTCACAAGTACCTCTTAGGCTCACCGTTAGATTAAGTTGGTCAGCAATAATTCCCTCCTCGTAGTTAAGATAAACGCTACAGTATAGATGTTTTTTGGGTGACTTGTCTACAATCGATTGTCATCGCGTTGTGACTAGATAATGGAGCTCACAATTTGAGTTCCACTGGTGAACCAAATTGCTTGGGCGGTGTCATGATGTCAGGAAATATATTTTTTCCTATCTTTACCAATCTCCACTTTCCTGTTTAACACATTCTTGCTTTTTCTTTTTTACTGCAAATTTCCATTATTTGCTTGCTGGGCAAGTTGCATTGATTCTACAAACTTGGCAAATAAGTAATCTGCATCGTGGGGACCGGGACTTGCTTCTGGGTGATATTGGACAGAGAAAATAGGTAGGGAGGTATGACGTAATCCGGCTACTGTTTGATCATTCAGGTTTAAATGACTAATTTCTACCGTATTTGGTAGAGAATCTGGATTAATGGCAAAACTATGATTTTGACTAGTAATCTCCACTTGTTGTTGCCGCAAACCTGCTGGTTGATTTAATCCCCGATGTCCAAATTTGAGTTTAAAGGTATCTGCTCCCAAAGCGCGACCCAAAATTTGGTGTCCCATACATATACCAAACATGGGCTTTTCTGATGTTAGCAGGCTTCTGACTGTTTCCACACCCTCTGTTACGGCAGATGGATCCCCTGGTCCATTGGAAAGGAATATACCATCAGGATTATATTGAATAATTTCTTCAACAGTGGTATCGGCAGGAACAACTATGACACGACAGCCATGGGATGCTAGACGACGCAGAATATTGCGTTTGACACCAAAATCTAGGGCTACAACAGTGAAAGGCTTGTTGATTTTGCTCTTGGCTGTGGGGCTAAATTCCCAAGCTGGATTAGTGGTTTCAGACCATTCATAAACGGAGGGGGTAGTAACTTCCTGAACAAGATTTAATCCTTCCATACTGGGGGCAGTTTGTACTTTTTCTAACAATTCTGCTTCGTCTAGTATTTCAGTGGAAATTCCACCGTTCATAGCTCCAAACATCCGAATTTTCCGGGTGAGAGCGCGGGTATCGATCCCAAAGATGCCGGGGATCTGATATTCCTTTAGGTAGTCTGGTAATGACTGGGTAGAACGCCAGTTACTGGGTTGTTCACAAATATTACGAGCGATCGCTCCTTTTATTTGAGGGCCTTGGGCTTCTTCGTCTTCCAAATTTACACCAGTGTTACCCAATTCCGGATAAGTAAAGATTACTATTTGACCCCGATAACTGGGATCAGTCAACACTTCTTGGTATCCAGTAATACCTGTATTGAATACAACTTCCCCAATAGTGGTGCCAGTGGCACCAAAAGAGCAACCACGGTAGGCGGTTCCATCTGCGAGGACAAGCAGGGCTGGGATCACATCAGACAGGGGCATAAGCACTTGGAAATGATAAGTTTGGGGATTTGGTAAATGAAAGTTGTAAATCAATCAAAAGATGATTTACCCTTGACTAAGGTAAAATACACCATAATTTCATCTTTAGATTCCTATATTTTCTATTTGCAATCAAGTTAATGATTACAGGGAATTCTTCCATGGGGTGACTGAAAACGAGGGGAACGAAAAAAATTCTTTAGCGTTTATCCTTTTAGGCTTACCTCTGTCTGTTATTATTTCGGAGTTTGTACTCTAGTTAATTTAATGAAAAATAAGAATATATCTATTCCAATTTTTGTATAAACTAGCGGGAATGCTAGATTTGTGTAGCCCAGATGGGTAAAATCACGATTATGCGTCAATCTCTGTTATCCCGTACAGCACTAATCTTACTTTCAACCACCCTCTGGTCTTTGGGTGCCGCTTGTAGTCTCAAAGATAGGCAGATGATTACTACTCGCAACCAAGAATCTGCTTCGTCTCCTGAAAGTTTTGTGCAGCCTATAGATCCAGTGAATGCAGTTGCCGCCACTATGAATACAAGTGCCAAACCTAAATCTAGTGCTGAGGCAAATGCTAGTTTTCAGACTAGTATTTTTGACCTGGCTTTGGATAAGGCAACGGGAGCTTCGGCTATTAGTCAATCGGCGCAATCAATTGATGATTGGCAATTAGTGGCGAATCAGTATCAAGATGCGATCGTTTTAATGAGGCAGGTAAAAAAAGACAGTCTTTTTTTTGACAGTGCCCAGAGCAAAATTCGGGAATATCAACGCCATATAAAAAATGCTAAGGCAAAAATTAAACCACCCCCTAAAAAGCCTCTAGTAGCTGATAATATACCGGTAAAAATCCCAGAGATTCACTCTCCCAGACCCTCCCAAAGAGCAAACAACCCCTCACCATCCCCCAGGGTTAAACTAGCTCCCCCATCAAGTAATTCAATTCCTATCCCTGTGCCCGCCCCCAATACCAACAAATCTCCAGTTGTAAAACAGGCAAGGACACCAAAGCAAATATTTACAGCCCTGATTCGACGGCGCATTGGCGGTACACCCATTATTCAAGTCACCTTTAATGGCGATCGCCATTAAAGGTGATTTTAGATACAGGCGCTAGTGGGACTGTGATTACCCAAAAAATGGCTAGTTCCCTGGGAGTAATTCCTGTGGGGAAAGCCAAGGCGAATACAGCTAGTGCCAAGGGTGTGGAATTTCCCATTGGCTATGTTAAATCTATACAGGTTGATGGAGCTAGGGTGAATCAGGTAGGAGTAGCGATCGCTGGCCCGGAGTTAGAAGTAGGGCTGTTAGGACAAGATTTTTTCAGCAATTACGATATCACCATCAAGCGTAATCTGATCGAATTCCACCCCCGCACAGAATCCCCTACTAATTTTGGAGAAAGTGGACAAGCTGTTCCAATTTTTCCCAAGCCGAGCCGCTACGCAGAATCTCCCTAGCCAGTTGAATTCCTTCTAAATGTGACATTAAGGGTACTGCTCCTCCTACTTGTAGGGCTAGAGAAGCATTTAAAGCCACTACATCCTGTTGGGCTTGAGTCCCTTTACCTTGAAGAACTGCTTGAAGAATTGCCCCATTTTCTGCCACATTTCCCCCTTGTAAAGCTGTTGTAGGAGCAGGTGTTAAACCTAAGTCTTTTGGATTCAACGTAGCTGATTTGACCTCACCATCGGCTAAAACGCCTAAATCGGTGATATCTGCCAAACCAGCCTCATCTAATTTTTCTCTTCCATGAAGAACAATTGCCGTTTGTTTACCTAGCTGTTGTATGGCTTGGGCAATGGTTGTTAACAAATTAGGATCAAATACCCCAATAATTTGTCCTGTGGGATTTAGGGGATTTACTAGGGGACCAAGTAAATTAAATATGGTTCTTATCTTAAGATTTCTCCGTAATTGAGCCACGGCTTTGAGGGCAGGGTGCCAACCTGGAGCAAATAAAAAAGTTATTCCCACATCTGACAGGGCAGCTTGTACTTTGTCTGGATTTGCTCCCAAATTAATTCCTAAAGTTTCTAACACATCAGCACTACCCACACGGCTGGAGGCAGAACGATTACCATGTTTTGCCACTGGGATACCATGAGCGGCAGCAACAAAAGCAACTGCGGTGGAAATATTGAAGGTGGATGCCCCATCACCCCCAGTTCCACAGGTATCGATGATGGGGGTAGTAAATACTAAGGGTTGGGGAAATTGCTCTCCTAGGCATTGGGATTGCAAGACATTTGCCATCCCGGCTAGTTCTGGAGCCGAAATCCCCTTCAATTGTAAAGCAATTAAAATTGCTCCCGATAATTCTGGAGGAATAGCATCTGTTAGCCACCCCTGCATTAATATCGCTGCTTCATCACTAGATAAAGATTCCCGGTGCAATAGTTTTTGTAGTAATTCTTGTTGCCAAAGTAGAGGCATGGATTCAATATTGGTCTTACTAATGGATTCCTTCATCATTGATAGTGCAAAAAAGACATATTGCCAGTAATTTTACTGTTAAAGGTGAATGTTTTATTTATTAAATTTGAGGTCATACTACTGAATGATTTTTATTCCAAAGCAATTTCGAATATTTTAAGTTTAATTAATCCCAATCAGTAATATTACTATTGTCACAATTGTAAAAAAAGAATTATCACAGAAAATTTGATGTATGTATTTTAAGATACTAGAGTATTTTTTGCTAATATTTTTCACCGAAAAATACGTTATATTATGCTTTATTTTTAAAAAGTAGATACTTAAATCCTGAGCTATGAAATATATTATTTATCGTCAGGCTTCATTGGGATGTTATTTGTAAATATAATTGTTTGTCTTCTTCCATAAAGGTTTATCAGCAAAGAGAAGGAACAATATATTTTCTTAAACAACTTGATGGTCATCTTTATATATTTCAATATGCAAAGATTGTCGAAGCTGTTTTCTGTTAGAGACATTGGATATTAATATCATAGAAAGCTCCCATGATAATAGATACAGCCCCCATTATGATCTGGATGGCTGGATGCGACAAATTCTATCATTATTTTAACCAGACTTGGGTTGAATTTACTGGTAGAAGTATTCAACAATAACAGGGTAACGGCTGGCTTTTTGGGGTGTATCCAGAGGATATAACTGACTGTCAAAAGATATATTTATCGGCTAACGTTCACCAGGAAAAATTTCAACGGCAATATAGATTGTTAGATGGAAATTGTGAGTATGGTTGGATTTTAGATAATGCCGCGCCAAGATTTACTGAGGATGGTAAATTTATTGGCTACGTGGGTTACTGTGTTGATATTACTAAAATTAAATATGATAATTCACACTTAAAAACAGCGTACGCTTCTCTGGAATTAGTGCAGAAAAAGCCAGTATAACCCTTGTCTCAAATAGCAAAACAAGGAGAAAATTTATCTCCTCAACATTGGCAAATGTTATTTCCCGGTAGTGGGGATGATGTGAATTCATATATCACAGATCCATTTGGTAATGAATCTGGTAAACATAAAATAGAAGTACCAGAGATAGTATTACAATCAACTATTCGCAAAATGATGAATATGTTGGGAATTACAGCATGAAATTAAGTAGAGATTGTTCTGATGAGAAACCTATATTTTTCCAGCAATTAAAAAGCTAAACTCCTATCGTCAGGGACCAAGAAAGAGTCCTAAATCTAATTCTCGAAAAGATAGGTGATACTATTGTTATAGCTTCTCCATAAGGAGAAATATTATCATTAAAGGCTCAAGTAATGAAGCTACTAGGCTTGACCAATGTATCCCAATTTATAGGAAAAAATTTATCTCATTTAATTAGCTATGAAGATATTGATTTATTGAATAAGGATATTTTAACAACCACCTTCAATAACGGTTTTTGCCAGGGTGAATTGTATTTACAGAATTTATCTACAGGTAAATAGATACTAGTAGCATATAATTTACCAGCGTTCGTGAACTCCCATAATGAACAAGCCATGTATTTAGTATTTTTGGCTAGGGACATAACACAGCAAAAATCTACAGAGCAAGCTTTAGAACAAGGAGAATTACAGTATCGTCAGTTAATTATAACCTCCGCAGAAAGTACTAAAGCCATCCTAAATATTTTGACAGCTAAAGCCACCGCGGAACTACAACGTCAGCCCACAGAGGAAGCATTACTCAATTGTTTAGCAAGTAAAATTAGAACTTCTCTAGATCTTAGTGAAATTTTGGCAACTGCTGTACAACAAATTCGCCGTTTGTTAAAAATAGATCGCTGTATTTTCGTTTGGTATCGACAAGATAGTGATGGGGAGGATTGGGAAATTGTTCATGAAGCTAAAAGTCCAGATTCAATGTGTTGATTGGATTAGTTAATCTAAATCAACACATTGAATCAATTTCTCAAAAGATATTAAATCAAGATATAATCCGCATTGATGATGTAAACACAATACCAGGAAGCCCAGAAAAATATTTATTGACTTCTTTCAACTTTAAGGCTTTTCTATCTCTTCCTATCCATACTCAATCTGGTGAAATTGGAGCTTTTGGCTGCATCAACTCTAACAGTGCCCGTATTTGGAAAGATAGTGAAATCTCCCTACTTTTAGCCGCAGCAGATCAAATAGCGATCGCTGTTAATCAAGCACAATTATATAAAGAAAGTCGAACTGCGGCTCAGAGGATGTTTTAAAAGTCGAAGTGAGTTACAAATCATGCAAGTCGCCTGACCATGATACGTATCATTGCAATATAGATTAAAGTCTCAGAAGTTTCAGGTAGCCTTTCATAGTCCTTACTTAATCTTCTACACCAATTGAGCCACCCGAAAGTTAGTTCTACAACCCAAGGTTTTGGTAAAAGGGTAAAACCCTTCTTTTCTAAGGGTCTGAGAACCACTTCCACAATCCAACGAAAAACATCGATTATCCAGTGGGCAAAATCTTCCCCCCGATATCCTCCATTCATCCAGATAGTGTGCAGTCTTTTAACTTTATCTTTCATCTGATAAACCAGCCAGAACGTGCACGTTTAGTTTAGCCCCTGCACGTTCTGGCACACTTGCAGAAGTAACCAAGACTCGCAAAACTAGCCCTAACAAGTCAACCGTAATAAATCGCTTAGGTCCATGTATTTGTTTTCCTGGGTCGAAACCAACATCCGTACAAATCATGGTTGCGGTTTCAACTGATTGGCTATCAAAGGCTGCTTCCCATGGACTTGGTTCTCGACTGGCTGCTACCCCAACCCATTGATATAGTTTGTCATGAACCTGAAGCCAAGTACGGTCTTTGCCCCATCTTCTGAAATAAATAGCCATAGACTGTAGATCAAGGTGGTAAATCTCCTGGTAATGCCCGCCATGTACATCCTTGACACAGTAGGTATAAAATCGCGTTTACTACTGCATACATACATGTTGTTGTACGTGGACCACCACCTGGTTTTGCCTCTGGAAACATCTCTGCGATTAACTCCCACTGTTCCCACGTTAAATAGATAGGATAATTCTTAGTCATTTGCTCAGGGGGTGCTGTTTTCTATAATTCTCAGCATATGCCTTGTGAGCTTTTTTATGATACCTCCCACCTTTTAAAACATCCTCTCAGTTAGCACAAGAAAAAGCAAGAACTTTAGAATAAACCCTCAAAGAATTAAAAGCAACCCAAACCCAACTCATTCAAAGTGAAAAAATGTCCAGTTTGGGTCAACTAGTAGCAGGTATTGCCCATGAGATTAATAATCCCATCAACTTTATCCATGGAAATTAAAATCATACTAGTCAAATTACTCAGGATTTACTAGGTTTAGTGGAAATGTATCAATAATATTATCCAGAACCAGTAACAGAAATTGAAGCATAATTTGAAGCAATAGATTTAGGATTTATTGGTGATGATTTACCAAAACTCGTAAATTAGATGAAGATGGGAACTGATCGTATTCGTCAGATTGTCCTATCATTACGTAATTTTTCCCGTCTTGATCAAGCTGAGATGAAAGCTGTTAATATTCATGAAGGGATTGATAGTACTTTATTGCTACTACAAAATCGCTGTAAAAACCAAAGTAGCAACATTGAAATTAAAATTATTAAGGAATATAGCAATCTTCCATTAGTAGAATGCTATGCGGGACAGTTGAATCAAGTATTTATGAATTTACTCAGAAATGCTGTTGATTCTTTAGAAGAGTTAATGGAAACTAAAAAGCAATCGCTAGAGTTTATACCTCAAATGAAAATTATGACTGAGGAGGATGGGGAGTTTGCTCTCATACGCATTGCTGAGAATGGTATGGGTATTAATGCAGAAGTTCAACAGCGTCTTTTTGACCCCTTCTATACCACTAAAGAGGTAAGTAAAGGTACGTATATGGGTTTGTCAATTAGCTACAAGATTATTGTGGAAAAACATAATGGTCAATTGCAATGTACGTCTGAACCTGGAAACGGTGCAGAGTTTATGATTTCCATCCCTTTAAAACAATAATTGTTTTGATTCAATTTAATTACTCGCTACTGAATAACTTATAGAATATTAATTTATTAATTATTTTAAGCTATTTCCTAGAGGATAAGCATAAGAAAATTAAGATTTGAGGTCCAAAATATCTTAATCTGAAGTTACCCTTTGACGAAAAACGAAATCTATGCAAAGTGAGACTTACAGAGATTTAAAGTCCAAGCTTACTGGGTACAAATCATGCTAATTGCGAGTAAATCTATTGCTCTTTGTTGTATCCCACATTCCGCAGGTTAGTTAGGAAAGAAGATAATATTTACCACAGGGAGCACCAAAAAACAGTAGAATCGAGCACCGCTGTTCACTGAGGTTGGAAATCTGTTTCAAAGAAGCGAAGGTTAATAAATTAATTGACATGAAACATTGAAACACCCAATGAAAAGTAGGAGTGGCAGTTGGTTTACCTAACTGATTTTGAATTGTTTGGGAGCCTCGTTTTAGAGATTGGCGTAATGCCCTGTGACCTAGGCTGTAAACTAGCAAACACAAACCCATAACCATTGCCAAAGCCCCCACTCTTTTCCTTGAATTTAGAAACACAGTGGAAGTAAAAAACAATGGGTCTTTGAGAAACCGAAAACCACGTTCTGTAGATTGTTGTGCCTTATATTCAGGTAAAACATCTTCGTTGCTAAGTTTGTCGGCATCAAGAACATTGGTGGCAAGAATAAACATGCCACCAATGTTCTGTGGCAATGGTAATTGCAGTTTATTTGGGTACAATTTCGGCTTTAATATGGAAAATTCGGGTAGGTTGAGAATCCTTGCGAGGTCTACCACGTCCCCGGTGTTGGCCATATTCAATAACTTCAATATTTGCAAGTTGATGAAATGGCAACTGACTCTCAAGTAATTTGGCTACGTTGAATGGATCTTCGGCACATGCAAATTCCTGTTGACACAATTTTCGTAGTTGGGATTGTGCCTGGGTATATTTTTTGGTCAGACGTTTGTTTTTCCAGTTGTTTTAAGTCAGATTCTTTACGGGCTTCACTTTCTATCACTAGCCACCGTTGTCCCACACCACCAGAATCATTACAACAGGGGGCAATACGATATCCTGGGATTTTACTTGGTACAAATGCATCAATACTGTTCTTTTCTAATAGTTATTTTGCGGCAGTTAGGGTTCCAAGAACTCGAGATACCCATCTGAATGAGACTATCATCTGCAAATTGTCTTCAGTGTAAAGGGCTGCATCCGCAACAAATAAAGCATCAATTTGCCATTGTTTGTGGAAATGTGCCATAAGTGTTCCAAACATGGCAGAATCGACTTCATGACCATGTGCAACTCTTAAAGATAAAGGAATATTTCCATCACCACTCCACATCAAGTCAAGGATAAATTGTTTCAAATCTGATCGGTGGTCTCTAGAATAAT
>CBZS010000100.1 GCA_000613065.1 Richelia intracellularis | reverse complement strand
CTGGTTGTATCATGGTGGTGGCCTAGAACTAATTCAAAAAATTTACAGGGAGCGATTTAACATTATCAACTTTCCCGCAGGTAATACGGGCACACAGATGGGTGGTTGGTTCAAACGAGAAATTACATCAGTAGGGGATCTCAAAGGTTTAAAAATGCGGATTCCTGGATTAGGGGGTCAAGTTATGGCTCGCTTAGGAGTGAATGTCCAGGTTTTACCAGCAAGTGAAATCTATTTATCTTTGGAACGCGGAGCCATTGATGCTGCGGAGTGGATAGGACCCTATGATGATGAGAAACTGGGTTTAAATAGAGCCGCACCATTTTACTATTATCCTGGCTGGTGGGAGCCTGGTCCAACTTTAGATGCATTGGTAAATATTAAGGCTTGGGAAAATTTACCCACAGAATATCAAGAGGTATTTAAGACAGCTACATATGAAGCTAATATTAATATGCTGAGTCAGTATGATGCTGTAAATAGGGAAGCACTAGCAAGAATCGTTGCTGGTGGTACTAAATTAGTTCCTTATACCCAAGAGATTATGGAAGCAGCTCAAAAATCTACTTTAGAGATATTTGAGGAAAATGCCAGGAAAGATGCCAGCTTCAAAGAAGTATACGATCAATGGAAAGAATTTAGAGATAAAATTTATCGTTGGAATCGGGTGAATGAGTTGACTTTTGCTAACTTTGTTACTAAAGATCTGAGTTTATAGCCTCTAAAACATCAATTCAGGAATAAAACCATAGACAGAGAAACCGGGTTTTTAGATGTTCAACTAACCCGGTTCCAGGTATTAAAGATGGGGTTCATTACCGCCTGTTCGCAATAAAAAACGTCGGTTTAATCTTTTCACAGGTGCTAGGGTTCATGGGAAATAATTGGGCAAATTGCTGGATTTGAGCCGTAGACATTTCCACTGGTTCCTGAAATACTATCCAGTTGAGATTTTCCGAACAAGGTGGGGTGGTTAGGGAACCATAATAGCGATAAAATTGCTGGGATTGAGGTATAAAATCTTGTACATTAATTGTGACATCGGAAATTTTTGTCTCAGTATTTCCATGGGGAGGCATCATCTGCCAAATTGCTTGTAAAGTTTGATTTTCCTTGCCTGTTTGTAAAAATATCCCCACCACAGCTAGGGAACCTCTTTCGCTTTTATGTACCAGGTGCAATTCCATAGGGTAGGATTTGCCATTTACCCGATGCTCACTGGGATGATGGAAGTGAAATTGTATCAGTTCGTATGCTTCTCCATCCAGAATCAGCGTACTGCCACTATCGTAATTAACCCCGATGGTATGACCATTATTAAAAATATTGAGAGCAGAAGACTTATAGTTAATTTGCAAATTGGAGATATCAGCACTAATTGCAGATGTAATATCAATAGGCGATTGATATTGACATAACCTACAAGTTAAAAACTGTGGTGACAATTTACCCCAATTTTCTGCTCCTTCCTTGCCAATATAACCCCAATGAACTTTACCACCCTGCTGTGCAGCGAATACCCAGGATTGTAAATTATAAGCGATCGCAGTTGCAGCTATTCCTATTGTTGCTAGACAGATAGACTTTTACAATTGTCTTCGATCCATATTTTCGGCTGCAAATCCATATGCTTCCTACATCAACCCTAGAATAATGGTAAATCTTTTCCAGATGCGAACGCTAATAACTGATTGCAGCAAATCAGTCCCCACGGGGCGATGTCATAACTAAGTAATTTCAGCATACCATGCTTAACTTCTTTAACTCAGTTTACAGGTTTACGGTGTGATGTCATTTCATGAGTTAAATGATATTGCAAACAAGAGTGAATAAATTAAGGATAAAATATAAAAAACTTTCCAACCTCTTAATGAACGTAAAAATTAATTAATAATTCAGAGGTATTATATTTATGGCTGTTAACAGCACTGGTAAAGCAAACAGTCCTCGACAAAGACGAACTAAAACTCAAGGGGAAAATATAGTGGCAGTGGAAAATAATCAAAATAAAACAGTGAGTACAGATAAACCTAAAACCGAAGAAACAACAGAAACAACTCAAAAGCCAGTGCAGGCAGAGTTATCCAGCAAGTTAGATATCCGTAAAAAGTCAGCTTTGTCAATTCGTCCTACCAAATCTTCAGAATTGAAGGTGGTAGAAACAATTGATATTATGGGTGTTCGTCCCATAGCTGCACATACCGTGGACGTTGTAGATACAATCACAGCTTCTGGAGTTCGGCCCATTGCGGCTAGTCATTTAGCAATATCCGAAAAGTATTCTTTGATGGGTAATCGTCCTATAATGGCGAAGATGTCAGACGAATCCGACTCTTTGATGGGGTTTTTAGACTAATCTTACCTATCAATCCATTACTTCCTTAACCCGCTTTTCTGACGAAGTCGGGTTTTTTGAATTTTTTATTTAACTGATGCAGAAATATTCTTTAGCAATCTTTACAAATAGATAGGGTAAAAGAAAAGATGATTAAATCTTGTGACATTAAAATTCTGATAAATAAGAGTCAAATATGCCTGGCATAAATAGATAAAATAGTAATGTGCCACATGGATAAAATTATGACCCTAAAACTTTTTGTGCTTGATAAAATGTTGATCATTTTATCTTTATATCGATAACTGGTACAGAAGAAAATTCCCAGAATTAAGACTACCAGTCGATGATAATAGATTCACCTTAGGGGCGAAGGCTTACGCACTCCTTCCTCATTGGTAAAATTATTTTCGGAAGTCACCTAAGTAGGGCTTGCTGAAAAAGTTTAGTGGGGAGCGATGGACAATTTAGTCGAAAACAAAAGATATTTTTTTTTGAACTATGAACGTTAAAAAGATAAATTTAAATAATCATACTTGCATAAAAAAGGCGTACTTGACATGCATTGACATAAAAAATCCAAAAAAAGCCGCTAGAACCAAGTAGAAAGATTGATTCCTAAAAAAGTAATAGCAATTGCAGTTTCACAAGAATGAGAAAGTTTAGCCATGATTCTATTCAAGGTAAACCTTCTTTTAGCTTGCCCAAACTTTCCCTCAATACTATTACGAATCCTCTCAGATTCATTTGCTTGTCTTTTTTGTTCTTTACTCACATTAGCTGGAGGTCTCCCCAAAGGTGGACCACTCATTTTAATACTTCGTTTTTTACACCAAGGTCTGTTTTCTCTAGTCCGATAAATTTTATCTACATGAACAGATTCCGGATAATAACCAGTGTAGTTTTTAAAACCTTCTACTTGTGTTTTTTAGTCTGCTGATTCATTAAAGTTATCCCAACTAATATGCTCATAAGAATACATATCCGTCAAAAGAGGTAGCCGATAATTTCGCGCCAAATTCTACGAATTCTCTGGCTTACCTTCTGAGGATAGGGCGGATGTGTGGTTGCTTTAGACTCACAATCCGGTCTGATATGCTTTGTTTTTTATTCTCATATAACCATAACTTTTGACGATAGACTTCTGTGACCATTAACAACATCTTATATTGTTTTTTGGTTAAAGCTGATAATGTTGCTCCTAAACTGATTAGACCCTGAATGTGAGATAGGTTTCTTTTAATATCTTGAAGTTGTCTTTTTATGGCTTTACTTCTTTGTTTGTGCCGAGAACGACTTTTTTTTGCCACTACTATATAGTCTTTTCTTGCCAATTTTCGATAAGTCCTTGCCTTTTTATCTCATCTTCCCTTTATCTGTTCAGAAAGAGAATCTATAATTATTTCTGTTTCTTTCCTGGCTTGATTTAAGATGCCTAAATCTGTTTGATAGCTAATATCAATTGGCGCACAAGTCACATCTAATATTAATTTACCTCGATTTTTTGGTTCTAAAACCTTTTGTGTTTCTTTTTTTAGTCTGCTTCCTCAAAGGTCGCCTCTTGTATTTTTTTTTACCATCATCTGATTGACTTTATTCACCACATTGGCACTGATTATTTCACGGAAATGTACTAGCATCGATGCATCAAATGGTGGTTAATTAATATAAGATTAAATTCCTAGAAAGTAATGTCGATAAGGGTTCTCTTTTATTTGTTCTACTGTTTCCCTATCGCTTATCCCCAATTTCTATTTGATTATTAATGCACCTAATGCCATGCGAAATGACTTTGCTGGTGCCCCCATTTTTTCGGAGAAAAGGCTCACATATTCATCTTAAAATTCTTGCCAGGGTATCAAATCAGCCATCATTCCCCACCTATTTTCAGAAGAAAACTTCCCCTCAAATGGCAGAAGGAACTTTGATGCTGAAATTTGAGTTTCCTCTGATTGACTGTACATAAGTACTAATAGCACCAGTATTGTTACTGGTATTGTTATGCATGGGTTTTGTGCTATTTTCCTCTTTTTTCTTGCATCTAAATATATTTCTCTGGTCTGATATTCCCACAGCAACTAGTTTTTCTCTTTTTTCAGCAAACCCTAAGTAAAGTTTTAAACATCGATAATGACACCTCAACTAAAAAATTATATTTTCGGATTAGCAGTTCTTTTCACTACCTCTTTACTTGGTTGTACCTCACGATCTCCAGCTAGCGTCAAAGCAGGAAATGCAATCTTCATTCATCCCGATGGCACCAGTGTATCCCATTGGGGTGCAGCAAGAATGCTGCACTATGGCCCTGATGGACGACTTAATTGGGATAAAATGTCTAATCTTGGTGTCTATTTAGGACACATGAAAAATCAACTTACAGCGACTTCCAACGCTGGTGCAGTCACCCATGCCACAGGAGTCAAGGTAAATGCCAATTCCTTTGGCTTGGATGAAACTGGTAAACCAGTAGTAGCAGCCTCTGGAAAATCCCAAACAATTATGGAAGAAGCCGTTGCTGTTGGTAAAGCCACGGCAATTATTAACTCTGGAGTCATTCCTGAAGCTGGTACAGGCGCATTTGTAGCCAAAGCCACCAATCGTCGTAAATTTAACGACATTACCAAACAAATTATTGAATCTGGGGTAGACGTAATTTTAGCTGGTGGAGAAATATTTTACTTACCCAAAGGTACTGCTGGCAGACATGCCACAGCAGAACAAACTCAACGAACCGATGGTATAAATTTAATTGAATTAGCTGAAAGTAAGGGTTATACAGTAGTATACACTCGTGACGAGTTATTAAAGTTACCACCTAATACAAAGAAAGTACTGGGTATCTTCGCTGCTACAAATACTTATAATGATCAATCAGAAGAAAATTTAAAACAGAAGAATTTACCTTTCTATGTACCTAATGCACCTACAGTTGGCGAAATGTTAGATACTACTTTAAAAATACTGTCTCAAAATCCCAAAGGCTTCTTTGTCGTATTAGAAGAAGAAGGTAGTGATAACTTTTGCAATTATAATAATGCCGCAGGTTGTATAGAAGCAGTAAAACGGGCTGATGATGCAGTAGGTGTGGCGATGAAATTTATTGAGAAATCATCCAATACTTTACTACTAACAACAGCAGATAGTGATGCAGGAGGTTTGGAAGTAGTAGGAGATGTGAATTTACCTTCCCCAGTACCAGAAAGGAGTAGAAACGGTTCACCATGGGATGGGAAGGAGGGAACGAAAACTATTCCATTTCTCTCTGCACCTGATAAACAGGGAAAACGTTTCCCCTTTGCCGTCGGCTGGACAAGTTTTGGAGATAACACTGGTTCAGTAGTGGCGAAAGCCCATGGTTTAAATGCGAATCAGTTACCCACAACCGTTGATAATACTGACATTTACCGCTTAATGTATGCCACTTTGTTTTGGGAAAAATTGCCACCCCATGACGAGAAAAGTTCTCCTGGTAATCCTTAGGAGTAAATGTAGGAGATTTGGGTATAGAAGCAAGGGAACCAGAGGGAGATAACAACAACTGTCAACATACTTATTGCTTCCCTAGATGATTAATCTTGATGGCTCAAAAGGAATTCCACTCAACATAAATGTCAAGTGGAATTAGTAAAAGTTAATAGTGGATCCGAGCAGAGTCGAACTGCTGTCCAGACTGGGTATTGACCCCCCGCTCATTCACAGGTTTAGTCCCTTTTACCCTCGGGACGGGGAACGTTCATTATCCCGAACGGCAGGATGCTCTGGTGAGGTCTTTGCTAATTAATCAACCAGAGGTAACTAATGAGCGCATCCGTTGGGGTTAGCTCCGAAGTCCTTAACGGAATCAGACTAGGGAGGCTCGAACCTATAAGAGGTGTTTTACCTATGCAATAGCTGCAACGGGCTTACGAGCGAAAGATACGATGTTGTTCGCATTTACTTTTGTTTTGAGCCTTTGATTTGCGAGAGGAGACTCACTCTCGACCTGAATCACAGAGCAGCTTTCGCCAACCTGTCGAAACCGGTACGGACCCATAAGGTTATTCTATAGTATTATTATAGTTCTTTGGAAACAAAATGTGTTTCAAAATGACGAAGAAATATTAGAATTTTATTATTCGCTCTTTTTCTGGCATCAGCCAAGTTAAGAGGAAAACTATAAATTAGATTTTTCTTGTAATACTGAAATTAATATTTTAGCAATTTATAAATATATTTTCTCTTAAAAATTAGACCTTTTATAACTAATACTTATTCCAAGAACAACACATTTCTTGGTTCTCTTTGGAAATTAAATCTTGATACCTAAATTTAATTGCTACTCCTATTAATAGAAGTAGCAATATGAAATTAATATGATTCAATTAGCGACCGCAATCAGCTATATGCCATAAAGATTATTGTAGATGCATGAATAAATCTAAAGCTAATGCCTATTGTTGTTTAGGCTTTAATAGTTGATTAACTAGTTTTTTTCGATTTGCCTTGGGGTTGGGGGGATTTCTTCTTTCGTGATTTCCCTAGTTTGCGTTCCTGTTCTTCTGCCTCTAACAGTTCTGGAATTGTTGCAAAAGTGTATCCTTGCTCTTTCAATATTTGAATCATTGGGACTAAGGATTCCACTGTACGAGAACGATTGCCACCACCATCATGCAATAGAATGATACCACCTGGCGTTGATTGCCTTACCACGCTATTAACTAAAGTTCCCACCGAGGGACGCTTATAATCATTAGAATCAGCAGACCACATAACTACAGTGTAATTTTTCTTCTTGGCATAAGCGACTAGACCATTATTTAGAATTCCTCCAGGGGGTCGAAACAAAGTAGTCTTTACCCCCGTTGTTTTATAAATTAGTTCTGAGCTGCGATCAATTTCAGATGCCGCAGTTTTTGGGTTATGGTAGTGATATCTGTGATTCCATGTATGATTGGCAATTACATGACCATCACTGACAATTCGTCGCCCCATATCAGGTTTATTTTTCAATGCTTGACCAAGTACAAAGAATGTTGCTTTTACTTGATGTTCCTTGAGAATATCTAGTATTTCCCTAGTGTAATTGTCCCAAGGCCCATCATCAAAAGTTAAGGCAATTAGCTTTTTCCTTGAAGGTACTTTTGCTTGATTAATGGTCACCCCTCGAAACCTTTTTGGTATGTTGTAGGCTAGACCTTTTTCTAACGCTTGCTTTTGCCAAGTGCTCAACATTGCTAGGCGAAATTTTTCGACTCGCTTTTGAGTTTCAACCTCTGTAGTAATTGAATTTTTATCACTGATATCTTTTTCAATCTTATTGGTAAAAACAGTTGGTCTGACTGGTATCATCAAGCCCAGGCTTAAAATACTACCAAGTACAAGTAGGACAATTAATCCGGCTTGTGACCAAATAAACGACTTGTTACGTTCCACGACATAACTCCTTCAAGGGTGGAAGCATCAGAAAAGCTTTCTGCTAGTGTTCTATAGCAAGGTATATATTATTTAGATACACAGGTCTTTTCTACATATCCAGAAATAATACATACAGTTTCAGAGATAAAATAAAAATAAATAGCAAAATTCCAATCTTGAATTATTGATCGGCTAAGTTTCCATATCAAAATTTTTAGACTAATACTTAATATAAATATAACAACAAAATTTATCCGTTCAATTGTAACTTCGTGCTTTTGACAAGAGATGAGATAGTTTTGTAGCTATTTTATCTCTTATAGATAACTAACGATATATGTAGAAATTATAATTTTGTATTTATTGGCTTTGTCTTTATATATATATAAAACTATTTCAAACTAGTTTTTATTGACTTGAATAATTAATTAGGCGAGAAATAAGAATAAAGCAGCAGAAACAACTAAATTAAGAATAAACTCCTTTAGCGAAAAATTAAGTTAAATCGATTTAAATCTTCAGTGTTAAGCTAATGCTATTTTTTTATAAAAAGACACAAGCCCTATATGGTTATTACTATACATAACATACCTGTTTTAACCTTGAAGGGGTAATATGTCCACAATATTCAAGGTAAAGTAAGAGTAAGAGGTCAAAAGTTATATTTCCTTATTCCTTACCTCCGAGCACAACTCCACTCATTCAGTAGTTCTGAGAAAATAATTGATTGTGCTGGATACGATCGCTAAGACAATAGAACCCAGTAAAGCTGCAATGGGACCTTCAATCATAAAACCATAGCTAGGGATGAGTAAACTAGCGACCCACAGAGTAAAGCCATTAATAACGAAGGTAAACAAGCCAAAAGTGAGTAGAGTAATGGGAAATGCTAATATTTTCAAGATGGGTCGAATAATAGCGTTAACAATACCAATTACTACAGCTGCGATTAAAGCTGTAATGAGGTTATCTAGCTTAAAACCAATATTGAAGAACTGTAGGATATTCGCAGTAATTAACAATGCTACAGCAGTTCCTAACCAAGTTAATATAAACTGTCTCATCTCAAATTTCTCTAATTGCTAATTATAAAGTCATCGCTAAATCGATACGATTAGCGAAGGTTCCCCAAGTTCGGGAAGTGGGTAATTTTCCCAAATCTAGAATTTATCGGGTGAGGGAATTGCTAAAATTAAAAGTAATTTGCGGCAAATACCACATGGGCACCTCGATTAATTAAGTCTTAGTTAATCTGAGGGGGTTCGAAGAACTACAAGAAAGCGAAGTTGAGCAAAAAATAGCTCAACCGGAACGATTTATAGTTGAAATCTGGCTCAAGAGAACCAATTTAGACGCAATTATCCCACAGCTTTAGGATTTTTATTCTCCCAAAATCCATAACGTTTGAAGTTGTAGACTAAATTCTTCACTCCAATAGTGGCCTTGACTGACTGCTTACCAATGGAACCCATTAACTTGCCTCCCATTTCATTAACCCAGTGACCAAAAACGTGTTCGACCTTAGCTCTGACTTGAGAACGGTCTCGACTATCTTCTTTCTGTTTTGCAGTCAATGGATGATTGCCGTAGGCTCGTTCATGAATGTGACTGAGGAATTGTAAAATCTGTAGAATCCATTCAATAGATTCACTACCATAGGCACTATGTGCCCAAACCTCTTCCCCGTGGTTTTGGTCATCCAACAGTGTCCCTAACACTTGGGACTCATGCACTGAGGCATCCGTGACTTGATAGGGACGAATAAAACCGTACTCCACATCGATACTGATGTGGTTTTTATAACCAAAGGAACTCTGACCATTCTTTTATGTCCAGGGAGCATCGGTATCCTTCTGGGACAAGGGATGAGGCTTTTTCTGCCAACTTTCGGGAATTTATCCTTGGGCAAGTTTTTGCTTCTCTTCCTTAGTATTATGCTGCTTGGGAACTGGAATCAGTGTGGCATCTACTATTTTATTTGACCCCCCTTAGCTTGGTAGCCTTGGTCTCTCAGGTCCCTATCAAATTAATTGCTCAAACAATTCTTCAATAAGACCCTGCTGCTTCAACTGCTGCCGAAAGAACCAAAGTGTAGTTGCATCTGGTACTGGTTCTGCTAGCGCCAAGCCCAAAAATGTCATGAACGATAGTCGGTCATTGACCTGGTACTCCAGTTGTTCATCACTGATGTTGTACAGTTGTTGTAGCACAAGCATTTTGAACATCACTATTGCATCTATGGGCTTTCGCGCAGCATTATTTTTTCTGGCCTTGTCATGCACTTGTTCTAAAATCGGACGAAATTATGACCACGGCATCGTCTCGTCTAACTTCATCAACAGGGTCTTCTTGCTTTCTAACTTCTGGTATCGCTGTTCAAGTTCCCCGACTTTTTTTATTCCATGGCGATTTAACCCCAGCTTTTGCTCTCCCTATACTCTCATGTCGCGAGCTACTTGCTCAATTTTTCGAGGTGCCCACATGATTTTTACTAATAGATACGGAATTTATAGATTTATATAGATATACCTGTTGCGAACAAGTGATATCACGTCTGGTTAAATGCTTATAATTATTACTGTAAGGGAGCAGGGATTGAAAACGGAAGGGAACTCTGATGGACTATAGCAATTTACATATTGGTAATGACAGCATTTTTTGATTAGAGAACTGTCAACTAAAAACCATCAACATTGCCTATCCTGCATTGAAGAACCCAGTCTCCACCAATAAACTGGTTTAAAAAATATTAAGTTGATTTTGAAAGTTGTTTGTGGGTGATAAAAGATTAATCTGTGTTATTGATTTATTTGCGTAGAATAATTTGCCAAGTTGCACCACCAATTACACCATCATCTTCCAAACCGTAACGTTTTTGAAATGCTTTGACTGCTGCTAAGGTTTGATCCCGAAAGTCACCATTCATATCTCCCTTGAGAAAACCGAGTCTTTTGACTCTAGTTTGTAGAGTTACAACTTCTGAACCCTTTACTCGGTATCGTAAAATTGGTAATGCCCTTGCAGTCTATTGCAGAGAAGCATTGCGGTAGGTACCAAAAACTTGGCTATTTTACTAGGTTGCCTAACTCGAGTACTTTGACTGCAGGAATTGCCTGTGCTTCTACTAGTTTGCCTAATTCGAGTAGTTTGGCTTGCAGAGTTGCGTGTCGTTCTGCTAGTTTGTTGAACCCGGGTAGATGATGTTTGTGTTTGAATTGCTTTTGTTTGAGTGCTTGTGGTGTTTACTGGAGGTTTAGCCGGTCTAGGTTCTGGTCTAATAATATTAACTCTTCTATTCTGAGAAGTGTTTGGGCTTGTAGATACCTGCACTGGCTGGTTAGGGAACAATTTTTTGCAGGTGCTGTTACCAACTATACCATCAGGATTTAAGCCCGCAACTTGTTGAAATTTGGAGACTGCACTAGCTGTAGGTTGGTTCTAATTTCCATTGAATTGCCCTGAGTAAAAGCCTAACAATTTCAGTGCTGCTTGAAGCTCGGATACTGAATTGCCTCGACTCCCGACTCGTAGGGTTCGTCTTTGAATGTTAGCACTAATCACTGGTTGGGTAATGGTTTGACTGCTGGCAGAATTTATTCCCAATATCATGGGTGTGATGGAAGACAGAATCAGGCATAGTTGCCATGATGGTATGTAGTGCTAGTGTTTGACTGCAATAATCTTTTTCATTAGATTTACCCCTGGAAAAATCACAAACATAGTACCGTTGTCTTTAGATACCAGACAACTACCGTATAATTGTTGAAAAGTCCTTTAGTACATTCTCTACAGTTGTTTGTTGACCAACTAAAGATACATAGGGTTCCCGTAAATACTTGTATGCAAATGCGATCGCGTCTGCTATACTCACCTCAGCAATGGTTTCCTGGAATTTGCGATCAAAATCAACACCTAATCCCATCATTTCATATCAGCCGTAAACTTGGGCAATTTGAGCATTGGTTTGTTTACCCAAGCCATATTAACCTAAAATCTTATTTTTTTATGTTTGCAGTGATGCTGTTAAGAGTTGGTAGTGATGCTGTTGAGAGTTGGTTTTGAGATAGTAGTTCATGCCGCACTTATGCAACGCCCCAATTCCTTGTACCAACTGACCGACCTTCTTCCCGTAAATCTTGAACTAAAGGTGAAGTATGTCCTTCTCCTAATAATACAGATAATATATCTAAACCATGGGCTTTATATAAATCATCTACCCCTGGTGCTGTCCATGCCATCATTAACCGTGAATGTTATAACCTTGGCAAGTATAACTCCTGCCCTTGAATCCCTAATATTTGCGGCTTCATAGCTGGCAATGATGGGGGACAAATATGAGGCTCGCAAAAGTTAACAAATGTATGATTAACTAATTCCCAAGCATCTCGTTTAGCAACTCCTCCCACCAATGCCACCGTTATATTCTCAGGTTACTAGTGAGCACGATGAAAGCAACGCATGGCTTCTGGTGAGTGCTGCATTAACTCTTCTCGTTTACCTAATATCGAACGTCCATAAGGATGATTTTGGTATACATTTTGTAGCAGGGATTCAAACCCTACCCAATCCTCGGTACAGGACAAAAAAAGTGTAAACAAGCCAGGAAAAGGGTTTCATATTAAATTGGTATAAAAATCAAAAAGAAACCCTATGTCGGAGTTTAATAGATTACGCCTAATTCTAGGAAAGCACTTTCAGTGGCATGGTGCACGATTAACACTTTTGGCACAATTTTTAGTAGCAATGATAAGAGTAGGCAGTGTTAATTTATATCAACTGTCAACAGCCTTTGTGGGTAAGACACTTGTGGCATAAAATTAGAAGCGGTTACAAAGGTTTTTTCGGGAGTTTCGTATTGATTATGTCGAATTTGCACGTAGGATTACTACTTGGATAGGAGTAGAGAAAGATTGAGTATTGCCTATAAAGGAGTTGCGGTTCCATTCTTGTGGACATTTCTAGCAAATCGCTCAAATAGTTCGCTCATCAACGCAAAGCATTGTTACACCGCTTTCAAAGTATCTTCCCAAACGAGAACATTGCTTATGTAACCGCAGACAGTGAATTTATTGGGAAAGACTGGTTGAGTTACTTAGTTCAGAAATCTATTCCTTTTTGTATTCGTATTAGTGAGTGTGACCATTTCTATGAAAATATCCCACTAATGTGATTTTGTTAATCCAAAGATGGATTGTTGCAAGAGACAAAAAAGCATCAAAACAAGCTAAAATTCTTTCCCATCTGACAACAAACAAGACGACGATATTTTTTTTGAAACCATGGGAAACAACGTTATTGTTGTCAGATGCGACGGAAATTTTAATGGGTCTGCCCTTGTTTTTCTTTGTGTTCCAAACCCGCTTGGGCCATTGCGGCCTAATACCACCTCTAGGTAAAGCAGCCCACTTATCCTTAGACTTGTAGCCTTTGTCAGCAGCAAGCACTTTCAGGGCTTTACGGGGTCTACCGCGTTTGTTGGTTTTAACCTTTACACTGTCTAGAAGTGGTATCACCTGATCTGTTTCACTACCATTGGCAGGTGTGCTGAAATTGGATAAAGGCATTCCTGAGCCTTCAGTAAGAGTGTGTATTAAAAGACCTTTTCCTTTTCGACCGTAAGCAACACCATCACCACCGCCCTTTCCAGGGGGAAAAAGACCGGTCCACCGCGCCATAACTCCAGTTGATTAACCCTTTCTCTTGTCCAATCCTCAATATTCGTGCTTGTAAAGCCTCTAACCTCCCGTCCAACTGGCAACGTTTGAGCCATCGATATGCAGAGCTCTTTTATGCCCATATTTTTCCTTTTGGAACGCCACTCCAACCACACCCTGTTATCAACATATAGAGTAAGGTATTGAGTACATAACGAAATGAAGAATGTGGCATTCCTCGTTCGCGTTTCTCTGGCGGTTTCGGAAAAATATCCTCAAACAAAGACCACTCCAAATTACTCAGTGCTTCAAAACGTCCAGCCATCAGATGATATAACCCCTCTTACTCAACAGGCATATTATCACTTTCTGCTATTAGTGGGAGAGGGTCACTATGGTCAACGTTCAGTTTCTCCTAAAGTGGTGTTCAGCAATTTACAAGTGGGAGAGATTCAAATTTTATCAAAACCTCGGCGTATCGCTGGTATTTGGGCATTTGTAGTTGCCACTCGTCTTGTTGATGGTAAACTTTTATTCCTAATAACCTCCAGACAACCAAAACGAACTTTAGTCGACTATGCCCAAAGATGGCAGATTGAAACATTGTTCGGTTACTTAAAATCCCGAGGTTTTAACCTTGAAGCTACTCATATTTATCGTCGAGACCGCTTGAGCAAGATGATTGCCTTATTAACTATCGCTCTTATTTGGTCATTCCATACTGGTCAATGGCAGCATTCCTTACAAAAATTACCTCTTAAAAAACATGGTGGTCCCCCCATTAGTATTTTTCGCCAGGGTTTAGATTTTTTGCGTCGTGCCTTATTTCATTTAGATGCTCAACCTCAACTATTTCCCCAGTCTCTGAATTTTTTGTCCTGTACTTAGGCCATGCCAAACCAATATTGTGGCTCTCTGGTGAAACCAGCACCTACCCACACATAAGCTACAACTACGAGAGTATGGGGAATTTCTTGATGGATTAGGGTTAAACCATTCTCTAGGTGCAAAATCGAAGCTGGAAACACTGTATCGGATGGTATCTGTATCAATTTTGTATGAATTGAGCACAATTCGACACTATATTATAAATATCTTAACTCTGATAAACATGTGAATTAGCATCATTTTACACAGTTTTCGTACTACCTTTATGCATTTTATGAAGGGGTGAGGAGTAATACGGTTGATTTGATCTTAATGAGCTACAGGACATATCCTTTAAGGCAAGGGAGCAGAAGCTGGGGAGAATGTAGCTTATTTTCCTGCAAAGTACTGTATCCAGTCCAGTATTCTCTCTAACAGTCTTTTGATCGAGGATAGGAAAAATTTTTCCCAAAACACTGTTCATTTTACCCTAATTTTGGGAATGCTTAATAATAACAAATAAGTAACCTCATAAAGCAGCGGTTATATAAAAAATTACAGGCGTTGCTGAATAAGGGGATGATTTCGCTAAATTTTCAACGATTTCTCAATGGTTTCAAACGCTAATTCATCTTGCACTTATGCAACGCCAAATTACAATATCACTTAACTATTAAGGCTGTAATGGCAATGGTGGAACCAGATAACAAAATGTTTAATATGAAAAATGATTGGAGTTCTCAATTATCACAAGAAGAACGTAGGCTTAAAGCATTATCAGAATTAAGTTTACGACAATCAGAAACAATCCCTGTTTTTGAAGAAGCGACTCAAACTGCTGCCCACTTTGTGTCTGTACCAATTTCTATTCTAGGCTTTATTGATCGAGAATTTCATTGGTTTAAATCAGCCATCGGTTTGTCCCGCCTGGGTTTAATGAATCCCCTAGCAGAAACTCGCCAACTTTTACGTCAAGAATCTTTTTGTAATCACGTAGTTAAAAATACTCAGGTATTAGAAATAAATGATACTAGGAATTATGTTGATAAAAAGATTTCTGATAGTAAACTAGCTAAGGATTATGGAATCCGTGCTTACTTAGGAATACCATTAATAGATGCTGCGGGTAATTGTCTAGGAGCGATCGCAGTTATGGATTTAGTTCCACGTCAGTTCACCCATCAAGAGGTTGAGTTCCTACAAATTATAGCTCGCTGGAGCATGAGTGAGTTTGAGCGTAATCGACTATTGCAGAAAACTTCGATACAACCATCTGTACATGAAGCTAATTGGCAAATAGAAGAGGAAATAGAAGAAAAATATCAGATTATTTTGTCTCCCTCTATTGTTTCCAAAGACCCCATTTCTGTCTATAATCTCAAATTGGAATTATTAGGACAATTAACTCAAGAATTACGTACTCCTTTAACTTCTGTGTTGGGAATGGCTAGTGTTTTAGGAAGAGAAATTTATGGCCCTTTAACAACTAAGCAAAGAGAGTATGTGGAAATTATTCAACACAGTGGACGTTATTTACTTTCTCTTGTTAATGAAATTACTGAATTAGGAGCAATGACTGATAGCTATGCTATGAAGTTAAATACTGCTCCCGTAGATATTGAAATGCTGTGTCAACAAGCGATCAATACATTAGAAGAAGTTGCCCATCGTCGGGAACAAGATATTCGCTTATCTATTGAACCTGGACATAGTCGTATCTATCCTCTAGATAGAGATAAGGTTAGGCAAATACTTTATCACCTCATTTTTAGTGTAATTCAAACCTCAGCAACTGGTAGCTTAGTCAGAATTCATATTTCCTATAAAGAAAATAATTTAAATATTACTATATGGGTTTCCCACCCTTGGTCAGGAGATGGGATGATAGATGTCGAGCCTTTCTTTCACTTGAAGAATTTACAAAATTTAGAGCTCAGTAGCGTCATTTCTCACTTCAGTAGTCAATCTCAAAAATCTAATCCTCTCAGCAGCGAACCTATGCTGGAAGATAATGATAAACAAATAACAATGGTGGATAGTTCTAGTGTTCAAGAAGAAGAACTGAAGTCAAACTTTCGCTTACCTCGTGAGAGTTTAGGTTTATTACTAAGTAGTCACTTAGCACAATTACATGGTGGATATATTTCTACCCAAGGTTCCCAAAAATCAGGGTATCGATATATCTTATCCTTACCAAAGAATCTAGATAATTCTTCAGAAGAAATTGAAGATGCATAAAAGTTGCTTGTGTTAGTTTTATTGTAATGTTTGTACACGAAATATATATATGTTTATCCCATAGCTTTGACAAGATACTATGAAGATAAATAGAAAATTAAACCCGTGGAAAGTTATATTTTTCCACGGTATTTGGTGTGGTGTGAGGAGATTAAGTAATAATCATCATAAACTAAGTTGACTACTTATTACAATATTTATTTTAATAAGTAGTCAACTTTACTCAGGAATTAAAGTGCCACCACAACTCGAACCACTACCAGCCGTACAGCCATAACAATAAGCGGCAGTTTCCACAATTTTAATTAAGTCTAAATTACCATTTGTGATTAAATCCCTCACTGTCATAGTTTTTCTTGAGGCTGTTTTGGCTGGTAATGCCATCATCTGATTAAAATCACAATCATAGATGTTACCAAGATAGTCAATAGAAAGTTGATCCCGACACATTAAGCTCTCCACTGTATCGGGATTGAAGTTAGATTCTAAAAACTGTAAGTAGGGAGTATATAATTTATTTCGTTCTAAATAAAATTTAGTTCTACCAATTGGGATATTGGCAATAGTAAATAGATTATTGAAGACAATGGCAAAATTTTCTTGCAAGAATAATTTGTAATCTTCTTCTAGTCTGGCTTGTTGGGGAGTAAGTGTAAATTTATCATTTATGGGTAATTGGGGATTATATACCAAATCTAAAATTAGCTCAGGATTTTTGCCGTAACCAAGTTGATTTAACCATTGCAAAGCTTTAATAGACTTATCAAAAACTCCATTACCACGTATCTTGTCAACATTATCAGCTAGATAACACGGAAGGGAAGCAACTATCCTAATCTTATGTCGAGCAAAGTAATCGGGGAAATTTGCAAATCCGTCTTCAAAGTAAATGGTTAAATTTGAACGCACAATTACCTGTTTACCAGTATTTATTGCCGCTTCTACCAATGGCTTAAACCCATAATTCATCTCTGGAGCACCTCCTGTTAAATCAACAATTTTGATTTGTGAAAATTTGTAAATCAATGTAATTAATTCTTCGCAATTTTCAGGGGAAAGTTCTTCAGTACGTTTTGGTCCAGCTTCTACATGGCAGTGCTTACAGGCTAGGTTACAGCGTTTTCCTACATTAATTTGCAAGACTCGAATGCTTTCTTTCGAGAGCGGAGCTGTTAATTTTTTGTTAAATGGTGTAATCGTAGAATTTGGTTGTTTTATGGTCATAATTAATCAGGTCCTAATAAATATAAACAAAGGTTAAAATAAGGTGTTGCATAAGTGCAGGATGAATTAGGGTTTGAAACCATTGATAAATCGTTGAAAATTTAGTGAAATTATCCCCTGATTCAGCAACGCCAGGTCAAAATAAATATAGGGTGTATTCAATAAATGGTGATATAAGACACAAGTAAAAAGTGAAAATATTATTCTTTATTAGTTTGAGCTTTCAGTAATATTTTAAACTAATTAATTGTTAATAGTACTTCTGATTTTGTCACATGTACTGCGACTCTTAATATGCTAATTGATTTGGGTGCGACTCTTTTCGTAGTACGCAGTATGATATAAGAAGAATAAATGACAAGTCAACCACAGTAGTATTGACAGCCAAAAATGTACTTGATGGAATTGGCTTGTAAAAAGTGAAAAAACAGGAACAGTTCCACACCCTATGCAAGGATATACATCAAATCAAGGTATGTTTTGGTAACAAGCACGAGAACTATTTGAACAGATCGTTTGTTCGTTAGACTCAGACAGCATTTGTGGGTTAGAACACTCCCAGATAGAGAGTAAGTTACTTGAGAATGGATACGAACTATTGAGACGGTTGTTAACAAAGATATTTTGATCAACGCACTGAAGATGAAATAGAGGCAGAGTGTGCAGGCACAGACTCAGTAAACAGAACACACAAGAAAAAATTGTTGCGGAAATTGACCACATTATTTGGCACAGTAATCGCCAATAGAATCGGTTATGGAGGAAGAAAGATAAATACCCTATTTCCTTTGGATGGGGAGTTTAATCTACCAGCACAGCAATATTCTCTCTCATGGACTAAGACAGGGATATTATCCATGTGATTGAGTATTTGTGGAAAGCTGCATTTGTCTTTTATTCTCAGACTTCAACACAGGCAGAAGCTTGGGTGAGCAGTGGATACCTGTGCTAGATATTTACTTAACAATGCCAAATACGTCAAATCTGACGATTACTTAAAAGCTGGATTGCCCATCGCCACGGGGGTGATTGAGGGTGCTTGTCGCCACCTGATTAAAGACAGGATGGATATCACTGGGGCTAGATGGACCATGAAGGCTGCTGAGGCTGTTTTACCCCTGGGTTCTTTATACATCAGTGCCGATTGGGATGAGTATTGGCAGTTTCATCTACAACAAGAACATAAACGCAAGGCCTTGCATAAGTGCGGGATGAATTAGGGTTTGAAACCATTGATAAATCGTTGAAAATTTAGTGAAATCATTCTCTGATTCAGCAAGGGCAAACGCAATCACCTGGCTTTGTACTCTAGTGGTATTCCTTTGATCAAACAAGTTCTCAAAGCTGCTTGTTCTACTACCCCTCCACCTCTTCCAATACCTGTCTAAGTTGCACCCCCCGTCTTACTAAAAGAGTCGCACCCAATTTATTTTTGAAATATACCTAGGGGAGCCAGGGTTATTGGCAAAGATCATTTCGCTGCTTGGGTTCTCTCGCTTAAAGAAACTTCGGAGTTTGTCCATAACATGAAGGCGACTGAACCCGTGGTGTCGCAGAGTGCTTCCCAGAACGTAAATCCTCATTACATAAGAGTTTTAACGCATATAGCCCTAGGTATTTTTCTATTTTTTAGTCTAAAAATTAAACTGCTAACTGTGGTTTACAGTAAATACAAAACCACAGCCAGCAGTCTCTAATTTTTCAGAAGCAGCTAAACCTTAAACTTCTCAGTAATCCGCTTCATAGCTTCTTCTAGATTCTCACGACTGTTGAATGCGGAGATACGAAAATAGCCTTCACCAGCAGCACCAAAACCAGAACCGGGTGTACCTACCACATTACAAGTTTGCAGCAATTTATCAAAGAAATCCCAGCTAGATAAGCCATTAGGTGTTTTAACCCAAACATAAGGAGCATTCACTCCTCCGTATACTTGCAATCCCGCACCAGTGAGTTTTTCGCGGATAATCTTGGCATTTTCTAAATAAAAGCTAATCAATGCCTTAATTTGTGCTTTTCCGGCTTCCGAATAAACTGCTTCTGCACCTCTTTGAACAACGTAGGACACTCCGTTAAATTTAGTGGATTGACGACGATTCCACAACTTCCACAACTCTACATCGGAACCGTCAGCAGCTTTAGCTGTGAGACTTTTAGGTACGACAGTCAACGCGCAACGAGTTCCAGTAAAGCCAGCATTCTTAGAGAAAGAACGAAATTCGATCGCACAATCTTTTGCCCCAGGAATTTCATAGATAGAATGGGGTAAGCTGGGGTCGGTAATAAAGGCTTCGTAAGCAGCGTCAAAGAAAATGATAGAACCGTTGGCTTTAGCATAATCTACCCAAGCTTGCAGATGTTCCTTGGTTGCCACTGCTCCCGTGGGATTGTTGGGGAAACATAGGTAAATTAAATCAACTTTTTGGGTAGGGATAGCAGCGGTAAAATTATTCTCTGCGTTAATTGGAATATATACTAAGCCTTCATATTTGCCATCATCATTACTAACTCCGGTATGCCCTGCCATGACGTTTGTATCTACGTACACGGGATAAACTGGATCGGTGACAGCAATTGTATTATTTTTCCCAAAAATATCGAGAATGTTACCCGTATCGCACTTAGAGCCATCAGAAATGAAGATTTCCGATGCATCAATATCACATCCCCGTGCTTGAAAATCTTGGGCAGCAATTTTCTCCCTTAACCAAGTATAACCTTGTTCCGGACCATAACCTTTAAAAGAAGCGCGACCGCCCATCTCTTCCACAGCTTTAATCATTGCTGTAAGACAAGCTTCTGGTAGGGGTTCGCTGACATCGCCAATACCAAGTTTAATGATGGGAGCATTGGGATTAGATTGAGCGAAAGCATTAACTCGACGAGCAATTTCCGGGAATAAATAACCTGCTTTGAGTTTCAGGTAGTTCTCATTAATGGTTGCCATATTACACTGCTAGAAACGCCACAGATAAACAGTTTACAGTTATCAGTTGACAGTTGTCAGTTGATAACTGTCAAACTCGCGCGTTCCCTTGCTACTTGCGTCGTGGCGAAATCGTTCGTCAAAAATTCTTCCCCCTACTTTCCTGCTAAGCTTTTCTTTTAACCCACATTCCGCAGGTGCGATGGCAAAATGTTGTATTTTTGAAATATGAGTTTTTCAGAATAACAAATCAAAGTAGAAGATATCGAACACTTAGGCATAGTGGCAGGGATTATTGATGAAATGAGTTTGGTTGATTTGTTCAACCAACTGCTTGGAACTCATCCCCAATAAATAATCAGCGCAGGCCAAGTGGTCAAAGCAATGATTCTCAATGGCTTAGGCTTTATCAGTGCACCACTATATTTATTTGAGAAGCTCTTTTAAGGGATTGCAACGGAACATTTATTCGGAGAGGGAATACAACCAGAACATTTGAAGGATGAACCCTTGGACAGAGTGTTAGACAAACTATATGATGCAGGATTAACGGAAATTTTTATCCGAGTCCCACTATCAGCAACAGATAGATTTGGAGTGAAAATGGACACCTTCCACTTGGATTCAAGTTCATTTCATGTACATGGGGATTATGGAACTGGTACTGATGAAGCATCAGCACAATCAGGATTAATTACAATTAAATATGGTTATTCTAGAGACCACCGACCAGATTTGAAACAATTTCTCCTTGACTTGATGTGGAGTAATGATGGAAATATTCCTTTATATTTAAGAGTTGCACATGGTAATGAAGTCGATTCTGCCATGTTTGGAACACTTATGGCAGATTTCCACAAACAAAGGCAAATTGATGCTTTATTTGTTGCGGATGCAGCCCTTTACACTGAAGACAATTTGCAGATGATAGTCTAATTAAGATGGGTCTCTCGAGTTCCTGGAACCCTAACTGCCGCAAAATAACTATTAGAAAAGAACAGTATTGATGCATTTGTACCAAGTAAAATACCAGGATATCGTATTGCCCCTTGTTGTAATGATTCTGGTGGTCTGCGACAACGGTGGCTAGTAATAGAAAGTGAAGCCCGTAAAGAATGTGACTTAAAACAACTGGAAAAACAAACGTCTGAGCAAAAAATATACCCAGGCACAATCCCAACTACGAAAATTGTGTCAACAGGAATTTGCATGTGCCGAAGATGCATTCAACGCAGCCCAATTACTTGAGAGTCAGTTGCCATTTCATCAACTTGCATGCAAATCAAGAGTACCCTGCGGGAAGCAAGCTACTATTCTCGCGCGCTTCCGTTTTGATTGCCACCTGAAGCCGAAAAGTGAGGCACTATGCTGATAACACAGAGTGAGGAGGGCCAGTACCTAGCTTGAGTGGATATTTTATAGTACTTTTTTACTTATCCATTAACTTGTAAGCTGTTGTTTATCAAGTATAATGACCGCGTGTTGCACCTTGTGACAAAGTAATGCAAACTGCATCCAGTCAAAATAAAATTAGTGCTACTCCCAAGCAAGAATCAATTACAGGAGTAGTTGAACGCCTGACCTATTACAGTGAAGAGTCAGGTTATACTGTAGCGCGGTTGCAACGTCCTGGAGCAACGAACTTAACTACAATTACTGGTAATTTCGCTAATATCCAAGCAGCACAAACTCTACAACTAACTGGGTTTTGGCACGAACACCCCCAGTATGGTTCTCAGTTTCAGGTTATTAACTACAAAGAAACCAAACCTGCAACTATCACAGGTCTTGAAAAGTATTTAGGTAGTGGTTTAATTAAAGGAGTGGGACCAGTTACTGCAAAACGTATTGTTGCCCATTTTGGTTTAGAAACCCTCGATATCATCGAACATCACATCGAACGCCTCAAGGAAGTTAACGGCATTGCTAAAAAGCGGATTGCCATGATTCAAAAGGCGTGGCAGATACAAAAAGCCATCAAAGAACTGATGGTATTTTTACAAAGCCACGGGGTTTCTACTACCTATGCAGTCAAAATTTACAAGCAGTATGGCGCTCGCTCCATTGGAATTGTCACCAACAATCCATATCAATTAGCCACTGATATTTATGGTATTGGATTTCTCACAGCTGATAAAATTGCCCGTCATTTAGGTGTACCTCCTGACTCTGAGTTTCGGTACCGTGCTGGCATGGCCCATGTGCTAAGTACAGCCGCAGAACATGGACATTGTTATTTACCACAACCCGAATTAATTTGTGCCGCGATCGCACTGCTCAAATGCGAGTCCCAGGAACCAACTGAGCAATCAATCTCTGAGATCATCCGTAATATGTCCCTCGCAGATGAGCTAATTAGAGAAAGTGCCCCAGATAAAATCCTACTTTGCTACAATCCAGCATTTTTCAACACC
>CBZS010000099.1 GCA_000613065.1 Richelia intracellularis | reverse complement strand
CATGGCGAAAAGATTTCTATTAAATTATTTTGCAACTTGGTTACCTCATCAACAATCAAATCCCAGTGATGATTTGTTAATTGAATGATTTCGACTAGATTGTATATCCCATTATTTAAAGTGAGTTCGACTCTTCCCTGTATGTAGATATTGAACTTGCCAAAAATCGAGTATTAGAAAAAATTGCCCAACTACAACCAGATAAAATGATTTGTTGTGGCATGCCAGAAAGTTATCAATCCTTAACTGTGGAGCCTCAGGCTAATAAGATATATATAGATGGTGAAAAGAATGTTTTACCAACTCAAGTTGATTTAGTATAATTAATACTGGAAACATCGGTAGTAAAAGTTAGCCAGAACTGCGACAAATTTGTTTGTGAAGGTCTTTATTATTCTGTATTGGATTATCTAGAGCAAAATCATCCTTATGTTCATTGTATCTTTGTTAATGTTGCCATTTTGACTGAGAAAAACTTCCCCGTAATCCTAGCAGATTTTCTCTTAATTCTTGATAAAATGGCACTTTTGTAATTTAATAACTGTCTAAAAGTCCAAAAATAAATATTTAGATGTTGTTATTCTTACCCCATTTACCCATTGCTCAAACTCCTCCTTCGGAAGAAGTAGTACAGATTCAAGAAGTACGTCTTTCACCAGGAAAACTAAATACCATCCCCACCTTTAACAGCAATAGTCCTGAGAAGGTATTGAATCCTGGAATATTGCTTTCCACCTTTCCTCCACAGGGGAAACAAGAACCCACCGCACATCTAAATTTTCCCTTTAAAGGAAGGTTTGATGTGTTTGCTCACCATCTGGCTCAAACACGTATACCTGGGGATTTAAGAACCTTATATTTGGGTATATTGCTCCATAACCCCTTACAAAGATAAGTACGGGTAAATGTGTTGCAGGGAGCCGGCTATTTAAGTCAAGCTGATGCACCTTTTGTTAAATTACCTACCTTTAGCCAGAACTTTTTTAGCACTGTATTTGCTGGACCAAGCGATCGCGTTGTTAGTAATATTCTGAGGGGAAAAAGACGGAAGATTTTCCCCGCACGAATTACCATCCCCCCCAAACAAAGCCGGATGTTACTCAATGCTCCTATCCCCCTCAAGGAACTTACACCACCTCTAAATGGAAGCTCTACCCTAGCTCGTCTTGAAAGTAATGGCAAAGTTTATGCTGCTAGTTTAGCAATGTTTGCATCTACTGAGACTCACGCTAAAGAGCGGGATCCCAATTTAAAAGAATGGTTGGCGTTGCATAACTGCGGGATGATTTCACTAAATTTTCAACGATTTCTCAATGGTTTCAAACACTAATTCATCCCGCAGTTATGCAACGCCTTGCGTTTATGTTCTTGTTGTAGATGAAACTGCCAATACTCATCCCAATCGCCACTGATGTATAAAGAACCCAGAGGGAAAACAGCCTCAGCACCCTTCATGGTCAATCTAGCCCCACTGAGATCCATCCTGTCTGTCTTTAATCAGGTGGGGACAAGCACCCTCAATCACCCCCGCGGCGATGGGCAATCCAGCTTTTAAGTAATCGTCATATTTGAGGTATTTGGCATTGTTAAGTAAATATCTAGCACAGGTATCCACGGGTTTACGTTCTTGGGGGCTGAGTTTGGGTAAAGTCGCACTCCGGCGCATACCAGGGCCAACTGAACTTGATTTACCTTCAAGGATCAGTTGTAAATGTTTGCTCTCCCAAGCTTGTGCCTGTGTTGAAGTCTGAGAATAAAAGACAAATGCAGCTTTCCACAAATACTCAATCACATGGATAATATCCCTGTCTTAGTCCATGAGAGAGAATATTGCTGTGCTGGTAGATTAAACTCCCCATCCAAAGGAAATAGGGTATTTATCTTTCTTCCTCCATAACCGATTCTATTGGCGATTACTGTGCCAAATAATGTGGTCAATTTCCGCGACAATTTTTTCTTGTGTGTTCTGTTTACTGAGTCTGTGCCTGCACACTCTCCCTATATTTAATCTTGACTGCGTTTATCAAAATATCTTTGTTTGTAACAACGGTCTCAATAGCTCGTATTTATTCTCAAGTAACTTACTCTCTATCTGGGAGTGTTGTAACCCACAAATACTGTCTGAGTCTAACCAACTAACTATCTGTTCAAATAGTTCTCATGTTTGTGACCAAAACATATCTTGATTTGATGTAGATCCTTGCATAGGGTGCGCAACTGTTCCTGCTTTTTCACTTTTTACAAGCCAATTCCATCAAGTACATTTTTGGATGTCAATACTACTCTGGTTCACTTGTCATTTATGATTCTTATATCATACTCCGTACTACCAAAAGAGTCGCTCCCAAATATAATCGAGCCGCTATGCATAATAATTATATGCTGACTGTTCTTACTGCTTGTTTATCCCAACATGATGATACCTCTCAACCCGCTTGTCAATAGAATTTGAGATAGGCTTACCCTGCTGTTGAGAAGACTTCTCTTTTATTTGTTCTACTGTTTCCCTATTGCTTATCCCCAATTTATCTTTGATTCTTAATGCACCTAATGCCATGGGAAATGACTTTGCTGGTGCCCTCATTTCTTCGGAGAAAAGGCTCGCATATTCATCTTCAAATTATTGCCAGGGTATCAAATCAGCCATAATTACCCACCTATTTTCACAAGACAACTTCCCCTCAAATTGCAAAAGGAACTTTGATGCTGAAATTTGAGTTTGCTCTGATTTACTCTACAGAGGTACTAATAGCAGCAGTATTGTTACTGGTATTGTTATGGATGGGTTTTATACTATTTTCTTCTTTATTCTTGCATCTAAATATATTTCTCTGGTCTGATATTCTCACAGCAACTACTTTTTCTCTTTTTTCAGCAAACCCTAAGTAAAAAAAGAGACGTTGCATAAGTGCGGGATGAATTAGCTATTGAAACCATTGAGAAATCGTTGAAAATTTACTCAAATCATCCCCCACTTATGCAACACCAAAAAGGACTCCGCTTTTTTATTACCACCGACCCCAAGTATTCTTCCGGGGGACAGTCCGCTTACGTTATTCCGATGGTGATGGTAAAAGAAAAACTCGATATATACATTTAGTTCAAAGAAGGGGACAGCAGGGACAATCCCTAGCCACATTTGAGATATCACCAGGCAATCAAGAATTGGTGGAAGTTGACTTTATCTATCCACCAGATGCTACACCCCCCCAAGTGTTGACTATTTCTAATTGAGGAGTGAGGAGGTGGCGGAGTCAGGGAGCAGTGAACTGTGAGTAGTTCACTGCTCCCTGCTCCTCTACCTCTTCTTAACGGAATTTATTTGGGTTTAATTGCAACCCAGATGAAGTGGGATTGGATTTATTCGGTATTTTAACTCCGCCCCTCAAGGCTCTACCATTACCATAATCACTACGATCCAAGAAACTCTTCAGGTTGATGGCATTCTTTGATACTGCACGAGATGGGGCTCTGCGGGAGCGTCTACCAAAAATGCCAGTGGAGTTCAAAATATTACCTATTTCGTTGCCAGTATTAGTATAAGTATTCACACCAATAGTTTCCTGGCCACTATCAGCGGTAATCAAATTATTGAAAATCTGATTGGGAGTTATAACAGGATCTTGTCCGGGAGGAACGGTGAGAATTAATCTACAATCACTATTGTTTTCAGTATTTACACACACAGTGTTGTAACCATTTAGTGTGGAGTCTCGCAGTTCCAGCAAACCATCAGGGCGATAACGTTCCAAGCGTTGAGCAATTGTTTGACAACGTCTTTGTGCACTCCAACCACCACCTAAAGTTCTAGGAGTTGCCCAAGCAAAGTATTTTCCTGGCTGACTTTCTGGTTGATACATTACAGTGTATTGGTTGTTATAGAAAAAACATCCAAATCTATTGTCAGAGCTAACGGGGTTGGTGTTACTGGAAGATGTGTTAGTTCTGGTAGTACTGGTAGAACTGGAATTACCTGTACTTATATTAGATACGCGGGTTCTGGTAACATTTGAATCTGTTTGGTTGGTTTGATTCGTTGTTCTATTAACGTTTTGATTCGTGTTTCCAGGTGCAGATGTGGTAGGAACCACAATATAGGAATTAACTTGGGCAAAAGTAGGATAATAACCGAAGAGCACCGATATTCCAAGGCTACTACATAGTAAAAGTTTAAAGCTCGATAAAGTTGATGATGACATAATAATCCTCTAATAATTCAAGCTTGATTAATTTAGCTTTTATGACGCAGAAGTTATCTTTTTGGTTCATACACCTGTAATTATCTTCATCTCTAGTATTATTTTTTCCCACTCAATAATTTTTCCCACAAAAAAATATTGGGCGTTGCTGAATCAGGGGATGATTTCACTAAATCTTCAACGATTTCTCAATGGTTTCAAACGCTAATTCATCCCCTGATTCAGCAACCCCAAAGATTGTATTAAGCTGCAATGTACCCAAAAAAGGGGAAGACTAAAATTAATTCCCAATGCTTCATTATTCTCAGGGGAAAAACTGATGTAAGTGATTAAGTGATGAGAGTCATATGCTAAACTAATCTTTGCGTAAATTTGTCATTTTTCCGCTCTCCTTTCTTGCTTGTGATTTGTAGGAACATTTATAAATAGTAATGCTCAAGCTTTATCAGGACTTTCTACAGAAGATCTGGCTGCTTGGATAAAATTCCATCCCACATTACGCCTTCCTCCAAACAAAAAATTTTTAGTTAGCAAAAGTGATACAGCTACTCAACGTTTTACCTTTCAAGCATCAGTTCTACCCCCTGGAAGGGTAACTATTTGTAAAGTTCGCAGTACTATTCGCAGTCAGAGAATTGCTATGTATGATGCTGTCAATGGCATGAGTCTACAGCGTTTACAAGAGTCTTTACGGGTAATTTCTGGTTTAGATATCTATCAAGATTTTCAACAGGCCCAAGTAATATATAACTACCCAAACCAAAGTGCAATTCATTCAGCAAGATTTGCTAGAACCCCGATTAGAGAAGCTGTGCGGGGAAAATTACGTTTAGGCGAACGCTATGCATACTGGGTGGAAGTGGCTAAACCCAATGAAGGAAAAGCTTTTACTGCTCAAATGACTGTTTTACTTAAAAAAGATGTGGATAAATTAGAGGCAGAACTACGCAACCGCTAGTCTAAATTTTGGATTCTAGGTTTTGGAATATTAATATATTATGTTTTCATGGGTGGGATGTGCCAGTGATATTGGTGTTCTGATTTGAGATAATCAAAACCTAACCCATGATTTTAGGATTTTAGAGTATGCCAGTTACCAGAGAAAATACTTTCCACTGCGCTCGCAATCCTTAATAAGTCTTCTTTTAATAGTGGAGGCCAGTCTACCCCAGATTTACGTCCAACTGCAAATAATTGTTGCGTTTTCACACTTAAAGTATACAGGGCACAAGCTAATTCCTTATCAATAGTGAGAGCATCTTGTAATTCCCCATATACGGATTTTAAAGCCAACAAAATTGACGTAATTTGACCGGGAACAGGGGGTTTACCCTGTTGCATATGCATTAATAAACTATCGGGGTTTTCCTCTGTGGGTATTGTTTGAGCAATGAGGAATTTGCGGGCTGTTTCGTAATTCATCAAACTAGCAAATGGGGAAAGGGTAATAAGGAACAGGTTAGTAGTAGTGAGCGAAGTAGAGTAGAAATGGGCGTTGCATATTTTCGGGATGAATCAACCAAATACAGGTACTTCTCTATACTTAAAGTAATGAGGTAACAATCGAATAGACTGCTGAAGCATATCTACGGATTTAGAGTAGCATAATGTTTTTCGATGTAGACGTGGGAGATAATGACATAAACGTGTGTTTTCCCCTTCTACTCTGGTCATATATGTTTTGCTAATAATATGGTCTCCTAGTTCAACAAAACTGGCGTAAACTTTCCATCCATCAGTGACATAAAACTAGCACTTTCAGAGGTAGACAATATCCCACAAAGGTTGAAAGGTTTCTGCACTATGGTCTCCCAGTACCCAAGCTAAAATTCCTTGGCGGAAATGGTCTACTGCTGTCCACAACCAAATTTTTTTTGAACCGACGAAAGTTTATAAATCATCCAGTTCTGCAACTTCTGGGATATCCTCTATTGATGGTGCATCTGGCAATTTTTCACCAACTTGTTTTACCCAACTAATTATGGTTGTGTGATGAATTCCTTTTTGGCGTTCAATAGCCCTAAATCCCGAGCCATTAAGCTATGCTTTTAAGCATTCTTGTTTGATCTCATTTGAGTATCCTTTTGGTGGATTATAGATATCTATAAATTGGCGTTCGCAATTTAAACAAATGTGATTTTGTTTACCTCGACGTTTCCCATTTTTTCGAATCCTCGTAGACTTGCAGTATGGACAATGCACAGTAGAACACCTCAATTCATCCCTCTATTATGCAACGCCTAGAAATGTTCTGTTACCAATACCAAATCTACAATCTGATTTATCTCCTTACTCTGGGTAATTAACTGTTCATGGTAGTTTATTTTGACTAATGTAGATATTTATTTATTTTCCAGAATATAGCCCCGTCATTTTATCGTCTGTTTGGTAGAACATCTACCAAACAGACGATACCAATTTGAAAAAAGAATGGGACATATGGGTGGGGTGTTTAGCAATACTAAAACCAATTCAAATAATTGCTTTGTCGCAAGCTATTATTTGAATTGGTATGAGTAGTAGTCTTTTTTATTGTTGAGGTGTAAAACAATTGTAGTCTGAGCGTCTCGCTCCCTGCTGTACTGCAAGGAAGCGGGCAAGATGCCCACACAAAATCAACCAATCAAAATTAATGGGGCAAAAAACCATAATGCTGTAGTGAAATCAAACGAGGAATTGAAAACGTCACCCTAAAATACATATTTTTATGTTTTTCCTCGGAGGCGACTCTTTTGGTAGTACGGAGTATGATATTAGAAGAATAAATAACAAGTCAACTAGAGTAGTATTGATAGCCAACAATGTACTTGATGGAATTGGCTTGTAAAAAGTGAAAAAACAGGAACAGTTCCACACCCTATGCAAGTTTCTACATCAAATCAAGGTATGTTTTGTTCACAAGCACGATAATTATTTGAACAGATAGTTAGTTGCTTAGACTCAGACAGCATTTGTGAGTTAGAACACTCCCAGATAGAGAGTCAGTTACTTGAGAATGGATACGAACTATTGAGACGGTTGTTACAAACACAGATATTTTGATAAAGGCACTCAAAATGAAATAGAGGGAGACTGTGCAGGCACAGACTCAGTAAACAGAACACACAAGAAAAAAATATCGCGGAAATTGACCACATTATTTGGCACAGTAATCGCCAATAGAATCGGTTATGGAGGAAGAAAGATAAATACGCTATTTCCTTTGGATGGGGAGTTTAATCTACCAGCACAGCAATATTCTCATGGACTAAGACAGGGATATTAACCATGTGATTGAGTATTTGTGGAAACCTGCATTTGTCTTGTATTCTCAGACTTCAACACAGGCACAAGCTTGGGAGAGCAAACGTTTACAGCTTATCCTTGAAGGTAAATCAAGTTCAGTTGCCCCAGGTATGGGCCGGAGTAAGACTTTACCCAAACTCACCCCCGAAGAACGTAAACCCGTGGATACCTGTGCTAGATATTTACTGAAGGTTATTGTTGAAAAAGAAATTACCAGCAAAAGCGGTTGAATCAAGATATCCCATTTGGGCAACAGTGGATTTCACTATAATCTAGACTCGACTTGTTTCATAGCTTTCTTTGTTAGAGAAATCCCTTTTTGGTAAACAGTTTTACTTAAAATCAAGATAGGATATAAGCCTTTCCAAGTCATACTCGAAGCCCAGGAAAGCATGACTTCAACATCAACAAGCTTCGCCCCCCCCATTCCAATGCTGGTCAAGAATACCCCAACAACCCTCTATGGGATTGTATTGACTATGGTAAGGAGGATAGTAAAGCATTGGTATATTTAGGAGATCAACAAACTCAACCATCCTTTTTTTTTATTGAGTTCTTACTCCACTACTTTCCGGACCATTATCAATTTTAATTTGTATCAGTTCGGTATCCTGCTTTTGTTCTGGTGTCATTGTCTTCTACCATTGAATTAAAGTATCAACAATAAAATCCCTGGTTTTATAAGAAGAACTACCAAACTTAATATACAATAATTGCCCACTATCTTCATCAAGAATCCCACAGGGAGTATCTTTTTCTGTGCATCCCATATCATGTCCTCTGCTTGATTTTCTCCTCTAGTTTTTCCACCACGAGAATAACTCCCGATATTAACGGGAACTTTGCAATCCATGCTTAGTCGTTTGACTTTGAGGCTTGTTGGTTGATTGCGGCTCAAATTGTTTGATGTTGTTGAAGATATCATCCATTTGTGCAATTTTTTCTGAGGTTTGGGTTTTACTACTTTACGAAGACCATAGCCCATTCGATTCAATACTTGTGCCATTGTACTGGTGCAAGGCAATTGCTCCTGGGTAAATCCCTGTTCTTTGAGTTTTTCTAGTGCGGATGTTGCTGTTAACCGGGTATAGGCTATGGAAGTTTTAAATATTGGGTCTTGTTGAGAATCAGATTCTGCAATTTGTCCCAGGAATAATGCCATAAGAGGTTGTTTCTCGTCCCAACGCTTTGCTGTGCTAAAGGCTGATTGTAATCCCACACAGATTATCCCTGTTCTTTTTTCCGCTAATCCTAACTCTATATTTTGTCTACCTCAACCGAATACTGTTTGTGCTAAGCTTGCTCTACCTTGGCAATATTTCAACGTCATCTCAGGTTGAAAGCCCCGACGTTCTACTCCATTCATTTTCCATGCTGCCAACCCCAAGTCTTCTATTTCTTTGTGATCTTGTTAATGATTTGGGTTCCTCTGCTGGGTCTAGCATACTCCAAAATACTTGCCCCTGTTTTTTTACTCATCAACATTACATCTTACTTTCATTGGTAAATTCTTTGTTAGAAATCACCTAACAATGCCAAATACCTCAAATCTGACGATTACTTAAAAGCTGGATTCCCCATCGCCAAGGGGGTGATTGAGGGTGATTGAGGGTGATTGAGGGTGATTGAGGGTGATTGAGGGTGCTTGTCCCCACCTGATTAAAGACAGGATGGATATCACTGGGGCTAGATGGACCATGAGGGGTGCTGAGGCTGTTTTACCCCTGGGTTCTTTATACATCAGTGGCGATTAGGATGAGTATTGGCAGTTTCATCTACAACAAGAACATAAACCCAATCACCTGGCTTTGTACTCTAGTGGTATTCCTTTGATGAAGCAAGTTCTCAAAGCTCGTTTTTCTACTACCCCTCCACCTCTTCCAATACCTGTCTAAGTTCCACTCCCCGTCTTACAAAAAGAGTCGCACCCTTTTTCTTCTTACTTCCATAAATTGCAAGCTTAATAAATCAATTAGGCTATACACCAAAGATATTCATCCAATAGGAACGTACTGAAATACTTTTTATACTCGAATAATTAGTTATATTCCCCACAAAATCGATCCAAAGTATCGTAGTATTTCAATAATTCCTTATCTCATTCACTCTTTTTCTTTTTTGTCTTAGGCTTAACAACTTCAAAATCAAAAGAAGCAACGTGGTGATTGCCAATATATACTTCAATCAAATGGTTACCCGGTGGATCTCCGGGTGTAACAGTCCAAGAGTTCTTGATTGTACTTTTCTTGACTTTAGTAGTTCTGTTAGTGACGGCGGCAGTTCCATTCTTTGATAAAGAAAAATTCTCACCGTTTTGGGTTCCCCAAGTTAATGGTAATTGTGGCAATCTAAATACTTCTCTCCATGTCACATGACGAGGAGAATTTTTGAGTTGCAATCGCCATCCGTAGACGATTCCTGCTTCTAAGGGTACTTTTATCGTGGGTATAAAGGTAATTTTTCCATGTTTGTCTCGGCGAAACACACCAAATTCGGCCCTAGTGACCTTGACTTTTTTGGGGTTTACGGGAAGCTTCGGAGGATGCTTTACTTTTGTCGGTTTAACTGGCTTTTTAGTGGGTTTTACAGGAAGTTTGGGGGGGGTGTTCTAATTTTGTGGGTGTAGGTGGTTTATGTATAAGTTCTGGAAGTTCATTCTCAGGAGGATGATGAGCGAACGCTGGTGATATTAAACTAAGAAAGCCTAATAAGGCACTGTAAAATAAAGTTTTCAACGGCATCTTTTTTCTGATTATTAACTGAGGGATACCTATTGATGCATCAAGGAAGCATTTTTTTCAGATAAAATCAAGACATTTTGGTCGTGATAGATTAATTTATCCTTGAAACTAGAAAAATTGCTACAACAAGGGCAAACAATCCGCGTTATCGGTTTTGATGATGCTCCTTTTGTGCGTCGTCATCGCGGTAGTGACCCCATTTCCGGTATTATCTGTGCCGGAAGCGGTTTTGAAGGCATGGTATGGGCACGAGTACGTCAAGATGGGTGGAATTCTACCGATAAAATTTGCCCGTTACTAGACAATAGTAAATTTTTCCCCCAACTACATTTAGTATTCTTGGATGGGATTACCTTTGGTGCTTTTTATATTGTGGACTTGCCTAAACTCTCTCAAACCTTGAATTTACGGTGCGTCATAGTCATGCGGCGAATGCCTAATTTTACTAAAATTGAAAAAGTGATCGCTCACCTATCTCATCCTCAGCGACGGTTACAGCTATTACCAAAAGCTGGAGAAATTCATGCCTATCCCCTATTCTTTTTTCAACCATGTGGAGAAAAGCCAGACGCGATAGCTCAAGTTTTATCCAAACTGGCGTTGCTGAATCAGGGGATGATTTCACTAAATTTTCAACGATTTCTCAATGGTTTAAAACGCTAATTCATCCCGAAATTATGCAATGCCCCCAAACTTACAGATACAAGTAAAGTACCAGAAGCACTACGCTTATCCCATTTAATTGGTGCAGCCCTAATCAATGGAGAAAGTAGTAGTTCTGCCTAAAATCAATTTTGGATTTTAGATTGGTATGTGTTCGACTACGCTCACTGCTCCTTCCCTCCTTCACTCCACCTCTCCTCTCTTCCTCATGAATCTACCTGATAATCGTAAATATTCTCCTGCAACCCAACGCAACCGGGAACCCATCCTGGAAATTCTCCAACAAGTCTTACCACCAGAAGGCACTGTTCTAGAAATATCTAGCGGTACGGGGGAACACGCCGTTTTCTTCTCCCCACATTTAAATCCTAGAATTTGGCAACCATCAGAACCCTATGCGCGATCGCGGTCAAGTGTGGTAGCCTGGATTGAGCATTTACCCGCAGATAATATTCGCCTTCCCTTAGATATTGATGCTCGCGCTACAGTTTGGGCAGTGGAATCAGATACATCCTTACAGTTAGATCCTCCGATTAATGCGATCGTCAATATCAATATGATTCACATTTCTCCATGGGCTGCTTGTTTAGGACTCATGGCTGGTGCTAATCGTATCCTTCCCTCCGGTGGTATTCTGTATTTATACGGCCCCTACAAACAGGATGGGAAACATACAGCACCTAGTAATGAAGCTTTCGATGCATCATTACGCGCTCAAAATCCTGAATGGGGAGTGCGTAATTTAGAAGATGTAATTGCAGCCGCTGACAAGGAAAACTTAACCTGTCTGAGAACCCATCAAATGCCAGCGAATAACTTATCTGTAGTCTTTCAACATGGATAGGATTTTAAGGTATGCAAAAATACCTGATACCACCAAATAATCACGTGATGTAAGACATGGATAGATACCAATCATTATCACGAGAGTTTTGTTGAATTGGTATACAACCTAAAATCTAAAACCCAAATTCTAAAATGGAAAAAGTTGAAGTAACTAATGCGGAAACACTGGCAAAGCTGTACGAAAAATTTCAGGAAGGAAAAGTCTGCCTCATATTTGCCTTTCGTCATGCCGAGGTAGATGATCATTTAGGTGATTTATAAGAAAGAATTTACCAATGAAAGTAAGATGTAATGTTGATGAGTAAAAAAACAGGGGCAAGTATTTTGGAGTATCCTAGACCCAGCAGAGAAACCCAAATCATTAACAAGATCACAAACAAATAGAAGACTTGCGGTTGGCAGCATGGAAAATGAATGGAGTAGAACGTCGGGGCTTTCAAGCTCAGATGACGTTCAAATATTGCCAAGGTAGAGCAAGGTTAGCACAAACAGTATTCCGTTGAGGTAGAGAAAATATAGAGTTAGGGTTAACGGAAAAAAGAACAGGGATAATCTGTATGGGATTACAATCAGCCTTTAGCACAGCAAAGCGTTGCCAGGAGAAACAACCTCTTCTGTTGTGGCATTATCCCTGGGACAAATTGCAGAATCTGATTCTCAAGAAGACCCAACATTTAAAACTTCCTTAGCCTATACCCGGTTAACAGCAACATCCACACTAGAAAAACTCAAAGAACAGGGATTTAGGCAGGAGCAATTGCCTTGCGCCAGTACAATGGCACAAGTATTGAATCGAATGGGCTATGGTTTTCGTAAAGTAGTAAAAGCCAAACCTCAAAAAAAATTCCACAAACGGATCATATCTTTAACAACATCAGAGAATTTCAGCCGAAATCAACAAACAAGCTTCAAAGTCAAACGACTAAGCATGGATTGCAACGCTACTGTTAATATCGGGGGTTATTCTCATGCTGGAAAAACCAGAGGAGATAATCAAGGTGAGGACATGATATGGGAGCCACAGAAAAATATACTCCCTGTGGGATTCTTGATGAAGATAGTCGGCAATTATTTTATATTAACTTTGGTCGTTCTTCTTATAAAACCAGGGATTTTATTGTTGATACTCTAATTGAATGGTGGAAGACAATGACACCAGAACAAAAGCAGGATACCAAACTGATAGAAATTAAAGTTGATAATGGTCCGGAAATTAGTGGAGTAAGAACTCAATAAAAAAAAAGGATGGTTGAGTTTGTTGATCTGCTAAATATACCAATTCAATTGCTTTACTATCCTCCTTACCATGGTAAATACAATCCGATAGAGGCTTGTTGGGGTATTCTTGACCAGCATTGGAATGGGGGGGGGGCGAAGCTTTTTGATGTTGAAGTCATGCCTTCCTGGGCTTCGAGTATGACTTGGAAAGCCTTATATCCTATTTTGACTTTAAGTAAAACTGTTTACCAAAAAGGGATGTCTCTAACAAAGAAAGCTATGAAACAAGTCGAGTCTAGATTACAGCGAAATCCACTGTTGCCCAAATGGGATATCTTGATTCAACCGCTTCATATGGTAATTTATTTTTCATAAATCACGTTAAGGCTTCTGTATTTATTTACTCGTAGCCTACCCAGAACAGCTAGTAAGTTAGGTATTTCTTTAAAACATGCCTTCCTTCTTATAGCCATTTTATTTCCGACCAGGGTATGAGCATTTGAGCAAGCAAATGGTTGGATTGGTTATTTTCCCTATTAGGAGGTATTCCCATTCTCCGGGCTAAGGGATTAGACCGTCAAGCTAACCGTGGCACAAGGGATTTGTTCATTAATGGCACAATGCCTTTGATTATTGCTCCGGGAGGAGCAACCAATGGTTATAGTGAAGTTGTCAGTACCCTAGAACCTGGTACTGCTCAAATGGGTAGATGGTGCTTGAAGGACTTGCAAAAGCATAAACGTAGTGAAGGAGTTGTTACTATAACTACAAGTGTTCAATATTATTACGCATCTATTCCATGGAAAGAATTAGACTGGTTATTAAGCCAATTAGAGGCAGATTGTGGTTTACCAGTCGAGAGTATTGGCCAATCGGCTAGTGAAACTCACCATAATATTTTTGATCAAAGGTTATTGAAATTGGGTGAATATGTAATTATCCAAATGGAGGGTTTGTATCGTGATCACTACAATTACCATTTTCCTCAAACTCAACCAGGAGTCACCACAGCAGAAGTATTGGTATCTCGCTTAACGGGTGACAAGATAGTTCACGGGTATATGTCGCAAGAATCTGAGAAAATAAAGTAGCAAAAAAATAGCGGTAATTTATTCCCGAGCAATAAAAAAATGTTGCCACAATCATACCAAACTCTCTTCCAGAAACATTTGAGTTAACAGCAGTATCTAACCCTATAATTGTTGTTGCTATTGATACAAACCACATTCCGCAGGTTAGTTAGCGAGGTTGGAAATCTGTTTCAAAGAAGCCATCGTTAATAAATGAATTGACATGAAACATTGAAACACCCAACGTAAAGTAGGAGCTGATTGTTTCTTGGGGATGAGTTCCAAGCAGTTGGTTGAACAAATCAACCAAACTCATTTCATCAATAATCCCTGCCACTATGCCTAAGTGAGCAATATATTGTACTTTGATTTGTGATTCTGAAAAACTCATATTTCAAAAATACAACGTTTTGTGATCGCACCTGCCGAATGTGGGTTAAACCAAGGAATCACTGACTGGATTGCCCATGGGTCTGCTATTAGAATGCGACATATGCGACTAGTGAAAAGCTTTGTGGCGGTAAGTGCTAATTATATTCAAGAAAAGCCCTCCACTGAAAGATTTGCCGAAACTAGTTTAATTTTATTTGACGCGTTCGCGCGAATCAAAGGCACAAAAATTCCCCGTCGTCCCCGTTTAGGTTGGCGAAATTCTCGTGTGACAATAGCCAAACTCATTTCCGTTAATCAATCTTGGTTCAATTATCAGCAAGACTCTGGAGATAATCATCGTCAAACTGTAAAAAAAGCAGTTAATCACATAAGAATTCAGTTGCAAGTAGCATTGGAACAGATGATTGTATCAGAGGAATAGGGCAGCAGGAGAAATAAAATCATCAACTACAACTCCTTAAAAAATCCCCTGTCTACAGGTGAAGAACTAGCCGTATCACCATCAGCCACAATAGAACGTATTCCTTCCCATGTTGCAGGTATAGTACGTGGATCCATAAACATCACCTTACTGCTTCCGCTCTTGCCAATAGTTGAACCCATATCTAAATAACCCAGAGTTAGGATAACTTCTAAAGCCTTGTCCGCATTGGGATGATTTTGAATTTTCTGGGCTAGTATTTCTGCTGATTCTGCCATGGCTTGTGCCTGGAGAACCTGCTGCTGACGCTCTGCTTGAGCCTTAAGAATGATCGCTTTCTGTTCTGCTTCCGCTGCTAAAATGACGGCTTTTTGATGGGCTTCTGCTTCTAGTACTTGGGCTTCTGCCTTACCTCTAGCTGTATTAATAGCTGATTCCCTTTCCCCTTCAGAAGTTAAAATTGCTGCCCGCTTGCGTCTCTCTGCGGACATTTGCAACTCCATGGATTCTTGCACCGCTTGGGAGGGAATAATATCTCGCAACTCTACTCTTGTTACTTTTACACCCCAAGAGTCAGTAGAAATATCTAACTCCCGCAATATAATTTCATTCATTTGAGAACGAGCGGTAAATGTTTCATCTAGTTCTAGTTTGCCCATTTCCGAGCGAATTTGAGTCAAGACTAAATTTTCCATCGCTGATTGGAGATTTTCCACTTTGTAATAGGCTTTTTCCATATTAACGATGCGCCAGTAGACTAAGGCATCTACGGTAATTGCCACGTTATCCCGGGTAATACATTTTTGGGGAGGAATATCTAATACTTTTTCCCGGATAGTTTCCCGATATACGATCCGATCTATTCCCAGGGGAACGACAAAATTTACACCTGGGTTTAAGGATTTATTGTAGCTACCCAATCTTTCCACCAAAGCCCCATTACCTTGGTTAATTACTTTGACTGAGGTTGCTAATGCTGAACCACCTAAAGCAGTAAATACTAACAGTAAAAATTCATACATAAATCTACGGTGTCATATTGAAGTTTAATTGTAAAAGCGTAAGAGACATTCTGGCATCACAATTAATGTAGTTCCTTGTCGCCGAACCACATAAACTGTTTCTTGGGCAGATATTGCTAATTTTTCGTCATCACATCGCGCTCGCCAGGAATTACCTTCATACAGTACCCGTCCAGTTTTCCCTGATGGTATTTCTGTTAAAGTTTCCCCTATAATTGCATCCTGAATTTGAGACTTACCTCTTTTGGGAGCGAGCAACCGTCGGGAAAAAACCAATAAGCCAGTAGATAGTATGAACCATACTAAAACTTGCAGCCATAAGTTCCCAAGAAGCACCCCAGACAACACAGCTACTATAAGTGCGCTAATCCCCATCATCAACATCACTAGCTCTGTGGGAAAAAACAGTTCCATTACACATAGTCCTGTGCCCACTATGAGCCAAATCCATATAGTACTCGACATCTTGCTATCCTCGAAGAGACATGGGGAAAGGGTAAAGCTTTCTTTTGAGAAAAGGGCGTTGCATAAGTGCGGGATGAATTAGGGTTTGAAACCATTGAGAAATCATTGAAAATTTAGTGAAATCATCCCCTTATTCAGCAACGCCGAGAAAAGAAACCCATAAACGAGTGAAAACAGATAGTTTTCATCAATTTTGGTGAGTCCAACAATGTAATGGGAGCGAGAAGCTCCTACTCCTTCAATTCCGGAAAATTCATGGGACAAAGCACTAGTGATCAAATACCCAAAAACAAATTAATTTGTTCCGTTCGCATTGCTATGGATTAGATACAGCCATATATTGACTTTGTCTAACTCAATTTAGACCCTATGTAGTCCTAGCCTTATCTAAAAGTAACGTTTATACACAATTACATATGTCATAGTCATGTGGACATTATGGAAAAACGCAGCTATATCTGAAGTGTTATAAAAGAGTTATTCCCCAGTTTGTAACAATGTTAGTCACTAAAAATGAGGATACTTTCCTCCAGTCTCAACACTTTGCTGATGCTGAAAAGCCTTTATACAAGAGTGTTTCATCACAATACACTCGCTTCCTAACACTTAATCCTATTTTCAAAACAGATATATACTTGTATGATTTCTACACAAAGGGTAATCTGTTGCACAAATCCAGACTGTACGCTACCAATTAATCCTTGAGGTGAAAAGGTTTGCAGTAATTCTCAAACCCCTCTAACTTACCGCTATCTCTGGGCTGTGAATCCATCCCATCAACAAAAGGAAATGGGGGAAAAAGTTGCCCCCCGCTATAAAGTAATTACACCAAATATTTGGCTGGAAACCCAACCAGCATTGTTTCCGGAAATACCCCCAGAACCCCCCGAAATTATTGTTCCTTACCTGAAACTATATCTCAGGGCGTTGCTGAATCAGGGGATGATTTCACTACATTTTCAACGATTTCTCAATGGTTTCAAACCCTAATTCATCCCGCACTTATGCAACGCCGGCTACTTGTTATTGATACCTTTTTTAGTGCTCGCTAATTTTCTTATGAATAAAACCAAATTATTCTTAATTATTTTCGGTGTTGCCTTTTTAGCTGTTGTTTCCAGTGCGTTTCTAGTTACCGCAGGTAGAACTGTCGGACAATCAATGTTTGGCAGGAGTTTTGCAGAGAACCAATTAAGAGATTACGTTGCTACGGTTATCAAACAAGAGGTAAATTCCTTGGGGTGTCAGGCTGTTGATACTAATCAAAATGGTTATGTTTCCTGCTACTATACAACAACTTCTCAGCCAAATACACCGCGTTCCCTTGAATGTGCAGCTTGGGGGCTTGATGGCTTTTTCAATTGTGGCTGTAAAACTCGTATTCCCAATTTCAATTTTGGCGTTGCATAAGTGCGGGATGAATTAGGATTTGAAACCATTGAGAAATCGTTGAAAATGTAGTGAAATCATCCCCTGATTCAGCAACGCCTCAATTTTTAGTAGGTCAGAGACTATGCCTTGGGGAAGTACCCTGGAGCAGCTTTTCCTCCAAAGGGAAGTGTTATACAGCTATGTAGATTTATAGCAACTGCGGAGGATTTGTAGTTTCTCGGGTATGGTTGTACAACCATACAAATATTTAAAGAAGTAAGTAGTGAATTACCACTTGCAGAAAACTTTGTGCTGGGAATTAGATTCCCAATACAACTTAGGAGGTAAGAAGTATTTGAGGGAACATGATATGATAGCGATTCCTTTTACTAGCGGATTCATTCACTCATACTTGGATTCTGTTGTTACTGTTGCGTGGTTCTCAATACTTAAGTATTCTCTCTACTGACAAGAGACTGCTATCTGAGGTTTCTTTACGTTGGAGGCATTTTCTTACCATATATACAGGGAAATAGATAAAAAATATGGCTCATCAGAATTTAACCTCTCCTTCTACCCCATTAATAAAACGTATCACCACAAAATATAGGCACAAATCCAATACAGTATCTAGAACCTTAAAATTTATGCTTATTACCGTAGCGTTCGCTAGTACGCCATGGGAATCTGCGTTCGCTCAACAAGTTAGACTGGGAGAATCGGGTGCAAACGTTAATTATATTCAAAGGTGTTTACAACGATTAGGTCACTTTCAAGGCAATATTACTGGATATTTTGGTATCAAAACCGAAAATGCTCTCAGAAGTTTTCAGCAAGCCGTGGGTATTGATGCTATTGGTGTATTAGGCCCAATAACTCGACAAGCATTACAGCGTCGGTGTTCAAATCATTCATCTAATAATCAACACACCAATAATTCCAGTAATCTACTACAAATAGGTAGTAGTGGTAGTGCCGTTACTCAACTCCAGCGAGATTTACAAAGTTTAGGTTTTTATCGTAGTTCTATTACTGGTACTTTTCAATACAAAACTTTTACCGCAGTACAGCAATTTCAACAGTCTAGAAGACTACGTATGGATGGCATTGTGGGCAGACGCACTCAACGAGAAATTCAGAGAGCAATGAATGAGAATGCTAGTCAAACTCCACTCCCAATGCCAGAAAATTCGGGGACTAGAGATCCTTTCCCTAATGCCCTTAACCAAGGAGATGCTGGAAGTAGAGTATCAGAGTTACAGAGAGCTTTACAACGACTACGTTACTTCAACCATAGAATTACTGGCATCTTTGGTAACAGAACTAGAGATGCAGTGGTTCGTTTCCAGCAGGATAATAAATTAATACCTAATGGCATAGCTAATTCTCAAACCATCGCAGCAATATCCCAGGCATTGGATCGTCTTTTTTCTAGTTGTACTCCTAAGAAGGGAGATATTTGTTTAGGTGAGAACAGTCAGCGAGTTACTGCTGTACAGAAACAGTTACAGGAAAGAGGTTTCCTTGGAGGTAATCCTACTGGGTATTTTGATCGAGCTACTAGTACAGCTGTAGATCAATTTCAACGTACCGTTGGCATTACCCCCACGGGATTTGTAGACACACGTACCTTTCAAGCCTTAGCAATTAACAACAACTCCCGAAGTAGTTATGTAGTTGTAGTACCATTAAGAGATGACGAGACGTTGACTAAAGTCCGCCAATTATTACCCCAAGCTTTTCAAGCTGAATCCCGTTTAGGTACTTATGTGAATGCCGGTAATTTTAGCGTTCGCTCGGATGCGGAAAAGGTGACGAGAATGCTCCGCTCCGAAGGTTTTGACGCCCGAGTAGAATTTTTTTAACTGGATTTTTGCCTATACAATTTAATAATGGCAGTAAAGTTAGTAAGTTTGCTGGTTCACACTGATAGTATGAGCCAGTACATTCATGGTTACTCTTGTTTTATCTAAATCTAGGTATTGGGTTAAATCAATAAACTGAGTTGAGAACCGTCTTGAGTTTTATTAACTTCAATCCTGGCTTGGAAAGCCTCTTTTAGATGGGGTATATGGGTTACTGTGAGAATACAAGCAAAATCTGGAGCGATCGCATTAATAGCAGAAATCAAGCGTTCGCATCCTTCATCATCTTGAGTACCAAATCCTTCATCCACAATCAACAATTGTAAGGCTGCACCCGCCCTTTGTGCGAGTAATTTAGCCAGTGCTAAACGAATGGCAAAGTTAATTCTAAATGCCTCCCCGCCAGAATAAGTTTCATAAGCACGGGTTCCCCTAGCATCAGCAATTAGAATATCCAAGGTATCAATTAATTTGGCATTTTTCTTTTTCGCTTTCCCACTACGCCCTACTCTTTGGGTGACGAATTGTACATGTAATTGATTTGCACTCAAACGGGATAAAAGTTGATTTGTCTCTGCTTCCAACTGGGGTAGTACATTTTCAATCATTAATGTTTGGATCCCATTTTTACCAAAAGCCTGTGCTAGCTCCTGATATATGCGGTGCTGTTTACGGTGTTCTTGTAATTGCTGTTGCTGTTCTTCAGACTGCTGTTGCAAAGCCTCTAATTGCACTGCCATCTGCTCTAAACGGCCCAATTGGGCAATTTTTTCATCTAGTTCTCTTCTGCAGATGGTAATTTGTTGTTCTAGAGCTTGAATTTGCTTTAAGGGGTTAGCTGTATTTTCCAGTTGCTGCTGAATTTGATTGATTTGTTCAGTTAACCTTTGGTGCTCAGATACACGGGCTTGTAAGGATATTTTTAATTCTTGCAATCGGGCTTGTAATTGTGGATATTGCTGGGTTGCAGCTGTTAGCTGTTGGTATCGTAACTGCCAACCCTGCGCTTGACGCACAGCCAACCGGATTTGTTGGTGGTGTTCCCGATCATAACCGATACCATGAATTTGCTGCTCTATGTGTGCTAATTCCTGGGCTACGGGAGAATTCGTATTGTATGTATTAATACTTGCTTCTAACTGTACAATTTGCTCCTGAATTTCTGGTTTACGTGACTCAATTTGTCTTTGTCGCTTGAGGGCATCTTTTATCTGTCCCTGCTTGATTTCTGCCCATCGCCATCTTTCCACCTCACTACGAGCTAGGGCGTGATCTTGCTCATTGTAATTGAGTTTTTGCAAGTATGCATCTAATTGTTGCAATTCTTGCTGCTGTTCCGGGGCATATTCACCGGATTGTAGTGAACCCTCTAAATGTTGTCTTTCTTGGGCAATTTTTTGTAGCCTTTGTTGGTTATCACTATTATTATCTAACTGAGCCGCTAATTGTCCCCGCTGTTCCCGTAAGGAATCATAGGGGGTTAACTGTTGGGAAACTTCCCGATATTCCTGTCTCAATACCTGAATTTCTCTATCAGAGAAAGCCATCTGTTCCCGAACCACCCATAATTGCCCTTCCGTATCTTGATACTCTTCCTGAGTTTTATCTATTACCCGATTCCAATGGTGTTCGTCCAAAGGACGTTCGCACAAAGGACAAATTGCATTCGGAGTTTGTAACATTTGCAGTTTTTGTTCCAATTCTCCCAGAAGTCTTTCATATTCCCGTTGCTGGCCTTGCAGTCTTTCGATAAAATGCCGTCTTTCCTGTCCCTTTTCCTGTACCCGTTGTAAGTACACCCGCATCTTTTCCAACTCTTCGATTTGTGTTGCCACTTCTATGACTACTTGTTGCAGTTGAGGTTGGCTTTGTTGGCGGGATTGCAACTCATTTTGATTAACTTCTAATTGCTCCAGCCGAGCTACTAAACTAGCCTGGGCTCGATCTACTTGAGTTTGCAAACTTATGCGTTTTTGCAGGAGAGGGGATACTTGCATTTGCAGTTGATCTAACTGTGCTACCCTTTGCCTAGCTGCCGTTAATTTCGCGTTCGCAGTTTCTACTTCTTCTACTTTATTCAGGGTTTTCTCAATCTCTTGTTCCTCCTGTGCCAAGATGTTTAAAGTTGCTTGAGCTTTTTGCAATTCCTGCTCAATTTCTTTAATCTCTTGGTTTAATTCCTCTTGTTTTTGCTGTTTTACCTGTTGCCAATGGGTGTATTCTTCAAACATTGTAGCTAAGGCTTCTTCTTGGGCTTGCAGCTGTTGATACTGACTAGAACCTGCTTGGATATCAGCTTTTTGCTGTAAAATTCCTTCCAAGTCATCTAATTGAGTCTTTAAGCTAGATTCTTCCTTCCTGAGTCTTTCCCGATCCTGCATCAAGTTTTGATACTGCTGACGGGTAAAATGTAGTTGTTCCTCCCATCCTTGCCGTTGGTGCTGTACCACCTGCAAACTTTGTAACCTATTACGTTCAAATTCCTGTACTTGTTGCAGTTGATTTAATTCCTCTGCTAAATCTTGTTTTTGTTGAGCAATTACTTCTCTCTCTTGTAATTGCACCTTCATTCCTGTCAATAGACGGTCGCTTTCTTCTCCCCTTATCTTAAAGTGACGGGATAACTCCTTTGCCCTATCTTCCAGCTCATCATACTGATTCAGCTTCAGCAAATCTGCTAAAATTTGCTTCCGTTCGCTAGGACGCTTTACCATAAATTCATCTGCTCGCCCTTGGCGTAAATAAGCAGAATTAATAAAAGTGTCGTAGTCTAATTTTATATGTTGCAGAATTAACTCTTGGGTAGCCCTTAAACCCTTGGGAGTAATTGCCCTAAATCCATCAGGGCTTTCTATTTGCAATTCCAGAACACTAGTTCCACCCCTGGGGCGACTACGAATGACTCGATAAGTTTGTAACTGACTTGTTTGAAATACAAAATCAACCCTAGCTTCCTTCGCTCCAGAACGAATAACATCATCTTCTGTCCCAGCCCTACTTTGTCCCCAAATTGCCCAGGTAATTGCCTCCAACAAAGAGGACTTTCCTGCACCATTGGAACCACAAATACACGCCGTGTGTAAGCCGCGAAAATCTAAAGTTGCCTCACTATAACTGAGGAAATTTTTCAAGGTAAGTTGTAGTGGTATCATTGAAGCTAGAGGAACACACCTTGTTTTTTAGACTTAACTAAGTGTATACACTTTTAGCTTAGTGTAACTAGGTACAATCAATGTTTCTAGTTTACTAGAGCTCATTTTTACAAAATTTAACAATCTTTAAGTTTGGTTTCTTAATATGCATGCAATGTAGGCAGTAAGCATTTAATTCGAATATACAAAATAATATACAAAAGATATTTATAAGTTACCCAGTATGTAACCTATTGGTTTTTTGAGTATTAGAGAGAACTTGTAGGAGTTTCACGATTAATAAATTAATAAAATTGAATAATTGCTTCCGCAGTGGGGAAAAACGGGAGAGAATATCTTTTTGTGCCGTATATACAATTAGGTAGACCTTAACATCCTTCAAAGTAAAAAGATGAGAATATCCCACTAATGTAATTTTGTTAATCTAAATATGGATTGTTGCAAGAGACAAAAAAGCATCAAAATAAGCTGAAATTGTTTACCACCTGACAACAAGACGACAATATTTTTTTTGAACCCATGGGAAACAACGTTCTTGTTGAAAACGTGGGACGGAAATTTTAATGGGTCTGCCCTTCTTCTTCTTTGTCTTCCAAACCCCCTTGGGCCATTGCGGCCTAATACCACGTCTAGGTAAAGCAGGGCGCTTATCCTTATAATCGTAGCCTTTGTCAGCAGCAAGCACTTTCAGGGGTTTACGGTGTCTACCGCGTTTGTTCCTCTTAACCTTTACACTGTCTAGAAGTGATATAACCTAATCTCTTTTACTACCATTGGCAGGTGTGGTGGGATTGGATAAAGGCATTCATGAACCTTCAGTAAGAGTGTGTATAAAAATACGCTTTCCTTTCCCACCGTAAGCAACACCATCACCACCGCCCTTTCCAGGGGGAAAAAACCCGTCCACCCCGCCATAACTGCAATTGATTAACCCTTTCTCTTGTCCAATCCCCAATATTCGTGCTTGTAAAGCCTCTAACCTCCGATCGAACTGCCAACGTTTGAGCCATCAATGTACAGAGCTCTTTGATACCCATATTTTTCCTTTTGGAATGTCACACCAAGGACACCCTGTTATCAATATATACAGTAAGGTATTGAGTACATAACGAAATGAAGAATGTGGCATTCCTCGTTCGCGTTTCTCTGGCGGTTTCGGAAAAATATCCTCAAACAAAGACCAGTCCAAATTACTCAGTCCTTCAAAACCTCCAGCCATTAGATGATATAACCCCTCTTACTCAACAGGCATATTATCACCTTTTGTTATTAGTGGGATAGATTCATAAATGTATGCCCAATATTTAGGACTTTCTACCATAAATCTGATATCGGTTTGAGGATTTACGGTGTTTTATTTGAAGTTCCCCCGGAGCATATGTACTAAACAGAGCTTAAAGCTTTAACTTTCCAAAGCTTGAGGGTTTTTACACAAAAGATTTGTAGCCATGTGGCTAAATATTTACTTTATATTATGAGAATAGAAAGACGAGATAATTGTAGTCATGTATATAAAATGTATTCCTAGCAGAAACTCTCCCCCAGCCGTTTTGCTTCGCGAGTCATACTCTGAGGACGGAAAAGTTCGTAAACGTACCCTTGCGAATGTTTCAAAACTGCCTTCGGAAACGGTAGATGATTTCAAAATTCTGCTTAAAGGAGGTAAAGCAGTAGAAGATTTAGAAGAAATATTTAAAATCATTCGTAGTCGTCCTCATGGTCATGTGGCGGGAACACTATCAAGCTTAATAAAATTAGGATTACATACCTTAATTGATAGTTCAAACAGCAGAATAAGAAGAATAATTGAGGCTATGATAGTGGCGTGTATTGTCAAACCAGCTTATAAATTAGCAACAGCAAGAGGGCTAGATGGAGAAACTTTTTTCTCCAGTTTAGGGGAAGTTTTAGAATTAGAAGAAGGGGATGAGGATGAATTATATTTGGCGATGGATTTGTTCTTGGAACGCCAAGGAGAAACAGGGTAAGCGCATCTAATTTTGTAGTTAAAATTACAGATTTTTGTACATAATTGTGGAACATGTCTTGATTGTCAAGTGCGAACGCCAACGCCCTTTGGGGAGTTAGTGGAGGGAGATCAAGACCTTGAGTAAGGCCAATAAACACTCATACCCCCACCTGGCAATCCTCTAGGCCACCAAATCTTCCTCAGTTGCTGGAACACTCGTGGGGCAAAAAAATGGAGATTTAAGTATTAAAGAAGTTAAGTATTATGCTAAGGACGCAAAGGGTCTATCTGAACTGAACGGGTTAGTCTAATGCTATCTCTGACAAGAAGGCTTGCGCCTACGGGTTTCAAATCTTCAAAACCAAAAATTAGATAATTTTTGAAAAATAAATTACCAGCTAAAGCGGTTGAATCAAGATATCCCATTTGGGCAACAGTGGATTTCGCTGTAATCTAGACTCGACTTGTTTCATAGCTTTCTTTGTTAGAGAAATCCCTTTTTGGTAAACAGTTTTACTTAAACTCAAGATAGGATATAAGCCTTTCCAAGTCATACTCGAAGGCCAGGAAAGCATGACTTCAACATCAACAAGCTTCGCTCCCCATTCCAATGCTGGTGAAGAATATCCCAACAACCCTCTATGGGATTGTATTTACTATGGTAAGGAGGATAGTAAAGCAATTGAATTGGTATATTTAGGAGATCAACAAATTAGGAGATCAACAAACTCAACCATCCTTTTTTTTTATTGAGTTCTTACTCCACTACTTTCCGGACCATTCTCAACTTTAATTTGTATCAGTTCGATATCCTGCTTTTGTTCTGGTGTCATTGTCTTCCACCATTCAATTAGAGTATCAACAATAAAATCCCTGGTTTTATAAGAACAACTAGCAAAGTTAATATAAAATAATTGCCCACTATCTTCATCAAGAATCCCACAGGGAGTATATTTTTCTGTAGATCCCATATCATCATCCTCAGCTTGATTGTCTCCTCTGGTTTTTCCACCACGATAATAACCCCCGATATTAACGGTAGCTTTCCATGCAATCCATGCTTAGTCGTTTGACTTTGAGGCTTGTTTGTTGATTGCGGCTCAAATTCTTTGATGTTGTTGAAGATATCATCGGTTTGTGGAATTTTTTTTGAGGTTTGGCTTTTACTACTTTACGAAGACCATAGCCCATTCGATTCAATACTTGTGCCATTGTACTGGCGCAAGGCAATTGCTCCTGGGTAAATCCCTGTTCTTTGAGTTTTTCTAGTGCGGATGTTGGTGTTAACCGGGTATAGGCTAAGGAAGTTTTAAATGTTGGGTCTTGTTGAGAATCAGATTCTGCAATTTGTCCCCGGGATAATGCCACAACAGAAGAGGTTGTTTCTCCTGGCAACGCTTTGCTGTGCTAAAGGCTGATTGTAATCCCACACAGATTATCCCTGTTCTTTTTTCCGCTAACTCTAACTCTATATTTTCTCTACCCCAACCGAATACTGTTTGTGCTAACCTTGCTCTATCTTGGCAATATTTCAAGGTCATCTCAGGTTGAAAGCCCCGACGTTCTACTCCATTCATTTTCCATGCTGCCAACCCCAAGTCTTCTATTTGTTTGTGATCTTGTTAATAATTTGGGTTCCTCTGCTGGGTCTAGCATACTCCAAAATACTTGCCCCTGTTTTTTTACTCATCAACATTACATCTTACTTTCCTTGGTCAATTATTTCTTATAAATCACCTAATAACATTTTTCTGTCAATGCAGTAGCATTCGCTATACTCAGATTTTTTGAACTTTTAATCTTTGGTTTTGATGATATGAAACCTGTAGGCGCAAGCCTTCTTATCAGAGATACCATTAGACTAACCCGTTCAGTTTAGATAGATCCTTTGCGTCCTTAGCATACTACTTAACTTCTTTAATACTTAAATCTCCATTTTTTTGCCCCACAACTACCCCCCTAAAGGGCGTAGGCTTAGCCTGCGCTTAGGCACGAAGTGCCCGTCGTTGGCGTTAGCACTTGACAATCAAGACATACCTTACAATTATGTACAAAAATCTGTAATTTTCATTAGAAAATTAGATGCGCTTACCCTAGGATTCCATCCAGTTTTCCACATGACTGCTCCCTAATTATCTTGAGTTCGACTCTTTTGGTAGTACGGATTATAATAGATTAATAATAAATGATAAGTGAACCAGAGTAGTATTCACAGCCAAAAATGTACTTAATGGAATTGGCTTGTAAAAAGTGAAAAAACAGGAACATTTACACACCCGATGCAAGCATCTACATCAAATCAAGGTATGTTTTGGTCACAAGCACGAGAACTATTTGAACAGATAGTTAGTTGGTTAGACTCAAACAGCATTTGTGGGTTAGAACACTCCCAGATAGAGAGTAACTTACTTGAGAATCGATACGAACTATTGAGACGGTTGTTACAAACAAAGATATTTTGGTAAACGCACTCAAGATGAAATAGAGGGAGAGTGTGCAGCCACAGACTCAGTAAACAGAAGACACAAGAAAAAATTGTCGCGGAAATTGACCACATTATTTGGCACAGTAATCGCCAATAGAATCGATTATGGAGCAAGAAAGATAAATACGCTATTTCCTTTGGATGGGGAGTTTAATCTACCACCACAGCAATATTCTCATGGACTTAGACAGGGATATTATCCATGTGATTGAGTATTTGTGGAAAGCTGCATTTGTGTTTTATTCTCAGACTTAAACACAAATGCAGCTTGGGAGAGCAAACGTTTACAGCTTATCCTTGAAGCTAAATCAAGTTCTGTTGCCCCAGGTATGCACCGCAGTGCGACTTTACCCAAACTCACCCCCCAAGAACGTAAACCCGTGGATATCTGTGCTAGATATTTACTTAACAATGCCAAATACCTCAAATATGACGATTACTTAAAAGCTGGATTCCCCATCGCCATGGGGGTGATTGAGGGTGCTTGTCGCCACCTGATTAAAGACAGGATGGATATCACTGGGGCTAGATGGATCATGAGGGGTGCTGAGGCTGTTTTACCCCTGGGCTCTTTATACATCAGTGGCGATTGGGATGAGTATTGGCAGCTTCATCTACAACAAGAACATAAACCCAATCACCAGGCTTTGTACTCTAGTGCTATTCCTTTGATCAAGCAAGTTCTTAAAGCTCGTTGTTCTACTACCCCTCCACCTCTTCCAATACCTGTCTAAGTTCCACTCCCCTTCTTACTAAAAGAGTCGCACCCAATTATTTTGGTCATGATTTTATACTTCCCACAAAGAGAAAAAACATTTGTCTTTTTCGGAAAAATTTATGAAAAATTTCTATTGATTGTTGTCAGCTAATAAATCAATATAGTCATAGCATTGTTTAAAGAAGAGATTTTAAAATTTATTTCATTAACTTCACTGATATGACTCATATCAATATACGAATGGCACATTTTATCCTGAGTAATAATTTTATTTTTGTTATTAAGAGTAAGTATTTTATAGGATATTCCAAAAAATAACCCGTAATTCTAACTGTTTTTAGTAAATCAGTAAGAATAATGTATACATAATTTCTCTTATTTAAAGAAATAGTGAATGTTCTGTATTTACTCCACTTTACATATTTATACGGTGTAAATAAAAATATATAGAATTAAACTTTCCCGATACCAGAGGATTAATCGTGAGATTAGAAAAAGTAGCACTTAGAAGAGAGTAAAAATAGAGATGAGCTATATTTATCTGTTAGCCATCAGTTTGTTAACAGGGTTAGCGGTACCATCAACTACTCCTCAGTTTTTGCTGATGAAATCGACTCGTTCTCCGGAGGTAAATACACAAGATGTTCTATTCAGAAATACCATCAATGTGATGAAGTTACAAGAGGTGCTTCAAGTCTCACCACCAGAATTTAGCCAGTCAAGATTATCCCAAGCTACAGACTTACTTACTAGTCCTGAAGTGGTCGCTAGTCGCAAGGTCTGTTCTGGACCAAAAATGTATTATCAAACATTAGCAGCTTTAAGCGCAGGACAGATATATACACGCTTAAAAACGAATTATTGGTATCCTGCTGCAAATTCCCGTCGGCAATATTCTAAATTAACCTATACTGACTGGAAAACTTTATTAGCTATGGAAGCAAAAGCCATAGCTGAGGGTCAGGGAAAGAATCGCTTAAGTATTTTGATTGGTGATTCTTTAAGTATGTGGTTTCCCAAGGAAAAGTTACCTGATGGTCAATTGTGGCTGAATCAAGGAATCTCAGGGGATACTTCTACGGGGGTTTTAAAAAGACTTTCTATTTTTTCTGTTACTAAACCCCAGGCTATTTATATTATGGCTGGGATCAATGATTTACGTCGGGTTATCAAAGCTCCTACAATTATTAATAATCACCGTTTAATTATTCGCCGTTTACGTAAAACTCACCCTCAAACTGAAATTATTATTCAATCTATATTACCTACCCGCAGAGCTGATTTACCTAATAATTATATTCGCTATATAAATAAACAATTAGCGATCGCGTCTAAGCAAGAAGGTGCTAAATTCGTTAAGATCTATAATTGGTTTACCGATTTTCAGGAGAACCTTAGACCAGAGTTAACCACAGATGGGTTACATCTAAGTCAGGAGGGCTATGATGTCTGGCGTTCTGCACTAAAATAACCAGAATAGAAACTAACTGATTTGCAGGTAATAAATTCCTCACTGGTTGATTTCTGGGAAAAATCAACACTGGATAAAATTCAGTGAGAATTAACTCTTACTTTATTTTAGAGTCATCCAATTTTTTACTGCTGGGGTCTTGCCTATTTGTATTTCAATCTTCATACTCTTAGGCAAAGCCACCTTCAAAATGTTTGCAAATTTATGTAACACAAATACTGCATACAATTTGTTTTTAGGGTTTGCAGTAAACAATATATATCTAATATATCTTATCAAAAATAAAGTTGATATATATCAATTTTTAAGAAGCGGGTAACGCGATTCGAACGCGCGACATCAACCTTGGCAAGGTTGCGCTCTACCACTGAGCTATACCCGCATTTTTAACTATAAGTATGATTATTTCAAATTTTTTCATATTTGTCAACAAAAAAATGAGGGTTTCCATAATTTTTTGTTATCTAGGGAGAGTCCACCTGGGATGGAAATCCCAGGATCAGTTGAGAGGTAGAATGGAGAGCGACCGTAAATTCACAATCGCTAGATTTAAACTCAACCTTCGGATTCTGGATTCATTTTTCCTAAAGTTTTGCCAGTGATAGACCCTGTTAGAGAAGGTGATTCGGCTGGATATACAGGGGTGAGATTGGAGTGAAGATTCCGCATCAAACTAGCCATTTCGATGGCATTCATTGCATATTCCCAGCCCAAATTACTTTTAATTCCAGCTCTTTCTAGTGCCTGTTGCATGGTATCTGTGGTGAGAATACCAAATATGATTGGTACAGCTGTTTGAAAAGCAGCAGCAGCGACACCTTTGGCAACTTCTGATGAGACATAGTCAAAATGAGGGGTTTGTCCCCGGATGACAGCACCTAAACAAATAACGGCATCATAACGTTGGGAGATTGCTAATTGTCTAGCGACTAAAGGGACTTCGAAGCTACCAGGAACCCAAATATAATCAACTTGAGAGCTTTGGGGATTTGCATCAATTCCGTGACGTTTTAAGCAATCTTGACACCCCTCTAGTAGCTTATTGGTGACCAAATCATTGAATCGAGCGATAACCATTGCAAATCGCAAGGCTTCTGTTTGGGTAAAAGTGCCTTCAAAAACTGCCATGACTGCCTCTAAATCTTACTATACTGCTTCCAAATACAGATTGGTTTCTAGAGTAACAGGAGCAGTTGAGCTCTAATAATTAAGAAACTATCAAAGCGATCGCTTTTCTGTTTTATACTCGACCGCTGATTTTTTCTAGATTGCTCCCCTACCCCTGTATTTTCTATGCTATTTGCCGAAGACTAGTCATAGCAGTGGCTTAAACTACGAAAAAGTTTAAGATGCCAACTACGATAACTAAAGCACCCCAGGCAATAGAACCGATCCAAAGTAATCTTTTCGATTCAATCCAATTCTGGGGAGTGGCATAGGCAACAGGTACGCCAATTACCATCACAAAAGATAAAAATACGAGAGCTAATAAAGCAAATTGGAATATGATATTCATTTTCCCTTCTCCCAAGACAACTAAATTTTGAATAAATTAAGATATCTGATACCCAAAGGCTGAACAGATTTCGTCTATCTGTTAAAGTATCAGAAAAACCATCCTTTTAGTGCAATTCAAAACTTATAAGTAGAGAAATGGACAACATGCAACTGAAAAGAGCTATACCTTCACACTTGATAGTGCACGAAGTTCATTTATACTGGCTCCTCTCTTCCATCTGTCCTTTCCTACTTAACTCCCTCACTCTTCTAAATCATGGACTTAATTTTATGTCACACTACAGCAGATTTTGATGCCTTAGGAGCAGCAGTAGGGTTAACGCGATTACTACCAGGGACTAAAATTGTTCTGACTGGGGGTGCTCACCCACCTGTGCGCGACTTCTTAGCATTACATAGGGATGAATACCCTTTAATTGAAAGACGTTCGGTAAATCCCCACACAGTTCGGTCCTTAATTGTACCGGACACCCAGTATCGTGTTCGCTTGGGTAAGGCGGCATCATGGTTTGATTTACCACAGTTACATTCAGTTATTGTCTACGATCACCATCTGGATCAACAAGGGGATATTCCAGCAACTCAAGTACATATTTCTCCAGTAGGAGCTACCACTACCCTAATTGCCGAGGAATTACAACAACAGCATATCCAACTGACAAATGCGGAAGCAACGGCAATGGCTTTGGGCATCCATGTTGATACTGGTTGTTTGTTATATGATGTTACCACATCAAGGGATGCTTCGGCTTTGGCTTGGTTAATGGCACAAGGGGCTAGCTTATCGGTGGTGGCTGAATATGTTCAGCCAGGATTATCTCCTGAATTACAACAGCTTTTAAGTGTTGCCCTGGAAGAAATGCAGTATGTATGTGTGCGAGGATATACTATTGCATGGGTAATTTTGCATACTGATGGCTTCGTGCCGGGATTATCTAGTTTGGGATCGGAGTTAGTGGAAGTGACAGAAATTGATGCCTTGCTGCTGGCGAATGAGTATCCCACTCGGGAAGAGAATACTTATCGATTAACGATGATTGGGCGTTCGCAAATACCTAATGTCAATGTTAACCACCTGTTTCAGACTTTTGGGGGTGGTGGACATTCCCAAGCTGCATCTTTAAATATTCGAGGTGTAAATACCCAAGCTTTATTCAAAGAGCTTTTAGATGGGTTGAAAGAGCAAATTCCCCATTCCCTCAAAGCACGAGATTTAATGTCTTCTCCTGTGCGTACAATTCGTCCAGATACTACTATCGCCCAAGCACAAAGAATTTTATTGCGTTACGGACATTCTGGATTATCTGTAGTGGATGCCAATGGTAAGTTAATGGGGATCATTTCCCGACGGGATTTAGATATTGCTCTCCATCATGGCTTTAGTCATGCTCCCGTGAAAGGGTACATGACTTTAAACCTGAAAACAATTACACCTGAGACTACGCTGCCTCAAATCCAGTCATTGATGGTGACATATAATACTGGTAGGTTACCAGTGTTGGAAGATGGAAATTTAGTCGGTATTGTTACTTATACAGATGTATTAAAAGAACTACATCAGTCTTCACAAGGACGGGGACGTAGGGGAGAAGGAACCCAGGAAGAAGAGTTAAATTTCCCTACCCAGTCATTAAACGAGGCTGAAGTATTATCTCGATTAAGGAGAAGTATTGGCCCTGCTCTATGGGAATTGCTCACTAAAGCATCCTTACAGGCAAAAGAAATGGGCTGGCATATATATTTGGTAGGGGGAGCAGTGCGGGATTTACTCTTGGCTGAGAAGACTGCTACTGGCTTATCAATTCAAGACATTGACTTAGTGGTGGACGGTTTTCATCAATCTGCTGATGTAGGTGCTGGTGTCGAGTTAGCAAAAGCACTAGAAGCAATGTATTCAGAAGCGAGGCTAGAAATTCACGGAGCCTTTCAAACAGCAGCTTTACTATGGGACAACGATTCAGTATTAGACTCATTATCGGTAGATATTGCTACTGCCAGGACAGAATTTTATCCCTATCCTGCCGCTAATCCGGAAGTAGAAGCCAGCTCCATTCGGCAAGACTTGTATAGAAGGGACTTTACTATTAATGCTTTAGCTTTACGACTTACCCCTCCTCGTGCAGGTAAACTACTTGATTTCTTTGGTGGCTTATTAGATTTAGAGGCAAAACAAATTCGAGTACTTCATGCTAATAGTTTCATTGAAGATCCGACAAGAATCTTCCGTGGGGTGAGATTCGCTGTGCGTTTTGGTTTTGAAATTGAAGCTCAAACTCAAGAATATATTCACTATGCCATTAACAGTGGAATATACGATCGCACCACAAGAGTAAATAATCGCGCACCAGCCTTGCAAACCAGACTCAAAGCTGAATTAAAGCATATTTTAGAGGCTCCCTACTGGCAATTAGCTTTGGAATTATTGGGTAGCTTGGGAGCATTAAAATGTATCCATCCCACCTTAGAATTAGATGGACGACTGCTGCGAAGATTGCGACTATTAGATTACTGTGTGCAAAGGTTTGACAATCAATCTGGGTTAATATTATGGCAAATGCGCTTAGAGGTGCTAATTGCGCATATAGAACCTGAATATAGGGGGAAGGTAGGACAAAACCTCCAACTACATGAAGATGGGATTAAAAGATTACAGAATTTAGTTACTGTACAAGCTGAAATCCAAACATCCTTATCAAATTGTGAATTACCCAGCCAGGTATTCCAATTATTGCGTCAGTATGAATCGCCACTGTTAATTTTAGTAGCTCTTCATAGTTCAAGAGTTGTGAGAAGGCAAATTTGGTACTACTTGACCACATTAATGCATATACAACCAGTTATAAATGGTAATGACCTGAAAAAACTAGGTTATAAGCCAGGACCAGTATATAAGCAAATCTTAGACGATTTACTGGCTGCTACTTTAGATGGAGAAATTAGCGTTCGCACTCAAGCAGAGGCATTCTTAGCACAGCATTATCCCCAGAGTCAGGCAGGAGAGAAAGGGAGGAGGAAGAAGAGAGAGTGAAGAAGAGAAACAAAGGGTTGTATTATTATATTCGTAATATCACTCGGCTTCGGGGAAAAAGAGGTTTAAACTTAACTCAAGATCCAGTCCCCAATTTAATCATGAAAATTGATGTGACTAGGGGCTCTGATAACCGTCTCCAAATTTATGCGGATATAGGTGTATCAGCAGTATAGATTCATAACGGGGAATCTCTAACTAGAGCAAAAAATGTGATTATATAGTGTTTCAAAGTCTATACTACTCATGAAAAAGGATTGAGGGATGATAAGTTTGGTAACTTTCATCTTTTATCTTTTCCTAATTTTCCTAATTCACACCAGGCGTATTATTACAAGTTTAAATCTTAGTTAGTAGTCTCTAAAGAAAAAGAATTACCACAACCACAAGTTGTCTTTGCCTGGGGATTATAAAAGCGGAAACCACCCCCCATTAAATCCTCTGAATAATCTAACTTTAAACCGTTTACAAAATTCAAACTTTCTGAGTCAACAAAGATTTTGATATCATCGCAAGTAAATATGCCATCGTGATTGCTATGCTCTGTTTGTTGGACATCAAACGAGAGATCGTAAAAAAAATCATTACAACCACCAGGTTTGACTGCTAACCGAAAACTATTGGCTGATATTTGCTGCTTTACCATCAACCGCCGGATTTCTTTAGCTGCGGCTGGACTAATGTCAATCATAAAAATGCTGGTTTCAACTGACAACCCCATCTGTAAGAGAAAGATGGGGTAAGAACTATCATAATAGCAAAATCAGCGATTTAGTGGTGCGGATAATAAAATCAAAATACTTATATGTGATTACAGTATCTATGATGTTCAATCATTTTTAGCCACACGAGAATAATCATCTTGGTAGCGGACAATATCATCTTCCCCCAAGTATTCCCCATTTTGAACTTCAATCAAAACAAGATTAATAGAACCAGGATTCTCTAGGCGATGGGGAGTACACTGAGGCACATAGGTAGAACGATTATTGCTCAATAAAATTTCCTCCTCACCGCAAATAACTTTAGCAGTACCAGATACAACAATCCAGTGTTCGCTACGATGGTGGTGCATTTGCAGGCTGAGACGATGTCCAGGCTTAACTTCAATACGCTTTATTTTATATCCTCGTGCTTCTTCTAAAACAGTAAAAGAGCCCCAAGGACGCAATTCTGTTGCAGCCACACCTCTAGGGGTTACATTAGGAGGAACAGGTAAGGATGTGATGGAAGAAGCTTCTTGAGATTGAGCCATATTTAACTCCTTTATAGACATAAGATATTTTTCTAGTGCTACTGAATCTTTATGATGCAAAAATATGATGTTGTGTTGCCACAACGAACATTGGCTATTCAGCCCATCTTTGCCAAAGATAGCAAAATGAATATTGCTGGTGTTCTTAAGAATTGCCAAAATTACCAACTTTATATGAATTATTCATTAAAAAAGCCTCTTCTGTCATTCTCCGGGATAAGCAAATAGTTCAGGAGCTAAATCATCCAGAAACATAACAGGATTTGAATTGATTCATAGCAGCAATTAAATGATTGAATCCCAGTAAGAACTGTGAATTAGGGAAAATATCAATCCAGGGATAAATCAACCAAAATAGTAAGAGTGGTTGGACGATTATACCCAGATTATTTAAAACATTCTTCCATCCAGATTCATGATTCCATTGTTGATGATTAGAAAAATCAATATGACTATTTATTTGCCGCTCAGTCTTAACTTCACAAGATTGATTTAAGGCTAATAATGCTGGAGCATTCAAACTAATCATCGTGTAAACACAAAAAATAATCTCCCACCAGCTCTTAATATGTTGAAAGTTTGTAAACCGATAATCTGTCCAACCTAATTCTTGTTTACACTGACGAAACCCATATTATACCCAGGTTCTTAATCCATAGAAGTTGCCTAAAGTCTTTCTCAAACTTCCTTGAATATTCGTCATTACGAAGGAGGTAGAATTTTCTGGCATCGTTTCTGGGTCATTAGTTATTTCCCAGTAAGTTATGACTCTTTTTTTAGCATAAATTATTTCTCTAATGTATCTAGTTTCTCATTTTTGATTACTAAATGTTCTCTCAAATTTACACCACTTCTTTTATCTAACACTTTGCCCTAATGACAACCAGACTCCGTGATTACTTATTATTGCAACTACATAAGCTAAGTTAGATTCATCTAGTTTTCTCTGAAATTTACTACTTTCACCATATAAACTATCTGCCAGTACTAATTCCATATTAAAATTCTCTTCAATTAAATATGTAATTATTTCTGACGCTAACTCTATTTTTGTTTTATATTTATCTCCTTCTTTTAACGTCTCTTCTGGTTGAAACACTTTTAGCATTAATGTAAATGTTATATTATGGTAGACTCCATAAGCATTGACTGAAACTATTCCATTATCAACTTTCCCCACACTCCCTAAGTATTGTCTTGCTACTTAATCAGTCTTTTTACCTTTTTTTATATCTCCAGTTTCATCTATTACGACTGTAATCCTCTGACCATTCAATACTTGCTTAAGTTTATTTAATCTTCGTTGTTTGAATTCATCTACTGACCAATCTGATTTAGCTAGGAAATGATGTAATGACTGGGCTGAATTTATACTTACTACCTTCGCTATCTCTGGTAATGATTTCCTTTTTATCGTTGATATTATTCCTAAGTGTAAATATTTGAAACACTCATAATTTATTACTTCCTTAAATAAGTTATTATACTCTGCAAAATATTCATCTATTATGGCAATAGCTCCCTGAGCATCTCTTGCTAAATGTTTCAGAACTTGGAACTATATATCCATTCCCCACTTTTATTTCAGAGTTTTGTTCTTTTCTTTTTTTATTAATAAAGACTGGAAAGTGACAGAGAAATGACGCATTTAATACGGCTAAAAAATAGGCTTTTTAAACTATCTGAGACTCGAGAGGAAATAAGCTGTTTAACTTCTTCTCCTTATCAGTATTAGCGGTAGCAATGCAGTTATAGATTCCTGCCTAAAATTCAGCAAAATGAGCATAGTACTTAGAGTCGAAACATTCATTTATAATAAATTTCGAAAATCTTTCAATCAAATTTAATTGTGGAGAATAGCAAGGTAAATAATATAGTTGTATACCTACTCATGTCGTATCTTTTTGTACTAATTTACACTTCTGAGATCTGGGATTATCTAGTACAATAACAATTGGTTTATTTAGCCCCAGATCATAGGGGAAGCGCATCTCAAATTCTATTGACAAGCGGGTTGAGAGGTATCATCATGTTGGGATAAACAAGCAGTAAGAACAGTCAGCATATAATTATTATCCATAGGGGCTCGATTATATTTTTGGCGATTACTACGTTTCAAAGATTACTCTAGGTTTAAAGCATTAAGAACTATTCGCCGCAGAAGTGCTAACTTTTGTGGAGGATGACCAGTACGGACACGACAAGCATCTTCAGAAAAAGTGACATAGTAAAGTCCAATGCAAGCCATTTTCCACACCCCAATGAAGACGAATCACTTGTCCTAAGTTTCGAGCATCACAATTTAAACTAGTTAGATAAAACTGAACGTCACGGGTTGTTTGATTCCAAAGATGTGGTACCCGCACAACCATGACAACGCATTTCAGAGGATGTTTTAAAAGGTGGGAGGTATCATAAAAAAGCTCACAAGGCATATGCTAAGAATTATAGAAAACAGTACCCCGTGAGCAAATGACTAAGAATTATCCTAGCAATTTAACGTGGGAACAGTGGGAGTTAATCCCACAGCTGTTTCCAGAGGCAAAACCAGGTGGTCGTCCACCTACAACATGTATGTACGCAATACTAAACCCGATTTTATACCTACTGTATCAAGGATATACATGGCGCGCATTACCAGGAGATTTACCACCTTGGTCTACAGTCTATGGCTATTTCAGAAGATGGCGCAAAGACCGTACTTGGCTTCAGATTCATGACAAACTATATCAATGGGTTCGGGAAGCAGCCAGTCGAGAACCAAGTCCATGGGAAGCAGCATTTGATAGCCAATCAGTTGAAACCGCAACCATGATTTGTACGGATGTTGGTTTCGACCCAGGAAAACAAATACACGGACGTAAGCGATTTATTACGGTTGACTTGTTAGGGCTAGTTTTGCGAGTATTGGTTACTTCTGCAAGACTACCAGAACGTGCAGGGGCTAAACTAAAGGTGCACGTTCTGGCAGGTTTATCAGATGAAAGATAAAGTTAAAAGACTGCAAACTATCTGGATGGATGGAGGATATCGGCCGGAAGATTTTGCCCACTGGATAATCGATATTTTTCGTTGGATTGTGGCAGTGGTTCTCAGACCCTTAGAAAAGAAGGGTTTTACCCTTTTACCAAAACCTTGGGTTGTAGAACCAACTTTCAGGTGGCTCAATTGGTGTAGAAAATTAAGTAAGCACAATGAAAGGCTACCTGAAACTTCTGAGACTTTAATTTATATTGCAATGAGACCTATCATGGTCAGGCGACTTGCATGATTTGTAATTCTCTTCGACTTTTAAAACATCCTCTAA
>CBZS010000098.1 GCA_000613065.1 Richelia intracellularis | reverse complement strand
AATTTACCAGAAGTACAATCAGAAAAGTGCTTAGAAGACAAGTATAATTTTCCCTTTTGTCAAAAAATTTCTACCATTACCAACCCTATTTACTGGGGAGAGGAACTAACAGATTTAGAATTAACTATTCGCCATCGACGTTCTACCCGTGCCTACAGTGGAGAAGATTTAACTCTAGATGAACTCAAAGGTCTACTCAATTTCACTTATCAACCCCAAGATTATATTGACCAAAATTTAGATAACTATCCCGACTATTTTGATTTAAACTTAATCCAAACCTTTATGGTTTGCTCGGGAGTAGAAGGATTAGAAGCAGGTTGTTATTATTACGCCCCCAAAGCCCAAGAACTGAGACAAATTCGTTTTAAAAATTTCCGACGGGAATTGCATTTCCTCTGTCTTGGACAGGAATTAGGTAGGGATGCAGCCGCAGTATTATTCCATACCGCAGATTTAAAAACTGCCGTTGCCCAATATGGCGATCGCGTTTACCGTTATTTACACATGGATGCCGGACACCTTGGTCAAAGGATAAATTTAGCAGCCATAAAGCTGCATTTGGGTGTTAGTGGCATTGGTGGTTTTTTTGACGATCAAGTAAATGAGGTCTTAGGTATTCCAGAATATGAGGCAGTAATATATATCACTACCCTTGGTCGCCCCCGCTAGTTGGATTTCGAATTTTTGATTTGAGATGGGGGGTTAATATCTTATCCTTACTCTCACCCGTTAAGCCCTGTGCCCTATTCAATCTGGCTCGATAATTTGATAGAGTTTTGAGGGGCATTAATTTTTGTTCACAATCCCGAAAGATCAAACTCACAGCTATTTAAACATTGACAATATGGCACCGTTGAACGGAAGAGATTTCTTAAGTCTAGCCGAACTAAGTCCCACTGAAGTTCAGGAGTTATTGCAACTAGCAATTCAACTGAAATCCCAACAGGTGAAATTGCGATGTAATAAAATTTTGGGATTGCTGTTTTCCAAAGCTTCCACGCGCACCAGAGTCAGTTTTACTGTAGCAATGTATCAATTGGGTGGGCAGGTAATCGATCTTAATCCCAATCTTACCCAAGTTAGTCGCGGCGAACCTGTACAGGATACAGCAAGGGTCTTAGATAGGTATTTAGATGTTTTAGCAATTCGTACCTTTGCCCAAGCTGAGTTAAAAACCTTCGCTAAATATGCCAAAATTCCAGTCATAAATGCTTTAACTGACCTAGAACACCCTTGCCAGATATTAGCAGACTTAATGACCATCCAAGAGCGTTTTGGTCAGCTTTCTGACTTAACTTTAACCTATCTGGGTGATGGGAATAATGTGGCAAACTCTTTAATGCTAGGTTGTGCTTTAGTAGGAATGAATGTAAGAATTGCGACTTCCCATGGCTATGAGCCTAATGCTATGGTTGTAGAACAAGCAAGAGCGATCGCAAAGAATAAAACTCAAGTCTCTATTATTCAAGATGCCCAAGCTGCCACAGAAGGAGCAAATATCATTTATACCGATGTTTGGGCAAGCATGGGACAAGAAAGTCAAGCTAGTAATCGCAATCCTATTTTTCAACCTTATCAAATTAACACCCAACTATTAAACATTGCGGACAAAGACGCGATCGTTTTACACTGTTTACCAGCCCATCGTGGTGAAGAAATTACTGATGAAGTTATTGAAGGTTCTCAATCTCTAGTGTGGGAACAAGCAGAAAATAGAATGCATGCTCAAAAAGCTTTATTAGTTAGTATTTTAGGTGCAGAAGAACCTTAAAATTTTAGATATTGGATTTTAGAGGATGTTTTAAAAGTCGAAGTGAGTTACAAATCATGCAAGTAGCCTGACCATGATACGTATCATTGCAATATAAATGAAAGTCTCAGAAGTTTCAGGTAGCCTTTCATAGTCCTTAGGTGATTTAGAAGAAAGAATTTACCAATGAAAGTAAGATGTAATGTTGATGAGAAAAAAAACAGGGGCAAGTATTTTGGAGTATCCTAGACCCAGCAGAGGAGCCCAAATCATTAACAAAATCACAAACAAATAGAAGACTTGCGGTTGGCAGCATCAAAAATGAATGGAGTAGAACATCGGGGCTTTCAACCTCAGATGACTTTGAAATATTGCCAAGGTAGAGCAAGGTTAGCACAAACAGTATTCGGTTGGGGTAGAGAAAATATAGAGTTAGGCTTAGGGGAAAAAAGAACAGGGATAATCTGTGTGGGATTACAATCAACCTTTAGCACAGCAAAGCTTTGCCAGCAAAAACAACCTGTTGTGGCATTATCGCTGCGACAAATTGCAGAATCTGATTCTCAACAAGACCCAACATTTAAAACTTCCTTAGTCTATACCCGGTTAACAGCAACATCCGCACTAGAAAAACTCAAAGAACAGGGATTTAGCCAGGAGCAATTGCCTTGCGCCAGTACAATGGTACAAGTATTGAATTGAATGGGCTATGGTCTTCGTAAAGTAGTAAAAGCCAAACATCAAAAAAATTGCACAAACGGATCATATCTTCAACAACATCAAAGAATTTGAGCCGCAATCAACAAACAAGCCTGAAAGTCAAACCACTAAGCATGGATTGCAAAGCTACCGTTAATATCGGGGGTTATTCTCGTGGTGGAAAACCCAGAGGAGACAATCAAGCTGAGGAGCATCATATGGGATGCACAGAAAAATATACTCCCTGTGGCATTCTTGATGAAGATAGTGGGCAATTATTCTATATTAACTTTGGTAGTTCTTCTTATAAAACCAGGGATTTTATTGTTGATACTCTAATTCAATGGTGGAAGATAATGACACCAGAACAAAAGCAGGATACCGAACTGATACAAATTAAAGTTGATAATGGTCCGGAAAGTAGTGGAGTAAGAACTCAATTAAAAAAAAGGATGGTTGAGTTTGTTGATCTGCTAAATATACCAATTCAATTGCTTTAGTATCCTCCTTACCATAGTAAATACAATCCCATAGAGGGTTGTTGGGGTATTCTTGACCAGCATTGGAATGGGGGGGGCGAAGCTTGTTGATGTTGAAGTCATGCTTTCCTGGGCTTCGAGTATGAATTGGAAAGGCTTATATCCTATCTTGAGTTTAAGTAAAACTGTTTACCAAAAAGAGATTTCTCTAACAAAGAAAGGTATGAAACAAGTCGAGTCTAGATTACAGCGAAATCCACTGTTGCCGAAATGGCATATCTTGATTCAACCGCTTTAGCTGGTAATTTGTTTTTCAAAAATCACCTTACTTAATCTTCTACACCAATTGAGCCACCCGAAAGTTCGTTGTACAACGCAAGGTTTTGGGAAAAGGGTAAAACCCTTCTTTTATAAGGGTCTGAGAACCACTTCCACAATCCAACGAAAAACATCGATTATCCAGTGGGCAAAATCTTCCCCCCGATATCCTCCATCCATCCAGATAGTGTGCACGTTCTGGCACACTTGCAGAAGTAACCAAGACTCCCAAAACTAGCCCTAACAAGTCAACCGTAATAAATAGCTTACGTCCATGTATTTGTTTTCCTGCGTCGAAACCAACATCCGTACAAATCATGGTTGCGGTTTCAACTGATTGGCTATCAAAGGCTGCTTCCCATGTACTTGGTTCTCGACTGGGTGCTAGCCGAACCCATTGATATAGTTTGTCATGAACCTTAAGCCAAGTCCGGTCTTTGCGGCATCTTCTGAAATAGCCATAGACTGTAAACCAAGGTGGTAAATCTCCTGGTAATGCCCGGCATGTATATTCTTGACACAGTACGTATAAAATCGCGACTAGTGCGTACATACATGTTGTACGTGGACGACCACCTGTTTTCCCTCTGGAAACAGCTCTGCGATTAACCCACATTCCGCAGATGCAACCGCAAAATGTTGTATTTTTGAAGTATGAGTTTTTCATAATCACAAATCAAAGTACAAGATATCTATCATCACTTAGGGATAGTGGCAGGGATTATTGATGAAATGAATTTGGTTGAACAAATCAAGCAACTGCTTGGAACTCATTTCCAAGAAATAATCAGCGCAAGCCAAGTGGTCAAAGCAATGATTCTAAATGGTTTAGACTTTATCAGTGCACCACTATATTTATTTGAGAAATTCTTTTAAGGGATTGCAACGGAACATTTCTTGGGAGATGGAATACTACCAACCAGAACATTTGAACGATGAACCCTTGGGCAGAGTCTTAGACAAACTATATGATGTAGGATTAACGGAAATTTTTATCCGAGTCCCACTATCAGCAGCAGATAGATTTGGAGTGAAAATGGACAGCTTCCACTTGGATTCAAGTTGATTTCATGTACATGGGGATTATGGAACTGGTACTGATGATGAAGCATCAGCACAATCACTATTAATTACAATTACATGTGGTTATTCTAGAGACCACCGACCATATTTGAAACAATTTATCCTTGACTTGATGTGGAGTGATGATGGAGATATTCCTTTATCTTTAAGACTTGCACATGGTAATGAAGTCGATTCTGCAATGTTTGGAACACTTATGGCAGATTCCCACAAACAATGGCAAATTCATGCTTTATTTGTTGCGGATGCGCCCTTTACACTGAAGAAAATTTGCAGATAATAGTCTCATTCAGATGGGTATCTCGAGTTACTGGAACCCTAACTGCCGCAAAATAACTATTAGAAAAGAACAGTATTGATGTATTTGTACCAAGTAAAATCCCAGGATATCGTATTGCCCCCTGTTGTAATTATTATGGTGGTGTGCGACAACGGTGGCTAGTGATAGAAAGTGAAGCCCGTAAAGAATCTGACTTAAAACAACTGGAAAAACAAACGTCTGACCAAAAAATATACCCAGGCACAATCCCAACTACGAAAATTGTGTCAACAGGAATTTGCATGTGCCGAAGATCCATTCAACGCAGCCAAATTACTTGAGAGTCAGTTGCCATTTCATGAACTTGCAAATATTGAAGTTATTGAAGATGGCCAACACCGGGGACATGGTAGACCTGGCAAGGATTCTCAACCGACCCTAATTTCCCATATTCAAGCCGAAATTTTACCCAAAGAAACTGCAATTACCATTGCCACAGAACAGGCTGGCAGGTTTATTCTTGCCACCAATATTCTTGATGCCGACAAACTTAGCAACGAAGATGTTTTACCTGAATATAAGGCACAACAATCTACAGATCGTGGTTTTCGGTTTCTCAAAGACCCATTGTTTTTTACTTCCACTGTGTTTCTAAATTCAAGGAAAAGAGTGGCGGCTTTGGCAATTGTTATGGGTTTGTGTTTCCTAGTTTACAGCCTAGGTAAAAGGGCATTACGCCAATATCTAAAACGAGGCTCCCAAACAATTCAAAATCAGTTAGGTAAACCAACTGCCACTCCTACTTTACGTTGGGTGTTTCAATGTTTCATGTCAATTGATTTATTAACCTTCGCTTCTTTGAAACAGATTTCCAACCTCAGTGAACAGCGGCGCTTGATTCTACAGTTTTTTGGTGCTCCCTGTGGTAAATATTATCTTCTTTGCTAACTAACCTGCGAAATGTGGAATTTAAGTATATTTCAATTTGAATGTATTTTATATATCTTTTGTATATTCCGTTTTTACTTCGTAGTCCTTCTCATCTGCAAGGAATTTGACAATGTGCCAATTAATTTATCCTAAATCTGGCTCATCCAAGTGTTTTTTTCTCACTTGTGATAAATCCGGGAATAGAGTGAGAACAGCTCAAAAACAAGTTGTTCGACCCACAATAGAGTGAGAATAAGCTATAACCTCCTGAGAATAGGTATTTGCTCGTATTGCTTGATTCTGATCAAATATTGTCCCCAGAAATCTGGTAAATACCTTCAAGGGATGAATCGCGGTCAGATGTCCAGAAAAAAACAAGGGTTTAATTGGTTAATTATGTGCTTTAATTAGGGCTTCAACTAGATAACGTCCGTTTGAAAAAATACCGGACAATATTTTGTTCGTATTGACGAAATATTATGGTTGCCTATGCCTATTTGGGAGTTTCTTGTGACCACCAAGATGTGGACAATCAGCGCCACAGAATTTTCCAGTACGCCAATGAACATGCTTTAAGTCCCCTAAAGTTTGTAGAAGATGAAGTTTCTGGGCGGCTAAAGTGGGAATAAAGGTCAGTAGGTAAATTACTTACTGAAACAGTCTCCGCCAAAGATGTGGTCATTTTCGCCGAAATTAGCTGCATGGCTCGCTCTACCCTTCAAATTTTAGAAATACTCGAATGCTTTATGCATCAGGGAATTAGCGTCCATCTCCCCAAACAAAAGATGGTTATTGATGAGTCGTTACAAAGCGGGATTCCAGCTACCGTGTTAGGTTTGGCAGCGAACATTGAGCGAGAATTAATCTCTTTGAGGACGAAGGAAGCACTGGCTAAATGCAAGGCTGAAGGGAAACCCATAGGAACACCAAAGGGGAGAGGTTCGCAAAAGCACAAGTTAGATGCTTTTGAAACTGAGATTCGTAAATATCTGGATAAAGGGATTAGCAAATGTTACATGGTTAAATTATTAGACTGCTCCCCTTCCACCCTCTATGATTGGTTAGACCGACATCAACTGCGTCCCAAAACCAAAACAAAAACTCAAGTGGGGAGGGAGTGATGGCTTCAGGACGAATTCCCACAGAAGCTGTAATAGAACTGCGGTGTCGATTAGCTTTATTGCCGTCCCGCAGTCGAGAACGGCGGGTACTAATTCAATCAAAGCCACAATTGTATGGAGTCTCAGAACAGACACTGTAACGAATTATACAATAAAATGCATAAATGCGTTGATCCTTTCGGGCTGATTACACTCAACCACCGGTCATGCCTAAAGCCACTTTGGAGCGTTACTGGGAGGTAATTGCTGCCCTCAAAATCCGTACCTGTAATGCTAAAGGAAGACATCTGTCTACGGTGCAAGCTATCCGCCTGCTAGAAGAACATGGAATTCATACCCCTTCGGGTCACCTACAAGCACCAAAAGGACTACTGAAAAAAACGGCGTTGCTGAATCAGGGGATGATTTCACTAAATTTTCAACGATTTGTCAATGGTTTCAAACCCTAATTCATCCCGCACTTATGCAACGCCGTTTTTCCCTTTCAGGGGATTCCCCAGATGCTGTATATGGACAATGGTCCCATTGCCCGCAGTCTGGTTTTTCAGAAAGGAATGTCATACCTAGGGGTGGAGGTAAAAACCCATACGCCCAAAGGCTCTGATGGGCGAAGAGTAACCGCTCGTGCCAAGGGCAAGGTGGAGCGAGCGTCCTTTCCGCAGCGTCAAACAGATGCATGAAACACTCTACCATCTCTACGCTCCGGAGACGGACGAGGAAGCTAATAGCTGGTTGATGCAGTTTTTGCTCCACTACAATAGCCAACCCCACCGCAATGCACCCCACTCCCGGATAGAAGATTGGGTTGCCAACCTACCACGAATAGGAATTCGTCAAATGTGCAGTTGGGAGAAATTCTGCACCTTTACCAGAGAACCACAACGGCGTAAGGTGGGCATTGATGCTCGTGTCTCCGTCCATGGGGTTTCTTACGAGGTAGACCCAGATTTAGGCGGGGAAACGGTGATTCTTTTTTGAGTTTCATTTGAGACCGAACTGTACGTATAATTCCAGGAGCAATCTTATGGTCCCTATAGCCCTGTGGGTAGTCCTATTCCCCTTCATCGCTACTGCAGTTTCAAGAAAACTCGAACCCATAAGAGAGCCGACCGAATTACCCAGTTACCCAAACAGTTAGATTTACCTGCTACGGCAAGTGGGGCAGTTCCTTGCTCAGCCCACCAAAATAATGTCATCTCCTTTCCTATCCAGTCCCTTGTTGACCCAGATCCTTTTCAGGAATTGTTGTTCCCCAATGGTATTGCCGCCAAAAGAGCTATTGCTGATTATTTGGGACGGGCACTGGCTAAATTGACACCGGAACAATTGGCGAAAGTAAATTCTATTGTGGAGACAACTTTAAATAAAAAAGAGGTGATGCAGCAAATGAAAGATTACTTTAACCCCAAATCTGGAAGCTCACCATGAATCATCAGGTGATGGATTACTTTGGTTTGGATAAGGAATTCGACCATTTGGGTTTTTTTGAAACTTAAGAACATACCCATTTGTCAGCAGAACTGCAGAAAATGATGCGTACTGGAAGATTGGTTGCTCTGTCTAGTATTCTTGGCTGTGGCAAGACGACGAAATTACAACGCCTGAAACAGCAACTAAAACAAGATAAGGAAATTATCGTCTCCCGTTCTCTAGCTGTGAATAAAGAGGGTGTGAGTGTGGGGACTTTAATCACTGCTTTGTTCTATGACCTGTCCACGGAAGAAAATTTCAAACTGCCCACTCAAGCAGAAAAACGGGAGCGTAAACTCCTGTCTCTGACCCAAAAAAGCCCTAAGCCTGTGGTCTTGTTTGTTCATGATGCCCATGCTTTGCACAACCAAACCCTAGTTAGACTGAAGCGGTTGATAGAGGTAGTTCGGCAGGATGGGGGGATTCTCTCAGTAGTTTTAGCTGGTCATCCCAAACTTAAAAATAACTTGCGTCGCCCCTCCCTGGAATAAATTGGTGCCCCGACTCGTATCTTTAGTTTAGAAGGGATTCGCGGTCGTCAAAGGGAGTATATTGAATGGGTTCTTCAACAAGTGAGCAATGGCGAAACCCAGCCCACTGAGTTGCTTACAGAAGAAGCACTGGTTTTCCTGGCTGAACGATTGACAACGCCGCTGCAAATTGAGCAATATTTGACGCTGGCTTTTGAAGCAGCTCACCGAGTGGGACAAAAATTAGTCACTGCTGATATCCTTTAAACTACTTTGGCACATGGGCTTGATGATTTCGAACCTCATGTCATACGCCACGGGTATAATGCCAAGGTGCTGGCACCTCAGTTGAACGTCCGTTCAACTGAGGTGCGGTCTTTTCTCAATGGTCAATTACCACCGGGCAGAACCCAATAACTGAGGGACCAGATGCTCAAACCAGGAATACCAATGGTTGCTAGTTGAATAGTTTTTCTGGTTCAAGCTGTTACCAGATAAGCGTTACAGCTTATTCTCACTCTATTCTGGGTCTATTCTTAAAGAATGTGGGTCCAACACCCTTATTATTCTCAAATAATCTGGTCCCAAAATTGTCTTGTTCTCGGGTCGAGGCTTTCTTGTTATTGGGTCGCTACAAGTAAGGACTATGAAAGGGTACCTGAAACTTCTGAGACTTTAATTTATATTGGAATGATACGTATCATGGTCAGGCGAATTGCATGATTTGTAACTCACTTCGACTTTTAAAACATCCTCTTAGATTACTGAATTACTAACTATTTATCTCTCACCCCTTCACTCTTTATCTCCACCTCATCACTAAAAATTGAAAAAATGTAATGCAGGAAGTACATTTATGTAGTACTAATGTTCTTAGGAGTATTTATATTTTACCTCCCTGAAAAGTTATGGAAAAACTAACAGAAGCCCAACAAGAATTATATGACTGGTTAAAGGAGTATATTCGTAGTCATCAACATTCGCCTTCTATTCGGCAAATGATGCAGGCTATGCATTTAAAATCACCAGCACCAATTCAAAGTCGTTTAGAGCATCTGCGTAACAAGGGATATATCGAATGGAGTGAGGGGAAAGCACGCACTATTCGGATTTTACAGAATTTTAAACCAGGGATTCGAGTTTTGGGAGCGATCGCAGCTGGTGGTTTGGTGGAACCATTTACTGAGGCACTAGAACAGATTGATTTTACAAATTTAAATTTACCTGCCCAAACCTATGCTTTGCGAGTAAATGGGGATAGTATGATTGAGGACTCAATCTTAGATGGTGACTTAGTATTTTTATGCCCTGTACCAGAGCCAGACTTGATTAAGAATGGCACAATTGTGGCAGCAAGGGTAGAAGGATATGGTACGACTTTGAAACAATTTTATCGGCAGGGGCATAATGTCACCCTCAAGCCAGCTAATTCCCGATATCAAGCCATAGAAGTCTCTGCTGTGCAAGTAGAATTACAGGGTTCCCTTGTAGGAGTGTGGAGAAATTACCAATAATTTTGTCACGGAAAATTGAGATACAGTCTAAGCTGAGTGGAATTAAATATTTAAAGCTAAACAAGCTTATCAAGACCATTTTTGTCTGAATATGCATATTATGAGTAGTCCAAATCCACTCACCATAAGCATACTTAGGCAAAATTTATCTGCATAGCCTCAGTTTTAGACAATCTGTGGGCATTTCCATGTTATAAAGACACAGAATCAAACCACCTATGGTTAAATTTAAGACAGTTACTGGAGATACAGATATTCAAATAGTTGTTGATCTATCTGTGGAAATTTGGACTGAACATTATGTGCCGATTATTGGTAATAGCCAAGTTGCTTACATGTTAAACAAATTCTTATCTCCAGAAGCTATTCAATGTCAAAGAATCGATGGAATTTGTTACAAGTTAATCCTCCTGGGATCAGAAACCATTGGTTATTTTGCATTCAAACGGGATAAGATAGATATCTTTCTCAGTAAATTATACGTATCAAAAAAATTACGGGGTCAAGGCATTGGAAGAGAATGTATAGATTGGCTTTTTAATGTGTATTCCCCCAATGTGATTTCCCTATCAGTGAATAAATATAACCTTAAAACCGTTAGATTTTATCAGTCTAACGGTTTTAAAATTATTGATGATGTAGTAGTAGATATTGGTGGCGGATTTGTAATGGATGATTATGTTATGGAAGCGCGCAGATAGTCATTATAAATTTATATTTTGCCGCTCTCCCTCAAGCCTGGTCAGACTTATGTTCCCATATTTTATTATTTAATATGTGAGTATATGTAGATTCAGGGCATTGCATGAAAATTTAATTCTCGTTACTCAATTAGCGTTCATAAATTTTAAAAATTACATCTCAATTCATCAACCACGACAAAACAAATGTTTTCATGTAATAAAATCAAATAGACAATGAGCCATCTGCAACTTACTACAGGGAGATATTTCCTTTTGCCTACCATATTTATCTATGAAAATGGCTTCATTGTTATCGCTACCAAAACCACTGTCGGCTTTATCTATGGGATTAGCAACAATGAAATCTAAGTTTTTTCTTTGCAATTTATCTAGTGCTGGAGTGACAATCTCTCCTGTTTGGGCAGCAAAACCAATTAATTTCTGATGGCATTGTTTGTGTTGGGCTAAGTCTGCCACTATATCTGGAACTGATGCTAGGGGTAAACTTTCAGGAAGCGATCGCTTGGGTAGTTTTTCTGTATTATAATGCTGTGGTTTAACATCTGCTACCGCTGCTGACATAATAATTACATCTGCATTTGGTAAATTACGCAGCATTTCTTGATGCATCTGTTCCGCACTAACTACAGAAACAGTCTCTATTCCCAGAGGCTTTACCCAATTAGCAAGACCATGGACTAATGTTACTTTTGCTCCCCGGTGCATTGCTGCTTGTGCTAAGGCTAAACCCATTTTACCAGTGGAAGGATTACCAATAAATCTTACCGGATCCAGGTATTCCTGGGTTCCCCCTCCACTAATAAGAATATGCTTCCCTATTAAATTTTGTTCTCCTTTGGTATGTAATAAGGATTGAACATAACTGACAATTTCTACTGGCTCTGCCATTCTCCCCGCACCTACGCGATCACAAGCTAGTAAACCAGATACAGTTTCCATCCCATGAAATCGCTTATGGGTTAGTATTTTTTGCCAATTTTCCTGTACTATTTGTTGCTCCCACATATCCGTATTCGTAGCTGGTGCTAATAGTACGGGACAGGTGGAAGCTAATACTGTATTTGTCAATAAATTATCAGCCATCCCATAAGCTAATTTACCCAATGTATTGACTGTCAGGGGTGCAATTAAGTATAAATTAGCCCATTCCCCTAATTCAATATGTAGAGGGCGGGAATGGGTTGGTTGCCAGAAATTATCATCTGTATAAACAGGATGACGGGATAGGGTGGCAAAGGTGAGGGGTGTAACAAATTCTTGTGCGGCATTAGTCATAATTACTCGCACTTCTACCCTCATTTTAAATAGAGTAGACACCACCTCACAGATTTTGTAGGCAGCAATTCCCCCACCAACACCTATAACAACTCTATGGAATTGGAGATTAGTATTTTTCGATATTGGATCAGAAGATGGCTGCATGATGAATTCACAAGTCAATAGATTTGATTTTAACCAGCAAACCTCAATCTAAAATCCAAAATTTCTAGGCTTCATCATAGGCTTCTAAATCTAGCAAATACACGTAAGATTCAACTAACTCTGGACGCTGAAATGCAATCGCACGAAGTAAATGCCAATCATTCAAACTTTCAAACGCGTTGCTATAGTCATCCTGCTCCAGACGTGTAGCTAATTTCTCCACATCTTTCTCAGTCATGGTTGCAATTTCTTTTCGGGAAATGCTTAGAGTAGTCATTTTATTGCCCGTCCCAATAGCAGCATTTACATCCAGCAAGGGTTGATTACGTTTTCCGTATCCACCCAATATATCTTACTAATTCCAGGACGCTAATTTCGTAAAAATTTTACAGTATTTATACCAGAATTTTTACAAATTCTGTTACTTTTTCTCTGTAACCGTAGAAATAACGAAATTCTGGAATAACTTCAGCATTTGTGGTCTAATTTCATGCCCCATGTCAAATTCATGGTAATCAACCGCAACTCCCAAAGATTCTAACGCTGCTTTCGCCTTCGTTGCTGCTGCAAGTGGCACAATTTCATCTTGTTTTCCGTGCATAATTAAAGCTGGTAGTAAATTATTAGAACTTTCTTGCTCTAATGCACCTGGATGTAAATATCCACTCATAGATACTAAACCAGCTAAGGGTAACTTTAATCCCAAATCTAAAGTCATTGCACCACCCTGGGAAAAGCCACTTAAAATAGTCCGCGATAGGGGAACTCCAGTACTCTTTTCTAAAGAATGTAACCAATCCTTAAGCTTTTGACGACTTTCCGTTAACCCCTCATAGATTTTTTCTTCCCGCAAATCATACCATTGTTTACCATCTGAGGAATAAGCATGGGGAAAAGGTGCATGGGGAAAGAGAAAGTGACAATGAGGTAACTGAAAAAAAGGAAATAAAGACGCTACATCATTTGCATTCGCACCCCAGCCATGTAAGCAAACAATTAAGGCTGAGGGTATTTGAGATGTGGAAGGGGGAATGCCAATATATTGCAAAGACAGTGGTTTACTCCTGAAATATTACTGTTGTTGATTTTATCTGCAACAGGTAAAGGCGGGAAGAATTGACAAGGTGAGTTAAAATGTGGCGTTTCTTCTAGGCAAGAGTAAACACAGTTTAATAATATATATGTTGAAATAAATGTTTAACTTTATATTAAATATTTCCCAACAATATATGTTGAGACATACTTCTATCTAGCCACAAAGCTATCTAGTAAACACTTTGACTATTAATTTGAAAATTAAATATAGACACTTAATAGAAAAATATTGCAATTTATTATTAATAAATTGTATCATCCTGATGTTTATGGTATATGGGAAGAAGGCATGAAGCGTCGTAAATTTGTTTATTTAGTTGGATTAGCAACAATGACTGGTGGATTAACGATCGCTTGTGGGAATAATTCTGATTCTACAAATACAGTTCAAAATCCTTCAGCAAAAACTACAGCAGCAAATAGTACAAATACCGGTGAAGAAGTAGTAATTTACTCTGGTAGGAATGAAAAGCTGATAGGAGAATTGATTAAGCAATTTGAGTCAGAATCTGGAATATAAGTAAAAGTTCGTTATGGTGGTACTTCTGAGTTAGCTTCAGCTATTCTACAAGAAGGTGATAATAGTCCTGCTGATGTGTTTTTTGCTCAAGATACAGGTGCATTGGGAGCAATTTAAAAAGCAGGAAAAGCTATTAAATTAAAGCCAGAATTACTCAAGTTAGTAGATAAAAAATATCAATAACCAACAGGACAATGGATTGGTATTACTGGTAAATCACTTTGGATATACTACAATACTAATTTAGTCAAGCCACAGGATCTACCAGATTCTATTTTTGGCTTCACTGACCCTAAATGGAAAGGGGAAATTGGTTAGGCTCCTACCAATGGGTCATTCCAGTCTTTTGTCACTGCTTTGGGAATATCAGAAGGGGAAGAAAAAGCCAAGCATTGGTTAGAAGGTATTAAAGCTAACGACCCTAAAGTATACCCCAAAAACACGCTTATAGTGGAAGCCCTATCTCGAGGTCAAATTGCCGTGGGATTTTTTAACCACTATTATTCAGATAAAATGAGGAAAAAAGATGCAAAAATTCCCCTAGCGCATCACTTTACTAATAATGATGTAAGCTCTTTGGTTAATGTAGCGGGTAGCGGGAATTGCAATTATTGGTTATTATAAAAAGAAAGATATCGCAAATAAATTCACTAATTTTTTGTTAAGTGAAAAAGCTCAAAATTAATTTGCTACAAAAACTTTTGAATATCCTCTCATTGATGGTGTTAATCCCCAAGGAAATTTCAAATCATTGAAATCAGTCAAAAAATAAGAGAAAAGCATATATTTAAGAAGCAACCTTGACGATTTAGATGCTACTTTTAAATTGTTACAAGAGGCACAGGTTCTCTAAAATAGATATACACAAAAAACGAAGTAAGGGCGCAAGCATTGCGCCCAATACTGGTAGGAATATGTAAACAGAGTTTTAACTTTGAGATAAAGGCTTTACTCCTTCACCACCTAACATCTGATGTGTTTCTTTTAGTAGGTGGGGAATATAATCTCTATGGGGACTATTTACAAGGCATGGAAGCAAGTCCAATTCATCAACCTTGTCCGCTTGACTACCAGGAAACCAGTGACTACCGTTACCCAAAAGGTTGTACCGCATCTTAGCATATTCAACCATATCGTAGGCAACGGCTAGGTTTCTTAACCATAGAATCATGGGTATGTTAATATTCCCTGGTGTTTGAATATATGTTGGTAAACCCACACGCCAAGTTTTTACCCAATCTTCTCCTAAGTTAGCAATAGCTTCTGTTTCCAACTGTGTCAAAATAGGGGGTAAAATTGTCGAGGCATCATCCAATAGATCCAAAGCTTTTAGGTGTTCGTCAAAATCACTTGGCTTTGCTGCACCCAAGCTCAGGGTATGAACCTGGGAATGACTCAAACAAAATAAGTTATTAAATACCATTGGACTTAAGGGTGTGCATAAATCTACCAACTTTTGGGGTGGTTGATATAATTTTCCTCCTTTATCCGAAGGGCTAATAATAAATACACCCATATCATGGCGATTAGCAGCTTCAATTGCAGTCCAATTATTTTGATTAATATAGTACCAATGCAAATTGACATAATCAAATTGATTAGTATTGATTGTTTCTATAATTGTGTCTGTAGAACCGTGAGTAGAAAAGCCAATAAATCTAACTTTACCTTGTGATTGCAGCTTTATTGCCACATCTAAACATCCACCAGAACGAAGGCAGTATTTTAAGAGTTCAGAATCATTAATGCCATGTATTCCTAGTAAATCTACGTAATCTAATTGTAGATATTTCAATGATTTTGTAAATTCTTTTTCAAAATCATTGGCATCGGCTTTTGGGGATACTTTAGTTTGGACAATTATTTGCTCGCGGGGTAGCTTTGGTAAAATTTGCCCCAACTGCATCTCAGAGCTACCATAACCACGAGCAGTTTCAATATGGTTAATGCCTAATTCAAGAGAACGACGGATAGTCGCTTCTAGATTTGCTTGGTTATCTTGGGGAACTTCCTTTTGGGGTAAATCCTGCCATTTATATTGATATCTCATTCCTCCGCAGGAAAAAACTGGCATTTGTAATTCTGTGCGTCCAAATCGTCTGTATAGCATCACTAAGAAGATTATTCAGTTACCATTTATCATTATTACGCTTACTTTTACCTTGAACGATGAGTGTACATATGGGAATACTGAAATGATTTATTTTTTCTATGTGTTCTTGAATGAGGAGAAGATTAATATTTACTAGTTCGTTATACTAATTTAATATGAAGCTGCATAGAAAATAGCTTCTAAAATAAAGTTGTAAGAGGAGATAGATTTTACCTGCTCAAATATAAGTTGCTTGAACAATTGTTGTATGCGCTCACGTAAATCTTGCAAAAAAGAGAAAAGTTCGTTTTTGAGAGGTTTTTTGAGAAAGTGCCAAAGCCTTTCGATTGGATTAAGTTGAGGGTAATGAGGTCGTTACAGCAGAGGAATAATATTTTCTGGCCAATTAATCCCACAACTTGTGTGAGCAGGAGTTTGGTCAATTTTACAAATTGACCAAGCTCCTGCTAACTGCTGAGATAGCCAATCTAAAAACGGTTGAAAACAGTCACCGTTGAGTTAGGGGTACTCCTGTTGGAAATGTTTTCCTGTTAATGGTTCAATTGCACCATAAATCCAAAAATTTACCGTTTCCCATTTCACGTCAACAGTTGGCTTTACTCCAGAAGCAGTAATGACTTTTGCTGTGAGGGTTTTCAATCCAACCCTAGTTTCATCCTGACACAAATAATGAACGCACTTCCCCTGTCCTAGATATTTTTATAGACAATTGAGAATGATACCGAGTTTTTTTTTAACTCAGATACCAGCTTTTCATCCTGTTTGTAGCTTTGAGGACGTGGTACTTTTAGTTCTACTCCCAATCGAGATCGAAGCAATGCATAAACCGTTCCATACTCAATATCAAGTCCATGCTCTTTTTTCAACCATTCTACTATCCCACCATAGCTACTAAACCCTTTTCCTGTTTTTAACTCCTGTATGAGTTCTGCGATAGCATCATCATTGATTTTTCGTTTTGGTCCTGCCGCTTTATTGATTTCTAATAAGCCAGACAGACCACCAGTTCTATACTTCTGCAACCATCTTGTCACTGTTGAAGTATCTCTAGCCAAGGGTTTCCCGATTTATTGCTGCTCCTTGACTTGTCCACTCGGCATTGAGCCGAGATACGTGTAAAGAACTGCAATATGGTCTGTAAAATATTGCTATATCTAGCTTTCAATGATTTCCTGTGGTAGTTTCATAGCCGCCTCCAATGGCTGCGGAATAGACTGTAAATTCACTACATAATCTCCGTATCTTTTAATCTCTCTAGTCAGGTAAGGACTCAAAGCTTTAAGATATCTAGGATTGACCTCTTCTCTCCATGCAGATAGTGTCTGAATTACTAAAGACATATCCACCGTATTCTGCAAAATCACAGCACTTGCCACTAAATCCAAGTACTCTAACCGCTTTTCTTGCTCAATTGGGTCATTCTCGGTAATCGCACCTTGCTTGCTAAAAAAACACCCAATCAATAAAATGGTGATATTTCTCCACAACATTGGTAGTGGCATTGATTTCTCCACGCATCCTGACCTTGGAGATATATTCCAGTAGAAACATCGTCCGTACCACCTTCCCCAATTACTGAAACGCTTGGTAAAGGGGATTCTTACCACTGTAGCTACCCAATTTGCGTAAAAGTGTAGAAGGCATGACCTTCCCAGCTTTTATCGAGAATACGATCCGCATCATATCATGCCAGTGGGTTTGAATTAGGTTCCAGTTGACTACGCCCTTGAATAGTGGGTCAATATAGTCGTAAGTCTTATCAGCGGTTGGACCTAGGAAATCACAATCCTTCCAGTTACGGATACGGCGCATCAATTTGATACCGAGAAGATAGGAGATAGCAAACACTGGTGCAGATTGACCTTGGGTATCTCCGTACAAAGTATCTGGTTGAATATCCGAAATATTCTTTAGTAAACCGTCTAAAATATATACGGCTTCCCAAACGCCAGAAGTAATCAAGTGAGTAAATAGAGGGATATACTTATCAAAAACCTGGTGATAAGCAATACCACCATAGCCGCCATAACGAATGTGGTATTCACTATGCAAATTGTTCTCCTAAATCTCAAACTTGCTACCATCTACCGCTGCTCTTGTCCCCGTACCCCAGAGATTTGGAAGACTAAAACGGTTGAAAGCATTAATCATATCCCGAATAGCTGCTTCAATCTTTGAAGTACTGATATGGCGACGATTGGTATAAGAAATCATTCCAGAGATGTCACCACATCTCTGGAATGAGGTGCCATTTGATTGGGTCCAAGGTTACATCCGTAGCTAAAAATGGTAAAAATATAGCGCTCCGCAGATTGTTTAAACTTCGGTTCACTTCCTGATAGGGGACCAAAATGTCTCGTCCAATTCAACCAATCTTCAACATTACAGAGTATGTCTAAAATACTACGCTCTGGCATAAAACCACGGATTTTATTTTCTAGATCCTCCACCTCTTTTGGTTGAGAAGTTGATGGAACTCGTGTCAGTACGATTTCTCCATTTTGATTAATTTTTACCTGCTTGTCCTGCGCACAAATATTGTCTACTTTTTCAGCAACCTCAGTTAAGTGTTGACA
>CBZS010000097.1 GCA_000613065.1 Richelia intracellularis | reverse complement strand
AAATTAACCGTCGGGTACAGGCTGGTGTAGCCAACGGAGACAGCTTAACTGAGGCTTGGTCAAAAATTCCCGAAAAACTAGCTTTTTATGACTACGTCGGTAATAGCCCTGCAAAAGGTGGTTTGTTCCGTACAGGTCCAATGGTGAAGGGTGATGGTATTGCCCAATCTTGGCAAGGTCACGCCGTATTTACCGATGCTGAAGGTCGGGAATTGAATGTGCGTCGTCTCCCGAACTTCTTTGAAACCTTCCCCGTAGTTCTGGCTGACAAAGATGGTGTTATCCGTGCTGATATCCCATTCCGTCGGGCAGAATCTAGATATAGCTTCGAGCAAACTGGAGTTACAGTTAGCTTCTATGGCGGCGATTTGAATGGTAAAACATTTACCGAACCTGCCCAAGTAAAACGTTTTGCCCGTGGTGCTCAAGGTGGAGAAATCTTTAAATTTGATCGAGAAACCTTAAACTCTGATGGTGTATTCCGTACCAGTCCTAGAGGTTGGTTTACCTTTGGCCATGCTGTATTTGCTCTATTATTCTTCTTCGGTCACATTTGGCATGGTTCTCGGACAATTTACCGAGACGTATTTGCTGGTGTAGAAGCTGATATGGAAGAACAAGTAGAGTGGGGTCTGTTCCAGAAAGTGGGTGATAAATCCACCAGAGTCCCCGGCAAAGAAATTGCCTAAAGCTTTTGTCACAAAAATTTAAGAATGGTTAAAACAATCAAGGTTTGAATTATGACGGGTGGGGTATTAAATTAGTTTTTACTCGTTCTTTGTCTATTCATTCTTCTTGGTTACCATTCTTTTCTGTTAGCTGTTACACTACCATTACGCCCTGGAACGACAGGAAATAGTCATATGGAAAGCGTTGCTTACATCTTAATTTTGGCCTTAGCAATTGGAACTCTTTTCTTTGCGATCGCATTCCGCGAACCTCCCCGCATTGGGAAATAGTACTCTTTAAATAATTGCTATCAATTGTTTGAATTACAAAATACTTACCGTTGTTGCTGAACTCAGTGACAACGGTAAGTATTTTAATTTTAGATTGACCCTTCTCTTATTCAAAGCAGCAGAGTTTCAAACACTAAGTTTTCAATCAAGACTTGAGCCCTGGAACTAGACTTGTTCTAAATATTTGACTATGCTGGCTTGGATTTTTAAGTTGACACTAGTAAACGTTGCTAAACCCCTACTCATGTGTCGTACTCTTTTTTTAAAACTGGTATAAATTGTCACGCAAAGAAGCAGCCAGAAAAAGCCTAGTTTGTGAATCAACTAGACTTTAATTTACACACATTACAACGTCACACTAAATGAGGATAATTATAACTACTAACTAACTTAATTCTGTTCCAATTTTACTTTAACTACCTTGTGTTTTTCTCCCACAGTTTTTGGCAATGTCAAGTTTAAAATACCATCTTTCTAATCAGCACTAACATTTGTATTTTTCATTCTAGTTTTTAGAGGAATTACACGCTATAATTTGCCATAGTAAAACTCAGAAGGTGTACCTTATTTCTGCTCTGGCTTCCTCTCTCCAACTATCTTAACTGCATTTTCTGTTACTTAAATATCCACGTCCTTAGCAGATATTCCAGGTAGTTATAACTTTAGGTGTAATGTCTCCTCTCTTTCAGTCAATTTGGCTGGGGGAGTTCTAAAACTTGGTCCTTGTAATCCTTAAAAAATGCTGTCAAGTTGACTTTGGAGAGTGTTCATTTCTATCCAGGGATAGTAACACACAATAGTCATAATATTTGTAATCCCTAACTTTTTTATTGTTATATATTGGATTTATCGCTTACTTTCTTACTATATTAGTGATAGTAAAAAGCCTTGCGAATTCGGTCTTTTACACTTAATAATTGATGAATACTGCCCAATAAAATATGTTGAATCCAAGGTAGGGTAAGCTTTAATATTTTCGGTACGGTTTTCTCTAAGAAAAAAGATAATTTATTTCCTCAATATATACTATGTCTGTACATATACATTGAAGTAATAGATATATAAACAGTTTTCTGTAGCGATTACATATTCGTTGAAAGACATAATTAATCTGCGATTCATAAATCACAGATTAATTATGTTTGAAATTTCTGCCTTTTAGAATGGATGGCTCTATTTTCCAAATTTAAGACTACCAGTATTGAAATCAGTCTCTAGTTTACTTTTGGCTTAAAAATTCTACTGTTCATTTTTGTCAACACAGGCTTACCTACCTGTAGATACTGCTTGTTCCACAATATGAATGGCTCGACTCACCCCTCCAGCACGGCGAATCGCCTCTTGCTGTCTGAGTGCATTCTGTTTGTAAGAATCTTCTGTTAACACCTTTTTTATCGCAGTTTGTAACCTGGCAACGTTTACCTTTTTTACTGGTACAGCTTCGCCACATCCAGCCCAAACTACGCGCGTTGCTATTCTCGGTTGATCGTTAGCTATAGGAATTGCTACCATCGGTACTCCATTATTCAGACATTCCAAAGTCGTATTCATTCCCCCGTGGGTAATGGTAAGGGTAGCTTTTTGTTGTAATTCTAACTGGGGAGCATATTCTACAACTAAGGGTGAACCAGCAAGTTGAGGTAGGGATTCTGGTTTTGCTGAACGACCCAAAGAAATTACTAGTTGAGCATCCAAGTCCACACAAGCTTCTGCAATCTGTTGGAAAAACACTATCAGGCGATTTTGCACAGTTCCCAAGGAAGGGTAAATTAAAGGTTGTCCAGTCAACTTTTCGTAGGGAAAATCAGGAACTTCTCGACCAACTGAACTATGAAAAGCTCCCGTGAAATGGAAGCATGGGGGTAATTCTTCTCTGGGAAATTCTAATTCAGCAGGCTCTTGACTGATCTGAGCTAGTTGAGAATAGCGAACGTTAGAATTAGATTGGGGAGGTAAATTCCATATCTAAATAAGCACGATATCTCAACTTTTTATGAATATATGCCACTAATAGCAGAAGGTGATAATATGCCTGTTGAGTAAGGGGGGTTATATCATCTGATGGCTGGACGTTTTGAAGGACTGAGTCATTTGGAGTGGTCTTTGTTTGAGGATATTTTTCCGAAACCGCCAGAGAAACGGGAACGAGGAATGCCACATTCTTCATTTCGTTATGTACTCAATACCTTACTGTATATATTGATAACAGGGTGTCGTTGGTGTGACATTCCAAAAGGAGAAATATGGGCATCAAAGAGCTCTGCACATCGATGGCTCAAACGTTGGCAGTTCGACGGGAGGTTAGAGGCTTTACAAGCACGAATATTGGGAATTGGACAAGAGAAAGGGTTAATCAACTGGAGTTATGGCGCGGTGGACGGGTCTTTTTACCCCTGGAAAGGGCGGTGGTGATGGTGTTGCTTACGGTGGAAAAGGAAAGGGTATTTTAATACACACTCTTACTGAAGGCTCAGGAATGCCTTTATCCAATCCCATCACACCTGCCCTGCCAATGGTAGTGAAACAGATCAGGTGATACCACTTCTAGACAGTGTAAAGGTTAAGACCAACAAACGGGGTAGACCCCGTAAACCCCTGAAAGTGCTTGCTGCTGACAAAGCCTACTATTTTAAGGATAAGGGCGCTGCTTTACGTAGACGTGGTATTAGGCCCCAATGGCCCAAGGGGGTTTGGAAGACAAAGAAGAACAAGGGCAGACCCATTAAAATTTCCGTCCCACGTTTTCAACAAGAACGTTGTTTCCCATGGTTTCAAAAAAAATATCGTCGTCTTGTTTGTTGTCAGATGGGAAAGAATTTCAGCTTGTTTTGATGCTTTTTTGTCTCTTGCAACAATCCATATTTGGATTAACAAAATTATATTAGTGGGATAAATCCATGGAAAATTAATTCAAATTAACAATATTACTCCAGCAAATCTGGTTCCTGACGAATAATCATCTCATATAAAGATTGAAAACTAAACCATCCAATCAAATGGGAACCAACCTGACTACGAGTTAAACGAGCCGTATCGGGGACAATTAACAATGGCTTTCCTGCTGCTTCAGCCATTAACTGAGCATGACAACAACGATCCATCGCTATAAACCACCATGCAGCCTCATCTACAGAATGTCCAACAGTAAGTAAACCATGGTTACGTAGAATAACAGCCTTTTTCTCTCCCAAAGTTTCCGCAATGCGATCGCCTTCCCCGGTTTCTAACACAACCCCGGTATAATCGTTGAATAAGGCATGGTCTTCGTAAAATGCACAGGCATCCTGAGTCAAAGGATCTAAAACACGTCCCAAGGTTGACCAAGATTTACCATAAAGGGAATGGGCATGGGCTGCTGCACTTACATCCGGTCGGGCTTGGTGAATGCGAGAATGGATCGCAAAAGCTGCGGGATTGATTGGTCTATTACCTTTAATAACCTCACCCTTATGATCTACTAACAATAGGTCAGAAACTCGAATGTGACCAAAATACATTCCAAATGGGTTTACCCAAAAGCAATCGGGAAATTCTGGATCGCGAACAGTTATGTGTCCGGCAACACCCTCATCAAACCCGTAGCGAGCAAAGAGGCGAAATGCAGCTGCTAAACTCTGTTGATAGTGAAGACGTTCAGCTTCTACACTCTCAAATTTAGGTAGTGTGGGTAATTCTAGATTTGCCATAGGTTTATCTCTAGGATAGGTCGCAGTTTTTTCATCGCAAGTTTACAGGATAAATGCAATTTGCAGTTAAGTGGCGTATACTAAGTTATCTCTATCTTAGTCTTGTATCCTAGAAAATATTGTAGACCTGTCATACCCTAGGTTCTAAAAAAGCACCTGAAGAAAGCGATCGCATTTCCTATGGATGTACAGAAAAATGTTTGTGTTATGTACAGAGCCTGATAGAATACGCTCCCACACAAAACATGAGAGCTATTGAAAATATAAAGAAAGAATGTATTGGTAATTCCACTTATCTATAGGCGACTTGGGAACCCCTCCAAATATCTTGATTATGATCACCAAAAACTACGGGTTGGTCTGCATTTGTTGCAGCTACCGTTGTACCATTATCAGCAACCGTAACTAAAGGCCATTCTTCTTCGCCTAATTCTCCAGCACGAAACATGACTTGTCTGGGTTGAACTTTACTCCATCCCAATAGTACTGCCATTTTATGATGTTCTTTTTCGCTCTGCCTGGGGGCAATGGTATTAGTAGTATTTTTTTCCCTATCCCAAATTACAGCACTATCAGTAGCATCAGATGTATTCATGACCCCTTGAAACTTTCTTGCCAAAAAGCGACCGCCATTTTTTGACCAACTTACAGGTACAAATATCTCAATTGTACCTTCGGGTACATAGTTGGCTGGAGTTGCTTTGGCTTGCAATAGAGGTTCCCTAATTTCTGAGGTTGATTTAAGTACCTTTAAAGTTTTCTTTTGCCTATCTTCAATGAATAATACACTAGTAACACTGGTATTATACATTTCTGGCTCTACTCGCAGTTGTACGCGGCTATATACTGCATAGCGACCATCAGGTGAAATTACTGCTGTACTCCGGTAATAGCGCACACCGGAACTATCTTGGGCACGAATGGCTTCTTGGGTAGATACAATCCATTTCCAAGGAACAGGATGGGGACTGGCAATGGGATCTTCTTGATTCTCTAGTTGAGTCTCATTAAGTTCCTCTATAACTTTCATCTCTTGAGCCTTAGCTAAAGATTTACCATTAGCTGGTGCTGCTGCTAATGGTGACTTAACAGATGTTGTTTTATGATCCCTTAATTTTTGCACCAAGTCAGATTTCACTTCCTCAGACTGACTAGATGGTGCTGTAAATGTTGGTGACAATTCTACAGAAGCTAAAGGATCTTCTGTGGAAGTAATACTCAAGGAATCTGATTCGCTTACCAAGGAATCAATGGCATCTGCTTGTATTGATGATGATTGACGTACAGCAGCTATTACCATCGGCTTCACCAATTCTACTCCTTGCAGGTGACTTTTTTTCAAAGCCCCTGAAGATTGTGTGTAATTCCTATCCCCAGTAACTTCTGCCTCCAGAATAGAGTCAAGTTCTCCCTCTTCAGCAGCTGTGTTAAGTGCTGAGTCTGGTAATCCCTCCGCTAAAGTGTTGTTTTCTACATTTGACTGCTTGGCAGAAGCAGAGCCTGAGACTAGTAATAAGGGTGCTACAAGTAGCATAATTACAGAGCAATCGAGGAATGATTGCACCCGAAACCATCCTGAAAATAAAAGGGATTTAAACATGGTTTGACTATCTAGAGGGGGGTGAGTGTAAGGAGGTGCGCCTATGAGGAGATACAAGCAGGCTATGACTATATGTATAACAGGAAACTACGGCTACTGGTTGCGAAATTTCCTATACTTTTACAAAATTGATGTAATTATTCAGACACATCTCATTAGTCAATAGCCGGGACAAAAGGTCCCGTTCGCATTATTTCATCGGAGCATAGAGAAACTGCCACTATCTAGTTGCTATCAGATACGCTGACTTAATATAGGTTTTGTATATTAAGTCAGCTAGATACTGTGCGGTGACTGGTATATTTCAAGAATAGTAAGGAATAAGACATCAGTAGCAAGACTTGGGTCCAGCTATCTTAAGTTGCCAGTTTATAGCGTAGAAATGCAGGCGGTTATGTACTTAAAGCAAATCAATATTAAAGAAAATGCTAGAAGTTTGAAATTAACGTCAAAAGTTTAGCCACTAAGCCAGGTTCATTTAATTACCCATTGTAAACACTTAATCTTTATGTAGCTTTACTGACATTATAATCTTGTATTTAAAATAATCAGTAATTGTTTTTTGTATCCTTAGCTACTTTATAAAATATTAATTATAAGTATTTATTGAATTGAGTGACAATAGTTGCTTGACTATTTGATATTTAACGAAACTCTAATGATAATCATTTTTATACTACCAAATTAATGGTAATTTAGATAGGGAAATTTTAGCAACAGATTTTACTGCTACTGATTGATAGTTTAATATCTGTCATATTATAACTTGACAAATTACATTTTTTACTATTAGGGGAAAAATCACTTGATTTGGAGTACTTTATCCTTCTCTATTATTCTGGCAATGGTATCTATATTTATTGTGCGAACTAATCCAATCTATGAAAGTTGTATTTTTTGGTACTCCTGAGTTTGCTGTACCGACTTTAGAGAAGTTACTGAGTGACTCAAAATTTGAAGTGGTGGCGGTTGTGACTCAACCAGATAAACCCAGAGGAAGGGGAAAACAATTAATTCCTTCACCTGTAAAAAAGATTGCTGTGGCTCATAATCTACCTGTATGGCAGCCGTCAAGAATCAAAAAAGATACGGAGGCCTTAAATAAGCTTACAGCTACTAGTGCACATGTATTTGTGGTAGTAGCCTATGGGCAAATTCTCTCTTCAAAAATCCTGGATATGCCCAAATTAGGATGCATTAATGTCCACGGCTCGATTTTACCTCAGTATCGAGGAGCCGCACCAATCCAATGGAGTATTTGTGATGGAAAACCGGAAACAGGTATTACCACTATGCTAATGGATGTGGGGATGGATACGGGGGCAATGCTGTTGGTGGAAAGGACACCCATTGGTTTATTAGATAATGCCCATGATGTAGCTGCAAGGCTAGCAATTATTGGTGCGGATTTACTGATAGAAACCCTGATAAAGTTGGAACAGGGGGAAATTACTGCCACACCCCAAGATAATGCTGCTGCCACCTATGCATCTTTAATTAAGAAAGAAGATTATGAATTAGATTGGTCACAAACTGCGATCGCTATTCACAATAAAATTCGTGGATTTTACCCTAACTGTGTTACCAGTTTTCGCCAGCAAAGTTTGAAGATAATGGCTACAGCTCCCCTAGGTTTTGACTATTGGCATCTGTTACCACCAAAGTTTCAAGAGTTTGAACGCAAGATTCCAGATTTATCAACCCTATCTGGAATTCCTGGGGAAATAGTCAAGATTGTCAAGGGTCTTGGTGCTATTGTACACACTGGTGATGCTTTATTATTGCTGCAAGAAGTCCAATTAGCAGGAAAACGTCCTCAATCAGGATGGGATTTTGTCAATGGTATGCGGTTAGAGGTCGGAGAGATTTTAGGATAATGTTTGTATGAGTAGTAATATTAACTACACTATATCTGACTGGCAATAATCACTACAGGATTCACAGGGACCATGAGGGTTAATTGCACAACGAATAATTTCCGAATGGGCGTTGTAGATACAACTAGCATCTCCAATGATCCAACGTCCATTGACTAAACTTTTTTCATCGGGACGTTTTGCCAATTGCACGTGAAGGGCGATTTTGTGTAATTGGTAGCGTCCCGATCTTAACTGATATTTGTGATGGCGTTCTAATACTGCGTAGGTTTTCCCCTGAAAATCAAGGTAATTTCCCGGTTGGGGAGCCCAATCGAGTTTTGTGCTGCCTAAAGATTGATGGGGATGGGTCAAAATCAACTCAGTAGGTAGGAAATCTGATTCCATAAGCATTTGTAATGACATTTACATTACTTAGGATACTAATACAACCAGGCAAAAGTAAAAAGTGAGAATTAATTTGAGCCCTAAGGGACCCAATTATACTGATTCAAATATGGTAAACATCAATAATCCTAAGAAGCTTTCTCAAAATTAGGGAATGATAAGTCATCTGAATGTAGATGATTAGTATGAAATTTACTGCTAGGCGAAAATATCATAAACTTGAGAACGCGCACTCACTGACTGGTCAGTTCCCTATCTTTGTATTATCTCTCACGGGTATATTGGTGGCGAGTCAAGAAACTATTGCCAAGCAAAAGCCAACAGCTAACAGATAACGTTACTACAGGTGTATGGCAAAAAAAGGAAATTGCGAGATTTCAAGTCCTGATGGCTGAGTCAGTGCGAAATATTCTAGGTTTATGGGGGTTAAATAAAATTACCTCCGCCCCACAATTTCCACCTGAACTCACAGCTTATCGACAAACCTGGTCAAAGTTAAATCCAGAAGTTGTACCTTTTTTAGGCTTTTGGGTGAATGATTGGGAAATGTTTAAACCGTCTTTAGCGATCGCAATTTTTCCATCAACTATTAAAGGACAAATTTGCTTATACTAAGAAGGGCTAAAAGCTGGACTTTTGTATAGCGGTAATAACAAGTATTATAAATTAATAAACAATATGAATTGAGAAACCAGGTAAAGTCTGATGTTAAAAATAGATTTTACGCAAGAAGACATTGATAAACTTCATTATGAAAGATATCCTCATCCATTAGTACAGAAAAAAATGGAAGTTCTGTATCTAAAAAGTCAGGGAATAAAACATAAAGATATTTGTAGTTTGTGTAAAAGATAAAAAACAAGATTAATTAATAGTTTACATTAAACAATATCAATCAGGAGGAGTAGAAGAACTAATAAAAATACACCACAAAGGACAGCCAAGTGAATTCAATCAGTATAGTGATATTTTGAAATAATATTTTGAGAAACATCCAGCTACAAGTATTGCAGAAGGGAGTGATGCCATTGAAAAAATAACTGGTATTAAGCGCAGTCCAACTCAGGTAAGAGAATTTCTGCTCAGAACAGGTTTGCGTTGCTTAAAAGTGGGGTATGTGCCGGGAAAGTCGGTAGACCCAGAAAAGATTGAAGAGGTAGAAAAATATAGACAATCAAAGCTATAACCATTACTGGAAGAAGCTATTAGCGGAAATAAAGAGTTTTTTTTTTGACCCAGCCCACTTTGTACATCGAGCATACTTAGGATTTTTATGGTGTTTTACAAGAACATTTATCTGTTCACCTTCCGGTGGAAAACGATTTAATGTTTTAGGAGCAGTTAATGCAGTTACTAAGGAAATAATTACAATTACAAATGAAACTTATATTAATTCAGAAAGTCTGTGCCAGTTGTGATTTAAATTAGCTAATCTGGGGCTAAATAAACCAATTGTTATTGTAGTAGATAATGCTAGGCATCAACAGTGTAAATTAGTATAATAATATGCGATACCAGTAGGTATACAACTATGTTATTTACCTTGCTATTCTCCACAATTAAATTTGATTGAAAGATTTTGGAAATTTCTAAGAAATCAATGTTTATACTCTAAGTACTATGCTAATTTTGCAGTATTAGCGGCAGCAATCTCTAACTGCATTGCTACCGCTAATACTGATAAGCAGAAGAAGTTAAACAGCTTATTGACTCTCGAGTCTCAGACATTTAAAAAAGTCCAATCATTAGCATTATAAGTATAGTTTTATACTATTCTCTCGAAAACTACACTCCTCCCCCTGGTGAAAATCGACCTCCCAATCCTCCCCCAAGATTTTCCGTAGTGAAGGTTGTTAATGGTGAATTCAACACAGGTAAGTTGCGAACGCATAAATTTTTAATTACCCCAAAACAAGATACATAATTTCTGGGTACTGTGAAAGGCACAGAAGGGTTACAGCAGCTTAAAGTCCATAAATGCAATCAGTAGCTTATGGACTTTAACTGTATTGCTTCTGACAAGTAAATCATTTTCCTGCTTATTGACAGTGTATTAACAGGAAAGATTACTGGTCACCACATCTGTTAAATTCTATTAATTATCTTGAAAAATGCCTATTGTAAAACAAGCACAAAACAAACTGACATTACGGTTCTTTCCTTGGTTTATCTTAGGTATCGGTGCATTTTCTAGCGTATTTACCATACTACTACTTCTAAATCTATTAACTGAAGCAGCAAAAGTGACAGAAATAACTTGTCAGCGTTTGCAAACCCAACAAATCAATTGCGAAATTACTAAGTTTTCAGGCCTTGCCACTGAATCCTCAAAATATTGTAATTGACGATCATAAATACGGAAAACAAGTAAAAATACTGATTATAGTGTAGATAATCAACAGACAATTGTACTTAAATAGAGACAGAAACAGGTTGAATTAATTACTTTAAAGACATGTGATTTCAGACGTCTAACATCAAGGATATTGAATATACAATCTCGAATTAATAATTTTGTGAGACATAGAAATCAGGCGTTGCTGAATCAGGGGATGATTTCACTAAATTCTCAACGATTTATCAATGGTTTCAAACCCTAATTCATCCCCTGATTCAGCAACGCCAGAAATCAATCATCCTTCCAATTAAAAATAGATAACACTCTATTTGCATGGTTATTGATGTCAGCGATCGCTAGTAGTATTCTGATGATATTGGTTCTGAGTGAAGCAACCACTTGTATATTTGATCGCAGTAGTGGTTACATGACAAAAAAACGACACTGGCTATTTTTATTCACGAGAACCACTAGATATCCGCTATTAGAGATTCAAGATGTGCAAGTAGAGTGGACGTACCACAGAAGCAGAGTTTATCGTATGAGCATATCTCTGAGTAGTGGCAAAAAGCTACCCTTGAGCACCTACTACTGTAATTACCTACAATCGAGAGATTCTATAGAAGTAGCAGCAAATACCCTGAAAAACTTTCTTTCCTGAATAAACTTAAATTCTTTCCCCTACTAGTGGAATGATATAAGTCTTGCTATTTTTATTTTTCCATTCGATACCAGTATTATTAGTAGTATAATTTTTAACAAGTACTTATGTTTTGATTAATTTATCCCAAAATATACTATCCCCCAATTCCGGATAATTTTGGATATAGTAGGAGCACTATCAAATTACATTGGCGGTAACGCCTTACAAATAACACTAAAGTTTCTGTTAGAGCAAGTAGTCGTGACAAGTAACAAAATTCTAGTTATTGATGACACTACAGTTGTCCGGGTGAAGGTTCGGGAAATGTTACCTCCGGGTAATTTTCAGGTATTGGAAGCCAAAGATGGGCTGGAAGGATTAAATTTAATCCGTAAAGAAAAACTGAGTCTAATTATGTTAGACTTCCTACTACCAAAGATGAATGGTTGGGATGTGTTTCAAGAGATACAGGCACAACCTGAATTGAAAAAAATTCCTTTGGTAATTATGTCTGGGCGTAAGGAAGAAGTTGTCGAAAAAATACCTGAACCTTTTAAGTATTTTGAGTTTCTTGGTAAACCTTTCGACCAAAAACAATTAATTAATGCCATTAAGTCAGCTATGGCTAAGGCAAAACTCCCACGTCAAGACGACTCTGTCACTAAAAATGTTAGCCACGGAAATTCAGTAATAGCAAGTACTGATTCCAAATCCAGTTATGCTGATATCGAAGCCCTAAATGCAAAAATTGTTAAGATGCAGGCAGAGATTGATGGTTTGAAAAAGCAGTTAGCTCAGGTTGTTAGCTTTATTAAGCAGAAAGTCAAATAATATTTAGCTAATTCTTTTATATCTCTAATCACTGAGCCTGCTTTTGCAGGCTTTTGCCATTTAGTACGTGTTAATAAATCTATTTTCATTACCTTCTTTGTGAGAATAATCTCCTGTGGGGCCTTACCATCATTAAATAAGATCGTGATACTGGGTAATTCTAAACTTTCCTAAATCTTAGGATTCCAGTCATACGGGTTTACTTTTGATTGATATTGGGAATTGCGAACGCAATGCTAACGGCTGACTTCTTCAATATTCTCACTAGTATCACGGTAACGTTGGGATTTGATTTGGTAGTCCTGATATTAATGTTGATTCATGGTTTTTTAGCTCGAAAAAATCGAGTTTAAGTAACCAGAGAGTTACTACCAAGATTATCTGTAGGTCGGGATAACCTAGTAGTATTGCGGATAGATTCGACTAATTATAATACCAGATTAAAAATTAGCGATCATTACCCCAGTAGTTTTGATGTCTCTACACCAGTATTAATCACTAATATAACCCCAAATATTTCTCAGGAGTTCGATTATACAGTTCACCCAACCAAACGGGGAGAGTTTTCTTGGGGAGATATTCAAGTTAGGCAACTGGGTAAATGGGGATTAGCATGGGGTGATTACAAAGTTCCTCAAAGTTTAAAAGTGTGGGTATATCCAGACTTACTAGGATTGCGATCGCTATCTATTCGTTTAACTTTGCAATCCTCTGGTTCCATGCCTCAATTTCGTCGCCAAGTGGCTATTGGTACAGAATTTGCAGAATTGCGGAACTACCGAGTGGGGGATGATTTAAGGTTTGTGGATTGGAACGCTACTGCTGGTCGGGTAGGCACAACTAATTCCCCTCCCCTAATTAGGCTACTAGAACCAGAACAGGAACAAACCCTACTAATTTTATTAGAACGGGGTAGATTGATGACCGCTAGGGTAGGTGGCTTACAGCGATTTGATTGGGGTTTGAATGCTGCTCTCTCGTTGGCTTTAACTGGATTAAGAAGGGGTGTTCGCGTTGGCTTGCGTGTATTTGATCGCCAAATGCATGTTTGGCTTCCTCCAGATCAGGGTGAACACCATTTAACAAGCCTCATAGATCGCGTTACAGCTATTCAACCAGTACTCTTAGAATCTGATTATTTAGGAGCAGTTACCTATGTGGTAAAACAACAAAGCCGTAGATCCCTAGTAGTAGTAATTACCGATTTAGTGGATGCAACTGCTTCTACAGAACTATTAGCTGCCCTTTCCCGGTTAGCACCCCGTTATCTTCCGTTTTGCGTTACTTTACGGGATCCATTGGTCGATAATATCGCACATACATTTGGGCACCTGGAAAAATTGAGCAAGTAGCTCGCGAGATCAGAGTATAGGGAGAGCAGAAGCTGGGGTTGAATCGCCATGGAAGAAAAAAAAGTCGGGGAACTTGAACAGCGATACCAGAAGTTAGAAAGCAAGAAGACCCTGTTGATGAAGTTAGACGAGACGGTGCCGTGGTCATAATTTCGTCCGATTTTAGAACAAGTGCATGACAAGCCCAGAAAAAATAATGCTGGGCGAAAGCCTATAGATGCAATAGTCATGTTCAAAATGCTTGTGCTGCAACAACTGTACAACATAACATCAGTGATGAAGAACTGGAGTACCAGGTCAATGACCGACTATCGTTCATGAGATTTTTGGGGTTGGGACTAGCAGAACCTGTACCAGATGCAACTACAGTTTGGTTATTTCGGCAGCAGTTGAAGCAGCAGGGTCTTATTGAAGAACTGTTTGAGCAATTAA
>CBZS010000096.1 GCA_000613065.1 Richelia intracellularis | reverse complement strand
GTAACATAAGTGCGGAATGAATTAGGGTTTGAAACCACGGAGAAATCGTTGATAATTTAGTGAAATGATCCCGTGAAGCAGCAACGCCACAAAACTTAATTAATAAGATTTGGCTTCAGTAACATCTGCTCTATGCAAGTACAATTAACAGATCGACAACAACATATACTTTGGGCAACAGTACGTCACTACATTGCCACAGCAGAACCTGTTGGTTCCAGAGCCCTTGTTGATGAATATCAGTTAGGTGTAAGTTCAGCTACAATTCGCAATATTATGGGCGTGCTGGAAAAGTCCGGCTTACTGTATCGACCCCATACTTCTGCTGGAAGAGTTCCTTCTGACTCTGGGTATCGCATTTATGTGGATCAACTCATAAATCCATCAGCAACTCTGACAAAACAGACGGAACAATTACTACAACAGAGCTTTGCTCATAAAGATCAGGCGTTGAACTTTTTACTGCAAGGAGCAGCACAAATCTTAGCTACCCTCAGTGGTTGTATTAGCCTAATTACCATGCCCCATTGCAGTACTGATATACTAGTACATTTACAGTTAGTACAAGTGGAAGTTGGAAAGGTAATGTTAATCGTGGTGACAGATAGTTATGAAACTCATTCTGCACTGATAAATATTCCTGCAACTTCACATACAGAGAATGATTTGGAGGTAATTGATAGGGAATTACCGATAGTTTCTAATTTCCTCAACGACCAATTGCGGGGGCAGAATTTGTTTGCATTAGCCAAGTTAGATTGGAGTCAATTAGATCAGGAGTTTCAACGTTATAGTGACTTATTAAGCAAAACTATGACAGGACTAACAAAACTCAAGTCTACTCCCAACAGTACACAAATTTTGATTAGTGGTGTCTCACAAGTATTACGCCAACCAGAATTTGCCGAAATTCAGCAAGTACAAACGATTATGGAAATGCTGGAATCGGAGCAGGAACAACTATGGCGATTAATTTGTGAAGAGCCAGATATTGAAGATGCGAAAAAATCAAAAGTGACAATACGTATTGGTGCAGAAAATCCACTGGAACCCATTCGTTCTTGTTCCTTAATCTCGTCTAGCTATCATCGTGGTTCGATGTCTGGTAGTGTAGGAGTACTAGGTCCTACCCGCCTAGATTATGAAAGTGCGATCGCAGTTGTTTCCGCAGGGTCTGATTATCTCTCGGAAGCTTATATTGCCTAGAAATTAGGGTTATATGATATGGGTATTATAGTTTTACCCATTCCCTATTCTCTACACCCCTCCAAAATATTTTTCAGTAAACCTGTTTAATTAATTTGGGTGCGACTCTTTTAGTAAGACGGGGAGTGGAACTTAGACAGGTATTGGAAGAGGTGGAGGGGTAGTAGAACAACGACCTTTGAGAACTTGCTTGATCAAAGGAATACCACTAGAGTACAAAGCTAGGTGATTGGGTTTATGTTCTTGTTGTAGATGAAACTGCCAATACTCATCCCAATCGCCACTGATGTATAAAGAACCCAGGAGTAAAACAGCCTCAGCACCCCTCATGGTCCATCTAGCCCCAGTGATATCCATCCTGTCTTTAATCAAGTGGCGACAAGCACCCTCAATCATCCCCGTGGGGATGGGGAATCCAGCTTTTAAGTAATCGTCATATTTGAGGTATTTGGCATTGTTAAGTAAATATCTAGCACAGATATCCACTGGTTTACGGGCGTTGCATATTTGCGGGATGAATCAACCAAATACAGGTATTTTTCTATACTTAAAGTAATGAAGTAACAATCGAATAGAGTGCTGAAGCATATCTACGGATTTAGAGTAGCATAATGTTTTTCGATGAAAACATGCGAGATAATGACGTAAACGTGTGATTTCCCCTTCTACTCTGGTCATATCTGTTTTGCTAATAATATGGTCTCCTGGTTCAACAAAACTGGCGTAAACTTTCTATCCATCTGTGACAGAAAAATAGCACTTCCAGAGGTAGACAATATCCCACAAAGGTTGAAAGGTTTCTGCACTATGGTCTCCCAGTATCCAAGCTAAAATTCCTTGGCGGAAATGGTCTACTGCTGTCCACAACAAAATTTTGTTTTTTTTTGAACCGACGAAAGTTTCTAATTCTTCCAGTTCTCCAACTTCTGGGATATCCTATATTGATGGTGCATCTGGCAATTTTTCACCAACTTGTTTTACCCAACTAATTATGGTTCTGTGATCAACTCCTTTTTGGCGTTCAATAGCCCTAAATCCCGAGCCATTAACCTATGCTCTTAAGCATTCTTGTTTGATCTCATTTGAGTATCCTTTTGCTGGATTCTAGATATCTATAAATTGGCGTTCTCAATTTACACAAATGTGATTTTGTTTACCTCGACGTTTCTAATTTTTTCTAATCCTCGTAGAATTGCAGTATGGACAATGCACAGTAGAACACCTCAATTCATCCCTCTATTATGCAACGCCATAATTTATTGGGAAAGACTGGTTGAGTTACTTAGTTGAGAAATCTATTCCTTTTTGTATTCGTATTCGTGAGTGTGACCATTTGTATGATGGTCAAAGTTCACTTTCTCCTAAAGTGGTGTTCAGCAATTTACAAGTGGGAGAGATTCAAATTTTATCAAAACCTCGAGGTATCCCTGGTATTTGGGCATTTGTAGTTGCCACTCGTCTTGTTGATGGTAAACTTTTAGTCCTAATAACCTCTAGACAACCAAAACAAACTTTAGTTGACTATGCCCAAAGATGGAAGATTGAAACATTGTTCGGTTGCTTAAAATCCCGAGGTTTTAACCTTGAAGCTACTCATATTTATTGTCGAGACCGCCTTAGCAAGATGATTGCCTTATAAACTATCCCTCTTATTTGGTCATTGCATACTGGTAAATGGCAGCATTCCTTACAAACATTACCTCTTAAAAAACATGGTCGTCCCCCCATTAGTATTTTTCGCCAGAGTTTAGATTTTTTGCGTCGTGCCTTATTTTATTTAGATGCTCAACCTCAACTATTTCGCCAGTCTCTGAATTTTTTGTCCTGTACTTAGGTGCCTGGACACTCTCCCTCTATTTCATCTTGACTACGTTTATCAAAATATCTTTATTTGTAACAACCGTCTCAATAGTTCGTATCCATTCTCAAGTAACTTACTCTCTATCTGGCAGTGTTCTAACCCACAAATGCTGTCTGAGTCTAACCAACTAACTATCTGTTCAAATAGTTCTCGTGCTTGTGACCAAAACATACCTTGATTGGATGTAGATCCTTGCATAGGGTGTGGAACTGTTCTTGTTTTTTCACTTTTTACAAGCCAATTCCATCAAGTACATTTTTGGCTGTCAATACTATTCTGGTTGACTTGTCATTTATTATTCTTATATCATAATCCGTACTACCAAAAGAGTCGCTCCCAATTAATTTGCATCTATTTTTCTGAGCCAGGTGATCCAATCATCTTGAGTAATATCCAACTCAGTTCCTAATGTTCTAATATATATAAATCCTTGACTAATAATTAAGTCCCTAACTGGATACCATACATTTCTATTTCTAATTAAGAATTCTAAGGGAATTGCTCTAGACCTAATATGCTTTTTGTATTTCCACCACATTTGCCATAGGACTACAGATCTAGTACACATAAGTTTGTATCCCTTAGGAATTTGATAATAATGGAATGGATAAAATTCAAGCTTATCTTTTTCTCCTGAAAGTATAAAGCTATAATTAGCTAGAGTTTCATTAACTAATTGCCAATAAGATGAATTACCCTTAACATAAAAGATGGGGTTGATATTTCCCCGCTCTGCTTTCATAATTATTCCTTCTTTTTTAGCAATTAACTGATTAGTATCATAAGCTGTTTCAGCTCTTAACATATAATTTGATAGTAAAACTTCCCTTCTATTTAGAGAACATTTGATAAAATCTGCAATTAGCTCTTGATCTAGCAACATTTATTTATTTTTAAAAAACATTTATTCTCAAAGATAGCAGTACCAATTACTAATAGGATAATCAATCCATTAAGTGTATAATTTAGATTTCGAATGAAATTGCTAATATATTTAGCTTAAGATAGATTGTTTGAGTAAATAAATAGTAGCTAGTCTAATGGAATTACGGTAGATTTTTCTGATATTTTTTTTCAAGGCTCTCTCTTAGTAATTTCGATAATTAAGAGCTACATTTATAGAGTTCCCGAAAAATCTGGAAAAGTCTCAGTGTATCTACTAGTTACTAAAATCCTCAAACAACATAAAGCATGGGTCACATACATGCTTTTAGGTACTGTATTGTGCTTAAGTGTTACTATTTTTCATCAAGAACCCCTACAAGCTTCACTACCTGGTGGAAAAGAAACCTTGACAATGATTACTTCTCCAGATTATCCGCCTTATGAGTATTACGACACTCAAAACCGGGAAAGGAAAATTGTGGGATTTGATATAGATATTGCTGCTTACATTGCCAAAGAATTAAAGTTAAATTTACAGGTGACGGAATCAGATTTTAGCGGTTTAATTCCTGCATTACAGGCAAATAGGGCAGATTTTGCCATGGCGAGCATGAATCCTACCCCAAAGCGTCAGAAAAATGTAGATTTCTCAATTATTTATCATCAAGGTCAAAATACCATAGTTGTTGAGAAAAGCACTGATATCAAGCAGTTAGAAGATTTGACAGGGAAAACTGTTGGGGTGCAATTGGGAACAATTCAGGAACAAAGAGCGAAGAAAGTTGCA
>CBZS010000095.1 GCA_000613065.1 Richelia intracellularis | reverse complement strand
ATTCTCAGACTTCAACACAGGCAGAAGCTTTGGGTGAGCAAACGTTTACAGCTTATCCTTGAAGGTAAATCAAGTTCAGTTTGCCGCAGGTATGCGCCGGAGTGCGACTTTACGCAAACTCACCCCCCAAGAACGTAAACCCGTGGATACCTGTGCTAGATATTTACTTAACAATGCCAAATACCTCAAATATAATGATTACTTAAAAGCTGGATTGCCCATCGCCACGGGGGTGATTGAGGGTGCTTGTCGCCACCTGATAAAAGACAGGATGGATATCACTGGGGCTAGATGGACCATGAGGGGTGCTGAGGCTGTTTTACGGCTGGGTTCTTTATACATCAGTGGCGATTGGGATGAGTATTGGCAGTTTCATCTACAACAAGAACATAAACGCAATCACCTGGCTTTGTACTCTAGTGGTATTCCTTTGATGAAGCAAGTTCTCAAAGCTCGTTGTTCTATTACCCCTCCACCTCTTCCAATACCTGTCTAAGTTCCACTCCCAGTGTTCCTAAAAGAGTCGCACCCAATTACTTTTACTCCCTGAAACTCTAGCTTAAAGTCAGCCTGCCAATCATGTATAAGGTCATCTAGTACTGGGTACAGTTTTTCTTCTGGTGGGTTCCAAGGCTTAAGTAAACAGTAGTCTAATTGCGCTTTATTGATTGCATCGCTCGCAGCATTGGTGTCAGCGTAAGCAGTTAAAAGCGATCTCTTTGCCTTGAGGAAAATCACTCTAGCTTGTTGCAAAAACTCTACCCCACTCATTCCTGGCATAGGTTGAACCGCCAGAAACAGGGCTACTGTATCTCCCGGCAATTTCGACTGTTGTAAAGCTTTCAAAGCTGTTGCACCGGAGTCTGCCCGAACAACACGAAAGCGATCGCCATATTTTTTCCGCAAGTCCCTGGCAATGGCTGTAAGTACAGCAGGGCCGTCATCAATGGTGACGATGACAGGCTTATCCATACAATATTCCTAGGAGCGAACAGTGTGGTCATATTATCACTTCATGTTAGTGTTTCCCCATAGGCTTCATACACTCCCTTAACCTTGTCGCAACTGAGGAAAATCCGATCAATTTCCAAGGCTAACTGAGGTTTTCCAGCATCAATTAACCACTGCTATAAAGGAGCCACTATTTTTTCATTTTACAACCCTTTTAAATAAAGACAGAACCCCCCATCATAAACGGTGTAACCAAGTTATTACCTTCCATCCGCCCACGTTGAATTACCTTATCAATAAAGCTGGCCATTGCCTTGAAGCTAAAGGTTAGATGCCAGTAATATCAACAGTCGCAGGGCATAAGTAGTTGCACAGAATTAATTACATAATGTCATTGCCTTAAGGCAGCTCCTCTGAAATAGGCATGAAGCGAAGCGAAATGACGAAATCACAAGAGCTAGGATTGCTACTCTTCGACAAGCCACTTCCTGTCTACGCTTCATTTAATTACGTAAGTTCTCCCGACATGCTACGCGAAAGCAATGACTGTAAATATTTTTGTCCATGTACTTATTCTCATAACCATCATCCATTACCACAATTTCATAATTGCTCAATGCGGAATGCTGAGTCTCAAGCGACACACTGCTGGAACACATAATTAATAGGGGTTTAGCATTGCAAAGCCCCTATTAATCTAACCGTTACATTCTTTTTTCCAACTGGTATAACCTTTTATACTGAAGTTCCCCCGGAGCATATGTACTAAACAGAGCTTTAAGCTTTAACCTTCCAAAGGCAAAGTAAGCGCATCTAATTTTGTAGTGAAAATTACAGATTTTTGTACATAATTATAAAGTATATCTTGATTGTCAAGTGCGAACGCCAAGGCCCTTTGGGGGGTTACTGAAGGGGCATGGCCAAAAAAAGTTGACGCAACTGGGGAACGCTTCCCTAGATTCGCTGCTGCCAGGTAGGGGCATCAAGACCTTGAGTAAGCCCAATAAACACTCATACCCCCACCTGGCACTTCCCTAGGCCAGCAAATCGTCCCCAGTCGCTAGGACATTCGTGGCGCACAAAAATAGAGATTTAAGTATTAAAGAAGTTCAGGTGATTTATAAGAAAGAATTTACCAATGAAAGTAAGACGTAATGTTGATCAGTAAAAAA
>CBZS010000094.1 GCA_000613065.1 Richelia intracellularis | reverse complement strand
TTTGGAGTGAAAATGGACAGCTTCCACTTGGATTCAAGTTGATTTCATGTACATGGGGATTATGGAACTGGTACTGATGATGAAGCATCAGCACAATCAGGATTAATTACAATTACATATGGTTATTCTAGACACCACCGACCAGATTTGAAACAATTTATCCTTGACTTGATGTGGAGTGGTGATGGAGATATTCCTTTATATTTAAGAGTTGCAAATGGTAATGAAGTCGATTCTGCCATGTTTGGAACACTTATGGCAGATTTCCACAAACAATGGCAAATTGGG
>CBZS010000093.1 GCA_000613065.1 Richelia intracellularis | reverse complement strand
GAAGCTGTAGACTAAATTCTTCACTCCAATAGTCGCCTTGACTGACTGCTTACCAATGGAACCCATTAACTTGCCTCCCATTTCATTAACCCAGTGACCAAAAACGTGTTCGACCTTACCTCTGACTTGAGAACGCTCTCGATTGTCTTCTTTGTGTTTTGCAGTCAATGGATGATTGCGGTTGGCTCGTTCATGAATGTGACTGAGGTATTCTAAAATCTGTAGAATCCATTCAATAGATTCACTACGATCGGCACTATCTGCCCAAACGTCTTCTCCCTGGTTTTGCTCATCCAACAGTGCCCCTAACACTTGGGAATCATGCACTGAGGCATCCGTTACTTGATAGCGACGAATAAAACACTACTCCACATTGATACTGATGTGGTTTTTATAAGCAAAGTAACTCTGACCATTCTTTTTTGTTCTTTTTTGGGGGTTGCTGAATCAGGGGATGATTTCACTAAATTCTCAACGATTTCTCAATGGTTTCAAACGCTAATTCATCCCCTGATTCAGCAACCCCCTTTTTTGTCCAGGGACCATCGGTATCCTTCTGGGACAAGGGATGAGGCTTTTGCTGCCAACCTTCGGGAATTTCTCCTTGGGCAAGTTTTTGTTTCTCTTCCTTAGTATTATGCTGCTTGGTAACTCGAATCAGTGTGGCATCTACTATTTGACCTCCCTTAGCTTGGTAGCCTTGATCTCTCAGGTCCTTATCAACTTGCTCAAACAGTTCTTCAATAAGACCCTGGTGCTTCAACTGCTGCCGAAATAACCAAACTGTAGTTGCATCTGGTACTGCTTCTGGTAGTCCCAAGCTCAAAAATCTCATGAACGATAGTCGGTTATTGACCTGCTACTCCAGTTCTTCATCACTTATGTTGTACAGTTGTTGCAGTACAAGCATTTTGAACATGACTATTGCATCTATGGCCTTTCGCCCAGCATTATTTTTTCTGGTCTTGTCATGCACTTGTTCTAAAATCGGACGAAATTCTGATCACGGCACCGTCTCGTCTAACTTCATCAACAGGGTCTTCTTGCTTTCTAACTTTTGGTATCGCTGTTCAAGTTCTCCGACTTTTTTTGCTTCCATGGCGATTCAACCCCAGCTTCTGCTCTTCCTATACTCTCATCTCGCGAGGTACTTGCTCAATTTTTCGACGTGCCCGATTGTAATCCCTGCCACTATGCCTAAGTGATCGATGTCTTTTAATTTATATTGTACTTTGATTTGTAATTATGAAAAACTCATATTTCAAAAATACAACATTTTGCGATCGCACCTGCGGAATGTGGGTACTAACTGCATTAACTGCTCCTAAAACATTAAATCGTTTTCCACCGGAAGGTGAACAGATAAATGTTCTTGTAAAACACCATAAAAATCCTAAAGTAATTTTTGAAAAAGAAATTACCAGATAAAGCGGTTGCATCAAGATATCCGATTTGGGCAACAGTGGATTTCGCTGTAATCTAGACTCCACTTGTTTCATAGCTTTATTTGTTAGACAAATCCCTTTTTGGTAAACAGTTTTACTTAAACTCAAGATAGGATATAAGCCTTTCCAAGTCATACTCGAAGCCCAGGAAAGCATGACTTCAATGTCAACAAGCTTCGCCCCCCCCCCCATTCCAATGCTGGTCAAGAATACCCCAACAACGTTCTATGGGATTGTATTTACTATGGTAAGGAGGATAATAAAGCAATTGAATTGGTATATTTAGGAGATCAACAAACTCAACCATCCTTTTTAAACATTGAGTTCTTACTCCACTACTTTCCAGACCATTATCAACTTTAATTTGTATCAGTTCGGTATCCTGCTTTTGTTCTGGTGTCATTGTCTTCCACCATTGAATTAGAGTATCAACAATAAAATCCCTGGTTTTTCCACCACGAGAATAACCCCCGATATTAACCGTAGCTTTGCAATCCATGCTTACTGGTTTGACTTTGAGGCTTGTTTGTTGATTGCGGCTTAAATTCTTTGATCTTGTTGAAGATATCATCCGTTTGTGGAA
>CBZS010000092.1 GCA_000613065.1 Richelia intracellularis | reverse complement strand
ATCATAAAATTGACGTAGACCAGTACCCCAACAGTACTAACAAACATTGATGCCCAGAGTAGGGGCAAAAGCAAGGGTATTTGTTTACTGATGCCATTGCGGGTGACAATTGCAGATATTGTTAACATTACTGTTAAAATCGCCACAACTGCCCAAATGTTGTTCAGTGCCAATATGAAGTCAAGGACATACCCCAGGATTAAGAATTGGATAATACTTCTCCCCGCAGCCATGGCAAGTTTAAACTCAAGTCCAATTC
>CBZS010000091.1 GCA_000613065.1 Richelia intracellularis | reverse complement strand
GAGTATGACAGGACAACCAGAATTGGCTGTGAATTGGTTTTAAGAGCACAAAGTCTAGAGTTCCTTCCTGTACATTGCGGACAATGCTATTGAGGTTAGGAACCAGGAAAACTGCGGAAAATCCCTGTAAAAGGGTGAAAATACCTACGACAATTAAAGCGTCTGACCACGACCAACCGGAAAACGTGTAACCTTTGCCATAAAATAGGAATAAGCCGAAAATACTGCCAGCAAGATTACCCAAACTGCTGAGGCTAGCTAAAAGGAAGTTGAGACGATACTCCATTTCTGATGCGATCGCAGCACTCCAGAATAACCTTAATATTCCCAGGTATTTTGGTTTGCTCATTTCCTTCAATCCTTTTTCTCTTTTTGCTGACGATTAATCCAAATTCCTCTTAAACCAGCCTGATTTGCAGCTTAATAGTCTTCACTGATACTATCACCGATGTGCCATCCTTTATTCGGGGAACAGTTATGTTTTTTTAAGCGATCACGAAAATTTTTCCATCGGGTTTGCCTATACCCACCTGAGTAGCAATAGTGACGGAGCTAAAAAACCTTTCAGCTCTAAGCCCTGTAATACTGAATATATCCGGGAGTCAAAGTTAGAAACAATACCCAATTCAATGCCCATCTTTTGCCATTTTTTTTAAGATGAGACTACATCAGCATATACAAAGCAAGGTTCTGCTGTGCCAAAGTGGATATAAAGTTCACTCAAAAAAGCAGAAAAGTCAGAAAACTCGCCAACTACTCCTGCTTTTTCAAAAGTTTGATGAGAAATGTTGTACCACCATTGAAATTCCCATTGAGGGATATCTTGCTGTTCAACATTCCCTGATGTTGGTGCTGGGGATGCTTTAAAGCATGAAAAAAAAGTTGCGATCGATAATATTAGCGGCGACTTCCACCCTAAACTCTCTGGCTATTTGACTATATACTTTCCCTACACTGTCTTTAACACCAAAGATAGTACCCACCGCATCTAAAAAAATTACTTTTGGTTGTTGTTTTCTCATCGATCACTATTAAATTCAGGAATTTGGCGTTGTTAGATGCACGGATTATATAGATTATATTTATATGTAAAATTTGGCGTTGCTGAATAAAGGGATGATATTACTAAATATTCAAGGATTTTTCAATGGTTTCAAACGCTAATTCATCTCGCAATTATGCAACGCCTAAAATTTAATACTTACAATATATCAACAATCTTTTAACGGAGGATTACGACCTAGTCTAGGTTAAGGCAAGACCATGGTAAAGAGAAAGACATTTCCACCTGTACCTTTTTGATACATCTGTTGCTTATCATGTCCTCTCCGTTAAAAATATAACTTGAATAAACCTTTAAAATACTTGTTACGTAAACATACTTTTTAACATCTCATTCCTTT
>CBZS010000090.1 GCA_000613065.1 Richelia intracellularis | reverse complement strand
TGGATAGATTGATGAGCAACGGGTTGTACTGGAAACTTTAACTAGTTTTAAGCGTGCTGGTGAAGATTTGATTTTGACTTACCATGCGAAAGATGCAGCTAGGTGGTTAAGTTAAAAGTCAAAAAATGGAGATTAATTCTTAGCAATCGGACTTGCTAGGTAAATAAGCTTACATTAATTAATGAACGTTTCTGGATTTAGGGGTGGGATTATTGTTTGTTATGAGGACTCAACAGGAAACACTTCAACCATCAAGTCACACCATAATGAAATTAAGAGTTTGGAAAGTTTAGAAGAAGCATTGCTTGATTTTACTAGCATGACTAATTTGCAAGCTTGGTTAGAGACTCATAGTGATGAGAGACAATAGCAAAGCAATGTTTCTCAATTGTTCAAATGGGATTTTTTACCGCCAATAATTTCCCGGAGATTAGCGGTCGCAATGTACAATACAGGGACAACAAATAAACTTAAGAAGGTGGCAAAAAACATACCACCGAAGACTGCTGTACCTAGGGATTGACGACTACCAGAACCTGCGCCAGTGGCAATGACTAACGGGAAAATTCCCAAGAGGGTGGAAATTGCTGTCATTAAAATTGGTCTCAATCTTTCCTGGGCTGCTTCCACTACGGCTTTAGCAATGGGCAAACCTTCTTCTCTTAATTTATTGGCAAATTCCACAATCAAGATGGCGTTTTTACTTGCCAAACCAATCAACACAACTAAACCGACTTGACAGAATACATCATTGCTGAATCCCCGTAATGACTGTGCCATTAATGCTCCTAAAATTGCTAAGGGAACGGAAAGTAAGATCGTTAAGGGATCAAAATAGTTCTCATACTGAGCCGCTAGCACTAAAAACACAAATAACAGTCCTAAGCCAAAGATAATGGGTGCTTGTCCCCCAGAGGTTCGTTCTTCTGCAGAGATCCCAGACCATTCATAACCAAAGCTAGCGGGTAGAACTTCTTGGGCTACCTTTTCCATTGCTTTCATGGTTTCCCCAGAACTACTACCAGGGGCAGCAGAACCGTTGATTAGAATGGAACGGAACAGGTTATAGTGATTGATGGTTTGGGCTCCAGTAGAGGGAGTAATTTTAACTAAATTACTTAGAGGAATCATGCGATCGCTTTGGGAACGGACGTATAATTTACCAATATCATCAGGATGAGAACGATACTGTGCATCTGCTTGAACATATACTCGGTAGCTGCGCTGTTCAAAGTTGAAATCGTTGACATATGTGGAACCGAGATAAGTTTGCAAGGTTTGAAAAATATCATCAATATCAACCTCTAATGTCTTGGCTTGGTTGCGATCGACTTCTATTGATAACTGGGGTGTGTTAGCACCAAAAGTGGTAAATACTGCTTGTAATCCTGGTGTTTGATTTGCTCTTCCTAGTAGCTGTCCCATCACCTGCAACATGGTATCTAAGCCACTATTTCTTCGATCCTGGAGCTGGAATTGAAATCCTCCAAAATTGCCCAAACCCGGAATAGATGGAGGATTTACTGGAAGTATCCTGGCTTCAGTAATGTTAAAGAATTTACCCCGCAGTTGATTAATTATTTCTGCAGCCGAATTACCTGCACCTCGACGCTCTAACCAGGGTTTGAGGGTTGAAAAAATTACACCAGTATTGGAGCTATTTCCACTGAAGCTAAACCCTCCGATGGCAAAGGTTCCTGATACCTGGGGAAATTTGAGAATTTCCTCTTCCACCTGACGCATAACGTTACTGGTATAAGTTAGGGAAACCCCATCTGGAGCGTCAATTAGTGTAATAAAGTAACCTTGGTCTTCCTCTGGAAAAAAAGATCCAGGAACTTGCAAGTAAAGCCATCCTGTTGCCCCTAAAGATACGACGAATAAACCTAAAACAATGCTTTGATTGCGAACTAGTAAGTAGAGTGAACGCTTGTATCCAGAACCCAGGGCATCTAAGCACCAGTTCATCTTGCTAAAGAACCAACCCAGAGCACCTCTTGGTTCGGCTTTGAAGCGCAATAATAAAGCAGATAAAGCAGGGGTGAGAGAAAGGGCTAAAAAGGTGGAAATAGTAATAGAGAAGGCTATTGTTAAGGCGAATTGACGGTAAATTTTCCCCGTAGTCCCAGGGAAAAAGGCAACGGGAACAAACACTGCCATTAGTACCAAGGATGTAGCAATTACTGCCCCGGTCAACTCCCTCATTGCCAGGGAAGCGGCTTCACGGGGTGAACTATTCCCTTCTTGAATCAGGCGAGATATATTTTCTACGACCACGATCGCATCATCCACCACCATCCCCGTAGCTAATATCAAGCCGAATAGGGTCAGGGTATTGATAGAAAAGCCAAAGACTTTTACAAAGGCAAAAGTCCCCACTAACGCCGAGGGAATAACCAACACGGGAATTAGGGCCGTTCGCCAATCTTGGAGGAAGATGAAAATCACCAACACTACCAACGCGATCGCTAGCATTAAGGTTTTTACCACCTCAGATAAGGACTCTTCCACAAACATGCTAGTGTCCCAGGCTACTTGATATTTCATCCCTGGAGGAAAACTAGCGGCTAACTCTGCCATTTCCCCCTTTACCTGGTTGGCAACCTCTAAAATATTACTGTCGGGTGTAGTATAAATAACAATACCAACCCCATCGTTACCCTTAAATCGCAGGAAGGAACTGTAATTTTCTGCTCCAAATTCTGCCCTTCCCACATCTTTGAGCTTAATCAAGTTCCCATTCTCAGCAGTTTTCAGGACAATTTCGCTAAACTCTGATGCATCCTTAAGCCGACTACGAGCCTGTAAATCAATTTGAAACATCTGATTGGGTGGGGCTGGTTGTTGACCAATAGTTCCCACTCCTACCTGGATATTCTGCTCGTTTAAGGCATGCACCACATCATCTGGGGTGAGATTGCGGTTAGCGAGGCGATTGGGGTCAAGCCACAAACGCATGGCATAACGGCGTTCCCCAAAAATTTGTGCCCGACTCACACCCTTTATTCTGTTCAGAGCATCAACTAGATATAGGTCAGCATAATTGCTTAAGAATATACTGTCATATTCTTGATTCTCACTGTATAACCCCATACCCAAAAGCATGTTGTTAGACTCCTTACTGACAGTTACACCCGTGCGTTGAACAGGCTCTGGTAACTGTGGTTTCGCCAGAGATACCCGATTTTGTACATCCACAGCAGCAATATCAGGATTGCGTTTGGAATCGAATATGACACTAATATGACTAGTACCACTGTTGCTACTACTGGAAGTGATGTATCTCATACCTTCCACACCGTTAATTTGTCGCTCCAAAATATTGGTGACGGTATTTTCGACTACCTCTGCGTTTGCACCAATATAATTAGCAGTCACATTAACTTGTACAGGGGTAATCTGCGGGTATTGAGCAGTTGGTAGGGTGGGAATACTAATTGCTCCTACCAGGAAAATGATGATGGCGCAAACGCCAGTAAATACAGGTCGCCGGATGAAGAAATTAACAAACATAAGGTGTGGAGAGTGTGAGCAGGAAGAGCAGCACTTCGACTACGCTCAGTAATCGGGGAAGAAGGGAGCAAGGAGAAAGAGTTTCAACTAAAAACTAGCAGCTATTCTGGCAAAATACGATCGCCATCTCTCAGATTCATGATTCCAGAAACCACGATTTTGTCTCCTGGTTCTAAACCAGATAAAATTTGATAACTATTGCCTGTAATGTTGCCTAACTTAACCCGCTTTTGTTTAACGTTCACTCCTGTAGTACCATTGTCAGATTTGCCGGTTTCTGCGACATAAACAAAATTTTCTCCAGCAATACGAGATACAGCAAAAGTCGGTACTAAAACCCCTGGATGTTGACTCCAAATTAGCCTAGCACGAACGCTTTGGTCTGTCCGCAAGTTATTTTGAGAGTTGCTCAACAAGGCCTTAATCAGTATTGATTGAGTCTCATTACTAGCATTCTGAGCAATAAAATAAACTTTAGTCTTTGCCATCAGGCGACCCTGGGCATCCATAATTTCTACAGGTATTCCTCTCCTCAATTTCCGTTGTTTTTCTATCGGTACATAAATTTCCACTTCTAAAGCTTTATTTTGGGTAATGTTAGCTAGGGGAGAGGTAGTGTTGACAAAATCGCCTTCTTTCACAAGAATATCTCCAACAATACCTCTAAAGGGTGCTGTAATCCTGTAGTACTGAAGTTGAACTTTTTGCTCCTGAATATTGGCTTTAGTTTGCTGCAGTGCTTTTTTAGCCTGGGAAACAGCTGCTTGCTGAGCTTGAATTCTGGCTTCAATTGCCCCTAATTTGGCCTTGGCATTCGCTAACCTATTACCATATATATCTTTAGTTTGTTGGGAAACTGCTCCCTCTTCTGCTAAGTCAGCATACCTCTGATATTCTTGTTCATTAAACTTGACATCAGCAATATTGGATAAACTATCTGCCTGTAAAGATTTTAAGGTAGCTTGGCTATTTGCTAATTGCGAAAGCGCAGCATCAGCAGATGCACTCACACTATTTAACGATGCTTGCTGCTCCCTAGAATCTACTTGGATCATTGCCTGTCCCTGTTTGACTCTGTCTCCAGACTTGACGAGAATTCTAGTCACTTGACCCTGTATTCTTGCTTGTAGGATCACAGAACGACGAGACTCTATCCTTCCCATGAGTTCAGAGGTATCTTCAATATTTCCTAGCTCTACTGGTGATACCTTGACCTTTTTTGGTGGCATTTGAATGTTAGCAGCCACTTGGGGACTCTCTGGGGTAAATATACGCCAGATTCCCATACACCCACCGATAAAAAGTAAGGTGAACAAAAACTGTAGACATCGTTGCCTTTTTGCGGTTGCTTGTAGTGGAGGTTGTGGCAGATTATCTTTAACATCCCGTTGAGTTTCCGGAGATTCCATACTTTTTCACGATAATCCTAAATCAATCGACTGAAATTATCTAAAAAATTTAACCCTAAAAAATACGAGTATTTTTAGTGCTTCTATTAAGTTTATTTTACATGTTTTAACTTAACATAATTATAATACTTTGGTACTTAATTGAACAAAACAAATTGACCAAAGTGATGAACATACTAATTTTTGAGTTCCGATGGAATAAGTATATTTACTTTTAGATTCTCAGAGATGTTTCTATGATAGTTCACACATTGAATTGCTTCCAATTTAAGGCTCATTAATGATATATATTTCAGAATTCAATATAAATTCGGCACCTCGAAAAATTGAGCAAGTAGCTAGCGAGATGAGAGTATAGGGAGAGCAAAAGCTGGGGTTGAATTGCCATGGGAAAAAAAAAGTCGGGGAACTTGAACAGCGAGACCAGAAGTTAGAAAGCAAGAAGACCCTGTTGATGAAGTTAG
>CBZS010000089.1 GCA_000613065.1 Richelia intracellularis | reverse complement strand
ATCGCTGTTCAAGTTCCCCGACTTTTTTTCCCCATGGCGATTCAACCGCAGCTTCTGCTCTCCCTATACTCTCATCTCGCGAGCTACTTGCTCAATGTTTCGAGGTGCCCTACCTATTTATTTGGGTGCGACTCTTTTAATAAGACGAGGAGTGGAACTGAGACAGGTATTGGAAGAGGTGGAGGGGTAGTAGAACAACGAGCTTTGAGAACTTGCTTGAGCAAAGGAATACCACTAGAGTACAAAGCTAGGTGATTGGGTTTATGTTCTTGTTGTAGATGAAACTGCCAATACTCATGCCAATCGCCACTGATGTATAAAGAACCCAGGAGTAAAACAGCCTCAGCACCCCTCATAGTCCATCTAGCCCCAGTGATATCCATCCTGTCTTTCATCAGGTGGCGACAAGCACCCTCAATCACCCCCGTGGCCATGGGGAATCCAGGTTTTAAGTAATCGTCATATTTGAGGTATTTGGCATTGTTAAGTAAATATCTAGCACAGGTATCCACGGGTTTACGTTGTTGGGGGGTGAGTTTGGGTAAAGTAGCACTCCGGCCCATACCTGGGGCAACAGAACTTGATTTACCTTCAAGGATAAGCTGTAAACCTTTGCTCTCCCTAGCTTCTGCCTGTGTTGAAGTCTGAGAATAAAAGACAAATGCAGCTTTCCACAAATACTCAATCACATGGATAATATCCCTGTCTTAGTCCATGAGAATATTGCTGTGCTGGTAGATTAAACTCCCCATCGAAAGGAAATAGCGTATTAATCTTTCTTCCTCCATAACCGATTCTATTGGCGATTACTGTGCCAAATAATGTGGTCAATTTCCGCGACAATTTTTTCTTGTGTGTTCTGTTTACTGAGTCTGTGCCTGCACACTCTCCCTCTATTTCATCTTGACTGCGTTTATGAAAATATCTTTGTTTGTAACAACCGTCTCAATAGTTCCTATCGATTCTCAAGTAACTTACTCTCTATCTGGGAGTGTTCTAACCCACAAATGCTGTCTGAGTCTAACCAACTAACTATCTGTTCAAATAGTTCTCGTGCTTGTGACCAAAACATACCTTGATTTGATGTAGATCCTTGCATAGGGAGTGGAACTGTTCCTGTTTTTTCACTTTTTACAAGCCAATTCCATCAAGTACATTTTTGGCTGTCAATACTACTGTGGTTGACTTGTCATTTATTATTCTTATATCACACTCCGTACTAGCAAAAGAGTCGCACCCTATTTATTTTTATGTAGATAATGATAATTGTCTTAATCTGAAACTTCTTGATTTTGTAAGACTTTGAGTAGTTTTGTTGTCATGTAAAAATTGGAGCTATTTTTTAGTAGAGTGCACAATACATTCTAGATTTCACTAGAACAATCCGAAATTTATTGACCGCGCCAAAATCCTAATGGATCTACATTAAGCTTACAATTAGGCCAGCAACGTAACTCATATTCTTTATCTGGCTCCCAATTTGGCAGATCCAATCCCAATCCCAAACATAAATGCGATAAAACTTCGGCAAAGTTATGATTATGCCCAAATTCAGCAAGATGGGCATGGGCATATTCATGTACTACTATACTTAACCAATCTTCTCGCGCTGTGCGACCAACATCTATCAAAATGGTGATAGGGTCATTTAAAATGTTACAGAACCCATCAATTCCCAAGAATTCAGCCAAAGGTACGGCAAATATCTGGATCTGCTTGCGCTCATGGGAATAGAAACATTCATGACATGCTTGCAAATAAGAGTTTAACTCTGCATTCACTGTATCAATATTTTCACCAATCCAAGTACAAATGGGAATGCGAACGCGGACATTATCCATCACATCTACCATTTTTGGCTCTAAGGCAAATTGTTGTACCCAATGCAAGTACTCTAACCCACTAATGCAAGCACCAGTACATGTCCAAGTATTTACCAATTAGTTCACCAACCCAGTACAGAATATAACGGTTTTTGGGAGGAAACTTCTGCTGTTGATTCAGGGGTATTATCAACAGATGCCTCTTCCACCCTACTTTCTGCACAGAAAGACGCTGTGTTAAACCCACCAAATCTTTTCACTGTACTGGTTCTTAATCGCAAATTAGGACTAGGAAACCAAAATCTCTCAATGGAACTCATGGTTTCATATTCTGTTGTCAGCACCAATCCATCTTCCTCATCCATGTGAAACAGACCAACAACAGGAACAATTTCTGCATAGCCACGTTCCCTTAATAATCTTCCTTTCCTAGGATTGTTAGCTTCGGGAACGATCGCAAACGCGGTTTTACCTTCATGGTTTTCCTCATCTTCGCGATCCCAAGCCATAGTTCCTAACCAACGCACCCGAGAACCCCCAATGGACAAACTAGGGTCAATTTCATGCATTTGACACAAAGCAATAATTTCTGGATCGTCTGCATCCAAAGTCTCCACAAGAATATCTAATTCCCCTAACTCGGAACGTTTAAAAGCTAGATGGTGGGTTGTCCGGGAAGATTTCCATCTTCCAGCACTCAACTGGAAAAATTGCATTGCATCCATGTTTACTTTTATTTAATTTACTTGCCATTTTGTATGAATTGTATCTTCATTTTATACTCATATGCGCTTAATATTTCTAAATCACATTCTACAACGATAAGCATTTTTAGAAGTACTAAATATTAATTTTATTTACTTATATATACTAATGCTTGACAAAATAGACAAAATTGTATCTTGACTTTAGATTTCATTAACAACAGTCAAGACGGCACGAAAATCATGGAAGCCTCTCTGTATCTATAGAGAGTCATAGTTCAGCAGAACAGGAGTAAAGTTAATGATGGATT
>CBZS010000088.1 GCA_000613065.1 Richelia intracellularis | reverse complement strand
TTTACTACCAATTGTTGTAGAAATTCTATTTTTAACAATTGTAGCTAAATCATCCAATAAAGTTTGGAAGCGATGAACGGGCAAATTCTCTGAGGTACGCTTTTTGTTCGCTTTATTTTTAGCTTTTTCGCTCTTTTTGGCAGGAGATACAACAGACTCTTTTCTCGCTGCTGCTTCCCAATCATCTTCATCAAAAAGTATTGGAGCTAAAAGTTCTCACATATGCCATTCTACATCATAATAAGACAACATACATAGATATGGGCTTTTACACGTTCGGCTGTATAGTCGTAAATTGGACGAACTTTTAAATAAACAGTTTTATAACTACGGAAAGCTTGTTCTACTTGTGAGAGATTTTTCTCGGCTTTTACCGTATCCGTAGCAGATAAAGTTTCTTCATCCAAAGATGTACTAATTATAATATATAAACCATCCAATACTGCTTCTGCATCAATTTTTGACTGATTTCTCTGATATGAAAAACTGTTCTCTTCTATCTCAATTATGAAATGTTTTTCGGCGTTGCTGAATCAGGGGATGATTTCACTAAATTTTCAACGATTTCTCAATGGTTTCAAACCCTAATTCATCCCCTGATTCAGCAACGCCATATTTTAATCATTGGAATACTATCAGTGATTGCAGGAGGTAAGGGATGGGAGGACATGGAAAATTATGGATTGAGTAAATACGACTGGTTGGAGCAATTTTTAGCTTTACCAGAGGGCATCCCAAGTGCAGATACCTTTCCACGGGTCTTTGAACCCATTAACCCAAAAGTATTTGAGCGATGCTTTCCACGTTGGGTAGAATCAATAGTTGAAGCCCCAGGAGCACAGGTAATTCCCATTGATGGTAAGACCCTCAAAGGTTCCTATGATAGAGAATAGGGTAAATCAGCGTTACATCTAGTTAGTGCATGGTCCATTGATTTATCGTCTTGTTTTAGGACAAGTAAAACAAGACGATAAATCAATGGAATGAAATTACAGCAATCCCTGCATTATTGGAATTATTAGACATGGCTGGATGTATTATTACCATTGATGCCATGGGTACGCAAACAGCAATTGCATCCCAAATCTTGAATGCAAAAGCAGATTATGTTTTAGCACTCAAAGGTAATCATCCTACACTTTACGGACAAGAGAAAAATTGGTTTGAGCAACAGTTATCTCAAGGCTTTAAAGGTATTATCCATAGTTATGATAAACGGGTAGAGAAAGGTCATCATCGTACTGAAAAACGTCAATTTTGGTGTGTTCCTATTTCTCAACTGCAAACTTTGCATAACCAAGACAATTGGGTTGGTCTTAAATGCCTTGTCATGGTTGTGCGGGTACCAGATCTTTGGAATCAAACAACCCGTGGGTGAAGTTCAGTTTTATCTAACTAGTTTAAATTGTGATCCTCGTAACTTAGGACAAGTGATTCGTCTTCATTGGGGTGTGGAAAATCGGTTGCATTGGACTTTAGATGTCACTTTTTCTGAAGATGCTTGTGGTGTCCGTACTGGTCATGCTCCACAAAACTTAGCACTTATGCGGCGAATAGCTCTTAATGCTTTAAACCTAGAGCAATCTTTGAAACGTAGTAATCGCCAAAAATCTAATCGAGCCGCTATGGATAATAATTATATGGTGACTGTTCTTACTGCTTGTTTATCCCAACAGATACCTCTCAACCCGCTTGTCAATAGAATTTGAGATGCGCTTACCCTGGTTCAAAGCCCATGAGTTCTCATCTCTTAATGAGGGAGAAACTCAACAAAAGATTAATAAAAGTAAAGCCACAATA
>CBZS010000087.1 GCA_000613065.1 Richelia intracellularis | reverse complement strand
AACGCGATCGCGCAATGTTTTCCAGTGTTTGCCTTTGAGATTTACCACAAAGGGCAGAATTGTGGTTATTTGACTGCGGCGAAGGAACCCAGCACCAAGTCCTCCGTAGTGACTTGAAAATTAGCCAGCTCACCCGTATTTTTATCACCCATATGCACGGTGATCATATTTTTGGCTTGATGGGTTTACTTGCTAGTTGTGGTTTAGCTGGTAATGTTCAACGCATTGATATTTATGGTCCCCCAGGGTTAAACGAATATCTCCAAGCAGCATCCCGTTACTCCCACACCCATTTTTCTTACCCAATAAAAGTTCATACCGTTACTCCAGGATTAATTTACGAAGACAAAGAATTTTCTGTGCATTGTGGTGCTTTACACCATCGCATTACCGCTTTCGGCTACCGAGTTGTAGAAAAAAACCGTCCGGGACGGTTTGATGTAGAGAAAGCCCAAAGATTACAGATTCCTCCTGGGAGGCTATATGGTCAATTGAAACGTGGAGAAGTGGTAACTTTAGAGGATGGACGGGTAATTAATGGGGCTGACTTATGTGGTGACACTGAAGTTGGACGTAAATTAGCTTACTGTACGGATACTGTTTATTGCGACGGAGCGGTAGAATTGGCCCAGGATGCAGATGTATTAATCCATGAAGCTACTTTTGCCCATCAGGATGCAGATATGGCTTTTCAACGTCTCCATTCCACAAGTACCATGGCTGCACAAACAGCTTTAGCTGCTGAGGCACACCGTTTAATTCTTACCCATTTTAGTCCTCGGTATACTCCTGGTAATCCTGTAGAATTTAGGGATTTGTTAAAAGAAGCCCGTGCTATTTTCCCTAAAACAGAAATGGCACATGATTTTATGAGTTATGAAGTACCTAGACGCAGATATTCGGTAGCTTCTTAATTTCTACTTTTGTCTTCAATGTTACAAATAGCACCAAAATCACCACAACTTGTGCCATTATTGTTTACGATTATCTGGTTTATTTGGTGGTGTATAGTTTAATGGGTATTAGAAATAATTATATATTATTAACGCCGATATATTTATGTTTTACTCTATTAGTATTTGCGTGCGAGAGTCAGGTTTCTCAATGTCAGCGATTAATGAAAATGGTTGATCAGGGGAATAATTTAATTGATAAAAATAAGGGTTATCAGGTTACTACTAGTTCTCAGCTAGCAAAAGATTTAAAAAAGATAACGCAATCTTTGACAAGATCGAAGTTTCAAGATCCTAAATTGATAGAGTTTAATAGCAAGTTTGCAACAATATTTAAGACTTGGAACCAGCAGATAGGAAAAGCTAGTAAAGCTTTGGGGACAACAAAAGCAGCGAAAGCATCACAAGAGGGTAGGATGGCAATAAAAAAAGCGAGGGAGGAAATTGATACTAGTCTTACAGATGCTCAGTCCACTGCTAAACAATTTGATACCTTGTTCAAGCAATTTAATGATTATTGCAGTTCCCTTGAAAAATAGTGGTATTTGAGGTTTTTGATTGGAGTGTTGTGGTTGGTTATGTTTGCAGAAGCAGCAGAGCCTAACAGGACTTAGGCACAGTTATCCTAAAAATGGCTGCAAAAGCTTATATGCAGCCATTTAGCATCGATTTATTCTTATTATCTTGATATATCTCGGTTTCAGCGATTTTTCGGCTGTTAAGGTTTTTACCTTATCCTGCTTAGATTTGAAGCTATTTTTAGCCGAAAAAATATCAAAGTCCTGCTAAGATGTACCATTCTGCCCGATCATGAAATTATAATGGGTGCGACTCTTTTGGTAGTACGAAGTATGATATAAGAATAATAAATGACAAGTCAACCACAGTCGTATTGACAGCCAAAAATGTACTTGATGGAATTGGCTTGTAGAAAGTGAAAAAACAGGAACAGTTCCACACCCTATGCAAGGATCTACATCAAATCAAGGTAT
>CBZS010000086.1 GCA_000613065.1 Richelia intracellularis | reverse complement strand
TAATAATCGTCATGTAAGCCGCATCAGCCACTGACCAGCCTTCGACTAAGCTGTACCATAAAGTACCAATGATAAATACCCCAGCAAGAGCGATCGCTCCTGCCATTAATTCTTTCTGAATACGTTGATATTTTTGCTCAAGATTTGAGTACACTGTTGTTTTCTATACTGGGGAAGATGGATGAATTTGACTGGTTATGATATTCACGTAACAAAACGCATAGGCTAGTGAATTTATACTGTTCAATTGCATTCATTAGTACAATATTTCTAAGATTTTCATCCACTACCGTAAAGTTGCTATTGTAGTCATTTTTTACGTCTATTTTCTCTCTACCGAGCTCACTTTT
>CBZS010000085.1 GCA_000613065.1 Richelia intracellularis | reverse complement strand
GGGCTAGATCTAAGCTATATGAATTACGACTCCCAAGGTTATGACAATAGCTTACTAGCATTAATGCATAACATGGGTTATTTTGAGTACCGTGGTAGTTGGGGACGTTGTTGGTTCGATGTGGGTACTTCCGACGCGATTGCTCTCGATGTTTTAATCAATGCCATCCAGCAATTATCCTCAGAATATCTCGCTATAGAAGAGCTATATATCGGTGGTGAAAACGCAGACTGGCCCATAGAAGAGAATGATGGTCATCATTCATTTATTCATGACAATTAAGTTAAATTACTTGTTTATGTAGTACTTTTAAAGACATATTTGGGTTGTCTTTTCCCTTATTACTTTTAACCTCCCTCTCTCCATAATCTATGTATAAATCACAGAAAATCCGCCCTATAGCTTTAGGACTCATTAGAGATAGAGGACGCATTTTTCTCTCCCAAGGCTACGATCATGTGAAACAGACGGATTATTATCGTGCTATGGGTGGCGGTGTTGAGTTCGGTGAAACCAGTCTAGTTGCGCTACAAAGGGAATTCCAAGAAGAAATTCAAGCACAGCTAACCAATATAAAGTATTTGGGGTGCTTAGAAAATATATTTACCTATAATGGTCAACCAGGCCATGAAATTATCCAACTTTACGAGTGTGATTTTGTTGACCCTAAATTCTATCAATTAGAACAGCTTGTATTTAAAGAAGGAGCAAGAAAAAAAGTTGCTCTATGGGTAGATATCAAAGATTTGGAGTCTGGTTCATTGAGGCTAGTACCAGAACAATTCATGAATTATTTATAATAATAAATTGTGTTTAACTATAAAGCGATTAAGATATTTAACGATAAAAATATTGATTGAGAATGGAAAGTTTGAAGACTCTCTTCTTTTTTGTCGTTTAAATTACCAGATTTATTTATTTATTTATTTATTTATTTATTTATTTATTTATTTATTTATTTATTTATTTATTTATTTATTTATTTATTTATTTGTAAATAAGTGTAACTAAGTTGATACTTTACTAGCTTGTGAGTAGTTTTACATCGACAATGGCATGGAAATATAGTTATAAAATTTGGGTGCGACTCTTTTGGTAGTAGGAGCGGAACGCATTTGAGCCAGAGTTAATCCGTAAAAATCATATAAAGGCAAATAGTAGCCGGATGCAGAGCCTGGTTTCCCTAAAGCAATTGTTCTGTTTGCTAAATCACTGACTTTTTGAATAGAACTATCATTGCGGACTACAATTAACGATCGCTGCCTACGACTGCTGCTTTCCATGGAAAATATGGGCACATATAATTCCTGACTAATAGCGATCGCGGCTAAACTAGAAGTGGCAAATACAATGTCCCACTTTTTACCTTTAATTTGGGTGATCGCTTGCAATTCGTTATAAGCTGGTTCCACCTCTGTACGAATGGATTTAGTTCTAGCTGGAATATAGTCTTTGAAACGATTCTATTTATCGAGGGAACCTACTCCTTCACTATAGCTAACGACACCAATAGTCAAAATTTCGGGAGTCGAGACATTTTTTTTTGTATGACATCCTATACCCAGTAATACATATTTAAGATGAAGCTGCATAGAAAAGAGCTTCTAAAATAAAGTTGTAAGAGGAGATAGATATTACCTGCTCAAATGTAAGTTGCTCGAACAATTATTGTATGCGCTCACGTAAATCTTGGAAAGAAGAGAAAAGTTCGTTTTGAGAGGTTTTTTGAGAAAGTGCCAAAGCCTTTCGATTGGATTAAGTTGAGGGAAATGAGGTGGTTGAAGCAGGGGAATAATATTTTCTGGCCAATTAATCCCACAAATTCTATGAGCAGGAGCTTGGTCAATTTGTAAAATTGCATAATCTTCACCTAACTGCTGAGATAGCCAATCTAAAAACGGTTGAAAACACTCACCGTTGAGTTAGGGGTACTCCTGTTGGAAATGTTTTCCTGTTAATGGTTCAATTGCACCATAAATCCAAAAATTTTCCCTTTCCCATTTAACGTCAACAGTTGGCTTTACTCCAGAAGCAGTAATGACTTTTCCTGTGAGGGTTTTCAATCCAACCCTAGTTTCATCCTAACACAAATAATGAAGGCACTTCCCCTGTGCTAGATGTTTTTCTAGACAATTGAGAATAATACCGAGTTTTTTTTTACTCAGATACCAGCTTTTCATCCTGTTTGTAGCTTTGAGGACGTGGTACTTTTAGTTTTGCTCCCAATCCATATCGAACCAATGCATAAACCGTTCCATACTCAATATCAAGTCCATGCTCTTTTTTCAACCATTCTACTATCTCACCATAGCTACTAAACCCTTTTCCTGTTTTTAACTCCTGTATGAGTGCTGCGAACGCTCGCATCATCATTGATTTTTCTTTTTGCTCCTGCCGCTTTCTTCATATCTAATAAGCCAGACAGACCACCAGTTCGATACTTCTGCAAACATCTTGTCACTGTTGAAGTATCTCTAGCCAAGGGTTTCCCGATTTCTTGCTGCTCCTTTACTTATCCACTTGGCATTGGGTTATTTATAAGAAAGAATTGACCAATGAAAGTAAGATGTAATGTTGATCAGTAAACAAACAAGAGCAAGTATTTTGGAGTATGCTAGACCCACCAGAGGAACCCAAATCATTAACAAGATCACAAACAAATAGAAGACTTGCGGTTGGCAGCATCGAAAATGAATGGAGTAGAACGTCGGGGCTTTCAACCTGAGATGACGTTGAAATATTGCCAAGGTAGAGCAAGGTTAGCACAAACAGTATTCCCTTGGGGTAGAGAAAGTATAGAGTTAGGGTTAACGCAAAAAAGAACAGGGATAATCTGTGTGGGATTACAATCAGCCTTTAGCACAGCAAAGCGTTGCCAGGAGAAACAACCTCTTCTCTTGTGCCATTATCCCTGGGACAAATTGCACAATATCATTCTCAACAAGACCAAACATTTAAAACTTCCTTAGGCTATACCCGTTTAAGAGCAACATCCGCACTAGAAAAACTCAAAGAACAGGGATTTGGTATTTAGCCAGGAGCAATTGCCTTGGGCCAGTACAATGGCACAAGTATTGAATCGAATGGGCTATGGTCTTCGTAAAGTAGTAAAAGCCAAACCTCAAAAAAAATTGCACAAACGGATCATATCTTCAACAACATCAAAGAATTTGAGCCCCAATGAACAAACAAGCCTCAAAGTCAAACCACTAAGCATGGATTGCAAAGCTACCGTTAATATCGGGGGTTATTCTCGTGGTGGAAAAACCAGAGAAGACAATCAAGCTGAGGAGCATCATATGGGATGCACAGAAAAATATAGTCTCTGTGGGATTCTTGATGAAGATAGTGGTCAATTCTATATTAAATTTGGTCGTTCTTCTTATAAAACCAGGGATTTTATTGTTGATACTCTAATTCAATGGTGGAAGACAATGACACCAGAACAAAAGCAGGATAGCGAACTGATACAAATTAAAGTTGATAATGGTCCGGAAAGTAGTGGAGTAAGAACTCAATTATAAAAAAGGATGGTTGGTTTGTTGATCTCCTAAATATAGCAATTCAATTGGTTTACTATCCTCCTTACCATAGTAAATACAATCCCATAGAGGATTGTTGGGCTATTCTTTACCAGCATTGGAATGGGGGGGGGGGCGAAGCTTGTTGATGTTAAAGTCATGCTTTCCTGGGCTTCGAGTATGACTTGGAAAGGCTTATATCCTATCTTGAGTTAAAGTAAAACTGTTTACCAAAAAGGGATTTCTCTAACAAAGAAAGCTATGAAACAAGTCGAGTCTAGATTACAGCGAAGTCCAGTGTTGCCCAAATGGGATATCTTGATTCAACCGCTTTTGCTGGTAATTTCTTTTTCAAAAATCACCTGGAGGCACCACAACATCTGTAGTTTTTCTTTCTGGTTTCCCAACCTGGCTGTCTGTAGCAGTTTTTTTAGTTCCTCTTCGCTCTGCGTGTTCTCAATCTTAAATGGGCGGATCATGAGTATTTAAACCGATCAAGTTTGCTTGGCTCTATTATATGCAGCTTCATATTCAATTGAGATTACTGCAAAGACAAATCTAAATTAAAAATCAAATATCCAATGGACAAAAAGATTCAAAAAAAATACAACAACTACAAATGACTGTGGTTACAGCCCCTGTAACAGGAACTATTCTCCAACTACAACTGCAAAATCCCGGACAGGTAGTTAGTCCTGGAGAAGCCATAGCCCAAATATCCCCTAGTAATGCTCCTTTATTTGTTAAGGCTAGGGTGAGCTCTGAAGATATTAGCCAGGTGAAGAGATCTAAAGCTGAACAAGTTGTTCATTGCCAACAGGGGAAAGTGCAAATGCGAGTATCTGCTTATCCCTATCCCGATTATGGAATATTATCTGGTGCTGTTAGAGGTATTAGTGCGGATGCCATCACACTTCAAAATAATGGAAAAATTCCCAATGTGATCCCTACAGCAAAACCCTACTATGAAGTAACTATTGAGTTAGAGAAGCATTATCTTAGCAAGGATAATAAAAAATACCCCATTCAAACAGGAATGGAGATAAATGGGGAGATAATATCTCGCAATGAGACTTTTTAACTTTTGTTCTTACGAAAGCTAGATTAATGACTAATTTATAGCTTGTGTAAAAGTATGGATGTTAAAGCAATCACTCCCTAGAATCTATTCATTTAAATGTTGATAGTTGAAAGTTAATGTTCATAACCATTCTTATTATCCTCCTGCTCCCCTCAACTAATCAAAAATTTTGGCATTGTTGTTATCGGGATGTGGTAGGTTCCTTTGCCTACCACATAAATCCTTAAGGATTTGATGATGATGTTGCTGATAGAACATCACACTCTTCCTATTTAGCCATAGAAAGGGTACGACGCTTAGTTACCATCTGGAAGGCTTCAATGATATCTCCCTCTTCCCAGTTAGTGTATTTATCAATACCAACACCACATTCATAGCCGAAATTAACTTCCTTCACGTCATCTTTGACCCGTTTAAGGGAATCAAGAGCATTTTCATGAATTACTTTACCGTCTCGTACAATTCGGACTTTACAGTTACGGAGCAATTTACCAGACTGCACATAGCAACCAGCAACTGCACCTTTGCCCACTGCAAACACAGCCCGAACTTCGGCTTGACCTAAAGGTTCTTCTACCAATTCTGGTTCTAGGAGACCTTCTAAAGCATCTTGGATATCTTCTAACAGCTTGTAGATGATATTGTACTCCCGTACATCGACCCCAGCCTCATCGGCGGCATGCCGGGCACCACTGGCATAGGTGGTGTTGAAACCAATTATTACCGCTCCACTAGCTGCTGCCAAGTCAATATCTGTCTGGGTAATTTCTCCCGCAGATGCCAACAATAGCCGAATTTGTACTTCATTTTGGGGGATTTGCTTCAGGGTACCCACAATGGCTTCAATGGAGCCTTGTACATCAGCTTTCAGGATTAGGTTAAGTTCTTTAAGTTCCCCTTCTTGGGCTTGGGCGGAAATACTGGTTAAAGTAACCCTTCCTCCCTGTAACAGGCGAGACAAACGCTGTTTCTCTGTACGCTGGGCAGCTAAACCTCTGGCTTCCTTCTCATTTTGGAAGACATCAAATTCATCCCCAGCAGCGGGTACATCACTTAAACCTAGAACCTCTACGGCGAAGGAAGGATAAGCAGTTTCTACGCGGTTACCGTGATCGTCAACCATAGCCCTGACTTTACCAAACACCGGTCCAGCCACTAGCATATTTCCTACACTCAAGGTTCCATTCTGGATTAGTAGAGTTGCCACTGCGCCCTTAGCTTTATCTAAGTGGGCTTCAATTACAGTACCTTTAGCAGGACGATTGGGGTTGGCAGAGAGTTCTTCTACCTCTGACACCAACAAAAGCATTTCTAAAAGAGTATCTAGGTTTTCCCCTTGAATGGCACTGACTGGAACCATAATGGTCTCACCACCCCATTCTTCTGGGGTTAAGCCATAATTGGTTAGTTCTTGCTTAACTCGGTCTGGTTGTGCCCCTTCCTTATCAATTTTATTAATGGCAACTACAATTGGCACTTTTGCCGCTTGAGCGTGACTAATAGCCTCAATGGTTTGTGGACGCACACCATCATCAGCAGCCACTACTAATATGGCAATATCAGTCACCCTGGCTCCCCTGGCTCGCATTGCAGTGAAAGCTTCGTGACCAGGAGTATCTAAAAATACTATTTGCTGAGTTTTGCCATCATGTTCAATATCTACATGATATGCACCAATATGCTGGGTAATACCTCCTGCTTCCCCGGCAGCTACCTTTGTTTTGCGAATTGAGTCTAATAAAGTTGTCTTACCATGGTCTACGTGACCCATAATGGTCACAACAGGGGGACGACGTACGAGATTTTCTAAATCTCCCACATCCAACATCTCAGTTACCTTGCGAGCTTCTGCTTCTGGCTCTTGAGTTTCAATTTCAATTTCAAGCTCCTTTGCAACTAGGGTAATGGTGGGTATATCCAAATTTTGGGTAATACTGACCGCCATTCCTTTAAAGAAAAGAATTTTAACAATCTCTGTATCCGCAACTGCTAAAGCATCAGCGAGTTCTTGCACCGTCATGGTGCTGGTGACAGTCAGGCTGGTGGGACTTTCTGGTTTGTTTTCTACTTCTCGACGACCTTTCGCCTCCCGCGGAGCACTAGATTTCTTACCTCTAGTTACTGGTGCTGCATGGGTTCTAGTACTAACAGGCTGGGATTGCTTCAGAGATTTTGGTTTGGGAGGTCTAACAATAGCATTGCTAACCTGTACGGTATCATCTCCTTCTTGATCTTCATCATCTAGGAAATCTTCCTCAAAATCGTCTTCAACTATGGGTTTAGTTCGTTTGCCTTTATTACCACCCTTACCAGGTTTAACCGATTCTTTTATTTCATCAACTTCTTCAGATTTATGACGCTTTTTACCAAGCTTGTTCAAGCGAGGTGGAGTTGGTCTTTTAAGTTTTAGAGCTTCAGATTCTTCACCGATATCATTGTCATCCGTATCCTCATCTCCCGGTTTAATGGAAATGGGTTTTGGTGGAGTTGCGACTGGAGCAGATGTAGCGACTTCTGGGGGGGCAGAACGAGGGGATCGAATTTTTGAGGGTTCTGAGCCAGGCTTTCTGATTCTAGATTCAGATTTGACTGGTAATGCAGGACGTGCTGATTTTACCACTGGTGTCGCCGTAACATCCCCATTGGTTGTGCCAGGTGTACTTTTCGTTTTAGGTTGGCTTCGATCTCGCTTGAGAATTGGACGTTCGCCCAAATTTGCCTGAATGGGCTTCCCTGGTTTCTGAGATGCTGGTCTGCTGGGAGGGGATACCAATTGGGGTTTTTTCGGCTTTTCTAATTTACCTTTGGAGTTAGTTGTTTCCTGGTTCGCCGATTTTTTATCCTGACTCAGGGTTTTCTGCTCTTCATTGCCAGTATTTGGCTGATCATTTTGGGAATTATTGTCCTTAGATGTCGGTATAGTTGGTGCCGTTGGCTTCATGGATGGGGCTGATGGCGCAAAAGGTTTGGGTGGGGAAGGAGGAGAAGTCTCAGAAGATGAAAATTGTGTGTTTGTGGCAGCCTCTGGGGCTGGGGTTGTAGAATCTTTCAATTGAATTTTGGGGGGCCTACGAATTTCCAAAATTTGTTGTTTGTTAGCGTCAGTTTGATTGGTTGAAGTGGATGGGTGTTGGGAACTATGACCTGGGGATGTGCGATCATATTTCGGCGTTACATTTGTTGTCCCTACCATTTTTTTCGCAGTTGCCCTGATCCGTTCCGCATCCGATTCTGTAATTGTACTACTATGGCTTTTGACCGCAATGCTGAGCTGGTCGCAAATAGCTAATAGCTCTTTGTTATCCAAATTCAATTCCTTTGATAATTCGTAAATTCTAACTTTGCCGTTGTTCATCCACTCTTCCCCTTTAACTTACAACAGTTTTAGCGGATGGTTGCCCGCTGTTGCGACATCTCCATCCTATGATTACTGTTTTTGGTTGCCGTTATTGGTGTTGACGGTTCCTCCAATCAGGAAAGAGAGATGTATCGGTTTATTGCTGGCATCTCCACCGATAATAATGATGACTGATGCTAAACTGCGCGCGGGCGCTACCAATTTGCTGTTTTTTATTTGTTAATTTGGTTTTTTGGGATTGTGAGTCTTCCACAATTCCATTAATTAAATCCTGTTTTAGGAGTTTTAGTTTGCCCCTTTGTATATTGGACATTTTTTGTTTATGCCACCCTTTTTACTATTTTGGCATTCACTCTAGTAATTGCATAACTGGCTTTCGCAGCTAATTGCTTAAGCGTGAACCCAGTGTTGATGCAGATTACAGAACCTCAAGTCTTTCAGGCTAATGGTGATGATTGTTCCTCTTCTGTTTGGGCTAGGCGTTGCCACAATTGTTGGTACACTGTTTCTGGTACCGATGTATGTAACGATCGCCCTAGTCGATTTTTTTTCTGAGCCGCAGATAAACAACTGGACTTTGGGCATATATAGGCAGAACGCCCCATGCCTTCATCTAATTGTAGCTGCCCAGACGGAAAGACGCGGACAATCCGCCAGAACTCTTGTTTGAAACCTATTTTACGACAACTAATGCAACGACGATAATTTGCTTTCATTACTCCCAACTCTGTATTAATCGCAGTTGCCTGGCGACAAAAATAACGTCCAATTAACTATGTACTTATTCTTTTTCTTAACTATGTACTTCTTCTTCCTCCTCCGCTTCATCCTTGTCATCGTTTTCGTTTAACATTTCCTCAGGCATCATTGCTTCAGTATCTTCCTGCACTTCTATTGTATCTTCCTGTGGCTCTGATGTAAGGTTTTCTGCTGTGGCTTCCCCTGCTAAACTTTCCTTTTCTAAAAGCTCTGCTTCCAAACGTTCTTGTTCTAACTGCTCCTGTTCTAAACGTTCTCCTTCTAGACGTTCTAGTTCTTCCTGTTGTGCTTGGTGTTGTGCTCTGGCTTCGGCAAATTTCTCATCTTCTCCAGGGTAGTCATACTTCGCTTTATCTTTTATGTCAATTTTCCAACCAGTAAGCCTTGCTGCCAAACGAACATTTTGCCCTTCTTTACCAATGGCTAAACTCAGTTGATCTTCTGCTACTAAAACATGGGTTTGCCTCGTTTCTGGATCCATCAGACGTACTTCATCTACCCTTGCTGGACTTAAAGCGTTGGCAATGTAAGTTGCCGGATCTGGAGACCAGCGAATTACGTCTATTTTTTCCCCTCTTAATTCATTTACAACTACTTGAATTCGCGATCCCCGGGCTCCAATACAAGCCCCCACAGGATCTACATCTCTATCTAAGGTATCAACTGCGATTTTTGTTCTAGGGCCAACATAACGAGAAGGAGGATTGGCTTCCCTGGCTACGGCAACTATTCTCACAACTTCGTCCTCAATTTCTGGGACTTCGTTGGCAAATAAATAAACTACTAACCCAGCATCACCTCTGGATACTAATAGTTGAGGTCCCCTTTGTTGACCCTGAGAAACTTTTTTTAAGTAGACTTTAAAGGTAGCATTTGCCCGATAATTATCATTGGGGAGTTGTTCCCGCTTGGGCAATTCGGCTTCTACTTCTGGCTGACCAAAACCACTGGTAACTGCTAAAATTACGGACTGTCTCTCAAAGCGTAAAACCCTTGCTTGTAATACAGTACTTTCCAAGTATTGGAACTCTTCTTGCACCATTTGACGTTGTTGATCTCGAAGCTTTTGGGCCAAAACTTGCTTGGTTTGCATTGCTGCCATGCGACCAAAATCTTTTTGATCAGGAGTGACATCCAAGACTACTGAATCACCTAATTGTGCTTCTGGGGCAACTACTTGGACTTCTTTTAAGCATATTTGGTGATCGGTATTGTCAACTTCTTCGAGAATTGTCTTAGTGGAAAGAACTCTAAAACCCTCTTCATCAATATCCAGCTCTACTTCAAAATTATCAAAGTATTCTTCATCAAACTGGTTACGTTCCATGTTTTGCGCACGACGATAACGTTCGTATCCCTTGAGCAATGCTTCCCTTATGGCTGATTGCACTGCGAGGCGGGGTAAGTTGCGATCGCGGCTAATACTTTCTATTAATTCTTTTAATCCTGGCAGGTTTACCATCGACATAATTGATCTCCTTAAATTTTTACATAAGCATTTAGTTATTGTTGATGATTTGCTTGGTTTGCTGAGAAATTTCTACCTACAACCCAAAATCACCCATAAATAACCGTGTGAGTTA
>CBZS010000084.1 GCA_000613065.1 Richelia intracellularis | reverse complement strand
TCTAGACTCAGTTAGTTTTTGTACTAACACTGGTACTTGTAAAGTATCAATTAGAGTATTAGCAAAAGTTTGAGCAGGAATATAAGAAGGACCGCTATGTTTCTGATCTCCAAACACAGTATCCCCACTATTCATGGATTGTAATACCCTGAAGTACTACTCTTAAAATGTACGGAAAACAGAAGCTATAAACCAAGTTAATTGTCGCGGCAATATAGCTAAAAAACCCTTAGGTTCTTGATTAAGTCCTTTAACTAAGGGATTAGCATAAATCTGATTCACTAATTGAATTACCCTCAATTCTTGTGAATTTTG
>CBZS010000083.1 GCA_000613065.1 Richelia intracellularis | reverse complement strand
TGTTGTAACTCAAAGAAACGTCTTTGTAAGCTATGGCTGAGATTTCGAGATATATCTTCAGGATATGGATAGTAAGTTAATTCCGAACCCATCAACCAATTTAGGATTTGCTAATCCCTTACGCTTAAGCAATCATAAATCAGTCTCTCCATTGCCTGTTGCCAGCAACGAAACAGAGGATAGCTAAAGAAACCACTACATGTACCCCCCTGGTTATTCCAGTAGGAAATACAGACTTGGTGTTTTAGTAATCTTATCTTCTTAATTTGCTTTGCCTCATAACCATTGGCATTAAGAGTCGTTTCTGCTTCCTGCTCACTGATATACAATACTTCTGGCTTGATTCTCCAAGTCCCAATTAGACTACGACTTCGGTGCCGATATGGACGGTTTTTGCGAGGACAACGGTTCATGAAACACCCCTAACATTACCAGTCGGAATGCAACTTAATCTGTATAATCTGTTTATCTAACTCTATATTTATACCTTCGGTCAAAGCGGATAAATTGATCCAGAGATTACTTTAGTTTAAATATTAAAACTTTAGATGGAAACATTTACTAGTAATAAATAAACCTGTCAACATATACGTAAACTTGTAGTATGGGAAGTAAAGTTTTAAGTACATTGAGTCACTAACTTAAACAGTGAATATTGAAAGTAGACAAAAACTAATTGAAATCTTTACCAAAGGCTCGCGGAACCATGAGTCAACGAGCCTTTGGTAAAGATTTGGGTGTTTCTACTACAGCAGTACAGATGTGGGAAAAAGGTCTGAAGGTTCCATACACGGAGAACCTTGGTAGGATCGCAACCCGAGCTGATTATAGCTTAGAAGAATTACTATGCTGTTTAGAGGGTAAACCTGTGGCAGAAGTATCTGACTTAAACCTGATTCTCCGGCAAATCCACCATATGCTTTTATCTCAGGTAGCTCAGATTGTTCAGGCTGTTGCTGCAAGGCTAGCTATAGCAGGAAAAGGAACTGGAGCGAAGTAAAAGTAATTGAGAAAATAAAATGAACCGGGTGTGTCAGTACCAACAAATTAAGCAGCTTACAACTACAAGTTCCTTATTGATGCTGAAAACTACGATTTATTTGGTAAAAAATTAACATAAAATTAATATTTCGTTATGAATATAAATTTACGCAAAGTAAAGGTAATTTTATATGCACCTGATAATAATGTACATTTACTATAAACTTGTCAAAATTTACCTAATACTTAGAATTTAGATAAGTTATATCTCCATTGACTACTCATTTTCTTGTTTTTGGCTATTTAGTAAAAGGTCATAAATACTATCCTGTAAATTTTCATTACCGTTAATAATCTCAGTAATTTGATTAAAACGGTCAATGGTCATATCGTTCTCTGATACTATACTCTGGTAGCGTTGGCAGAAATTGACAGCAACAGCCCTAGCCTGGTTAGGCAAAGTATTAATACTATTTCTATCGTTACAGGCTATTGTAGGTACGCCACCCCTATGCTTAGGCATAATTTTTTTATTTTTTCAAAAGCCTCTTGCCGCAGTGGTTCCATTCTTAATAAAGTGTCAGCATAGTTTTCTAATTCTGCGGTACTAGGTAAGTTTTGAGCCCTTGCTTGGGGATCAAAAACCAATAAAGTATAAGCAAAGGTAATAGTAGCAATGATAGTGAAATATGAATATTTATATATCATCCGTTGGCAGCTAGAGATTAAAGAAAACTTCTTCATTGTCTGTGTGAGAAACAATTGTGAATTATAATTTGTTAATAGCTTTGAATTATTTTATGAAGGATAAGTTCCATAAACATTTAAGCCTGTGCAGACTTGGTATTTATTATCAATCTCTGCAGCAGACTTTACACAGTTCAACTATTTTTGTTTTGAGGGTTGATGATTCGTTTGCACCTTGTTTTAGACTGACTTCTAGTGCTAGAAGTATGGGTAAGGTAGATGTTAGTTGATGTATGGAAAGTGCTTGTACTTCTTGCTGCAAAAAGTAAACGCGTTTGGGATTAGCAATGTCTGCCACTTTGGCGATCGCTATTTGATCTCTTTCTCCACTTTCCGTTATTATTTTTACCCATAACCAGGTACGAAATTGCCCGACTAAGGTAGCAACTATTTTTAAGGCTGGTTCTGATGCATCCAAGAGTTCGGCCATCAGGACTAAGGATTTGGCTGTATTGCCAGTCCTGATTGCTTTTGCTAGTTGCAAACTATTATGTGTAGCATTACTAACTAAGCGAGCAATTTCTTTTACATCCAGTGGTTGGTTTTTATCCCCAGCGTAAAGCCGTAATTTCTCTAACTCATTGTATAGCATACGTGTATTATTTCCTACACATTCTGCTAGGAACTCGGCACTTTGTGATGTTAACTTTACTCCTACTGAATGTGCAGCGTTTTGTACAGCTTGCACTAGTGCATCTGTCTTCCAGGGAGGGATAAGGGAGAAGTCTTGAAATTTGGTGGCAAATTGTTTTAGTAATTTGGTGGACCTGAGCCTCATATCAGGTTTGTTGCAATTTGTCAAGAGTAAGTATGAATCTGGAGGAATTACTTCTAAGGTGCGCTGTAATTCTTTTAATACATTTTCTGGGCATTGTTGATATAGCGTAGTGTTTGGTAGCCACACCAAACGTCCTCCCGTTCC
>CBZS010000082.1 GCA_000613065.1 Richelia intracellularis | reverse complement strand
GTCAGCAGAACCCATGGTAATCGATACTCGTCGTTCTGAACCCGTTGATATAGATACCGAACGTCCCACACCACCCTTCTGGGGAAATAAATTACTGCAACCGGAAGATATTTCTTTAGAAGAGTTATTCTGGTATTTAGACTTACAGGCTTTAATTCCCGGACAATGGCAATTCAGAAAGCCAAAAGATCAATCAAAGGAAGAATATCAAGGGTTCTTACAGGAAAAAGTGTATCCTATCCTGGAAACTTGGAAGCAACGGGTAATTGAAGAGAATTTGTTACATGCTCAAGTAATTTATGGATATTTACCATCTCAAGCGGAAGGAAATACACTGTACATCTACAACCACGAAAATCTCCAGAATACCGAAGAAATCGTTACCAGCTTTGAGTTTCCCCGACAAAAGTCCTTGCGACGGTTGTGTGTCGGCGATTTCTTTTCACCCAAGGGTTCAGGAGTTGTTGATGTATTGCCCATGCAAGCGGTGACGGTGGGTGAACTCGCTACTGAGTTTGACCAGAACTTGTTTGCAGATAATGAATACACGAGCTATATGTATTTGCACGTAAGAATAGTACAAATGGCTGAAGCATTTGCTGAGTGGACACACGCTACAATCCTTCCTTCTCTTGGCTTTGAAGCAGAAGTTTCAGATAATATTCGGGATATACTGGCACAGAGGTATCGGGGCTCTCGGTATAGTTTTGACTACCCTGCTTGTCCCAACATCCAGGATCAGTAGAAGCAGTTGGACTTGCTGGAAACAGAGCGCATTAAAATGTACATGGATGAAAGTGAACAGTTGTATCCAGAACAGTCTACAAGGGCGATTATCACCTATCATCCTGTAGCGAAATACTTCAGCGCGTAAACCTGTCCTCGCTTTTTCGTTCCCTCTAGAGTAAGGAGAGGGAACGAAAAAGCGAGGACAGGGTGAGGTGTGTCTGAGATTTTTGGGTTCTGTGCTAAGCGAGCTATTTCAGAGGAAATCGCTTCTTTCTATACCCTTGATTTATGTACTACTTTCTGTAACTTGTAATATTTCGGGTATAAAGAAGTAACTGAAGCTACCGCTTGTATATACGGGCACCTCCATTAATCAAGTCTTAGGTAATCTGAGGGGGTTCGAAGAACTACAAGAAAGTGAAGTTGGGCAAAAAATAGCTCAACCCGAAGGATTTCTAGTTGAAATCTGGCTCAAGAAAGTCAATTTAGACGCAATTATCCCACAGCTTTAGGATTTTGATTCTCCCAAAATACATAAGATTTGAAGTTGTAGACTAAATTCTTCAGTCCAATAGTCCCCTTGACTGACTGCTGACCAATGGAACCGATTAACTTGCCTCCCGTTTCATTAACCCAGTGACCAAAAACGTGTTCGACCTTCTTACCGGGTGACAACAGGCCTAAACAGCTTGTTTCATAAGGGATAGAGCATGAAATCCACGGTGAGAATGGAGTCGTTTATGGCGTTTGAGGGTAATCAAGCCTAGAGCTAAATCAGCCCATAATTCCATAGCATATATCCATCTTTGCCCGTAAAGGGCGAAGCTAAGATTACTCTGGCGAGGGTATTTGTCTTTGTGCTGTTTAATACGTACAACACAAAGACAAATACTTAATCTTTGCATCTGTTGACCGTGCATTGTCCCTAAACTATACGCAATTACAATCAGTAATACTAAGGCTAAAAAACGAGTTTCATTGACTTTGGCATCTTCCAGGTTATAACCACCTGTTTTGCAATCTTTAAAGAATTGCTCAATTCCCCAACGACAACGATAAACCTCCAAAGTTTGTTTTAATGTGGGTCCATTAGTTAAGATATACTATGGCTGTTTTGAACCATTATTTCGATATTTTCGTTTCCAGTAGACAGCGATATTAAACAGACCCAAACCATTTCCTTTATTACACCTGATTCCCATATAAAATTTAGACATTCCAGGCTGAAATCCTTGATCTTTAAGAATTTGATATTCTTCACCAAAATTTTCTTGGAAATGTAAGTCTTTTTTCTGACGTAAGGCGAAGTATACTCCCCTACTATCAAGCCATTGAGCTAGTTTGGGACTATGGAATTCTCTATCTCCTAGTACTAAAACTGGATAAATCTTAAACAAAGAAAGAGCTACGCTTAATAAACGCTTTTGGGTTTTAAAATCACTGTTACCCACATGATTCAATATTGACCAATAGAATGGTAATGCATGAGTTACCCATAGAAAAGTCACCATAAACAGATTGCGACCTTTCCATTGAGTTCTCTCAAGAGCAATCATGTAGTAGTGACGTTGTCTTCGATTGAGGTTGTGTCCTGTTTCTGATTGTCTAATCCAATATTTTACTAATGGAAACCACAATAATTTCACGCACAGACTTCCTACCACTAAAAAACGTTGCAGATTGCGTTTTTGACTTTCGTAGGTAATTGGCTGAGGGGCGTTGCATAAGTGCGGGATGAATTAGCATTTGAAACTATTCAGAAATCGTTGAAAATTTAGTGAAATCATCCCCTGATTCAGCAACGCCGGCTGAGGAAATAAACTTGCTAAGGTGGAAAGCTTCACCTGCCGATAATTGTTGTTATTTATACAACAATTATCGGGTTAGATACTGCTGTTCACTCAAATGTTTCTGGAAGATAGTTTCGTATCATTGTGGCAACATTTGATTTTTTTTGCTGAGGAATAAAACTTCCCTCTTTTTTTGCCACTTTATTCTCTCAGCTGCTTGCTAAATATACCCGTGAACTATCTTGTCACCCATTAAGGTCAAACAGACACAATACAACCTAGTGGTCTGTCTCATTAACTTACAAGGCATGTCAATACTCAATAAATGTCAAAAATAATACTTTTTACTTACTGGTAACTTCACTATTTGCTGAGTTTTCACCGGAAATTTGACAAAATATAGTCCTATTTCTTGCCCCATCTAATTCAAAAAATAATACTGATTGATAGGTTCCTAAAGCTAATTTACCATCCACAATGGGAATTACTTCGCTAGTACTTAAAGTCATTGCCATCAGGTGAGAGTGGGCATTCATCGGCTCATCTGGAGAAATATTTGGTCTTAAATTTAGGTCATTATGTAAATACTTATTTGAATATGGGGCTAATTTACTTAAATATACTTTGGTATCTGTTAATAACCTTTCCTCATATTCATTGATAGCTAACGCAGTAGTTGTGTGACGAGAGAAGATTAATACTTGACCATTTTTCATCGGTGTAGATGCAATTAAATCTTGAATTTGTGGAGTAATGTTATGAATGTTAATCCCTTCGTCAGTTTTGATTTCAATAATGTAATTGGAAATAGTCATTCAGAATTAGATGCAATAATTTCATACGTATCCTTACTTCAATTTACATTGAAGTGAAACCAAACTGCAATCGCAGTGCATGGACCCAGGAAAAACGTTTCAGAAGTTTAAATTCTAGACTATTCATACCCGTTAGCAGAAGCCTTCAAGCAAAAACATTACTTATTGGCAATAGTTGCAAATATTACCCTATCTGTTTCCGTCCTTGCCAAAATCCTTGTAACATCTGAGTCAGGGACTTTATCATTAACTCATAAACAAACATAAAGGTAACAAGAGCAATCAGACGAAAAACTACGGAAAGAATAAATAAAGCTTTTTAGCCACGATAAACATAACTTTCTGCCAATATACCGCCAATAGTAGTTCCCAAAGCACCAGTTGTTCCAGGCACTGCTGCGGCGATCGCAAAATATACTGACTGATTACGTAGTGGCGCGATCGCTATCTGGATATTATTAGTACACAATTCGATGGCAATAATACTTCCACCAATCAATAGATGAAACAGCGGCAACCACAACCAAATATCTAGGGAATCATTGCCAATCCTCACCCAAAATATGGGAGTAATAGCAACTAAAATTCCTGTTAAAAACAAAATCATGCGATTTCCCAAGCGATCGGCTAATCTACCCCAACCAATCACCATGAACATACCCATTCCTGCTTGTATACTACCGTAGAGAGTCACTAAGCTTACGTCTAAATGCAGGAGATATAGTATATAGAACCTATTTGGGATCTATTTACCAAGGTAAAAGTGCAATATCCATCTGGGTTTTATGGTTCTTACAGCCATTTATCATGATTTCTCGGTTTCTTTAATCCCCATAGTTACTAGGTTCGCTAAAACGGCTTTACTAAAGCCTTGGCATTTCAATAAAAGATCTCAAATGGCTTCTATAGAAATGGAAAAAGGGAGTGCTGAGGTTAAAACCAAACATCCACAAACCAAAATAGAGTAAATATGATGAGAAAGTTAGTATCTTTCCAGATTGTTTCCCATAACTGATATGTTTTCCTCTCACAACCACCAACTATTCCCCGATTCCCCACATCTAAGGTTTCCCTGGTATTATCACTAGGGACAGATACGTTATTTTGTTGCTGGGGATTGATGTCTACTTTCATAAATTGAAAAGCTAAGCTCACCAAGCCAGCAATAATACCCAGTCCCAGTACAACCCCATAACCCTTCATTGTTCCCCCTGGATACAGGGAAACTAACAACCCAGCCAAGGGCATAAATAAAAAATCTGTAAAACTAGATACACTATTACGGATACCAAAATATCTACCACGTAAACGTCTGGGAACTAACATTGCCATCCAACTTAACCATGATGCGCTTCCCAAAGCTGTTACTAAATGACTTGCTAAAATAATGGCTAAGGTTAACCACACCATTTGGCGAACGCTCACACCACTACCATTAGAGACAAAAATTGCGCTCGCCAAAATCAGCCATAGTAATCTAGCTGCACCATGAGTCCAGAAACAGTAACTATGACGGCTAGTCATGGGTTCTGAAATATAATCCCTCAAAGGCTGAAGTAAATTCACCATCATGGGAGTAGAACGCAACATTCATGAATGTATCCCACTAATAGCAGAAGGTGATAATATGCCTGTTGAGTAAGAGGGGTTATATCATCTGATGGCTGGAGCTTTTGAAGGACTGAGTAATTTGGAGTGGTCTTTGTTTGAGGATATTTTTCCGAAACCGCCAGAGAAACGCGAAGGAGGAATGCCACATTCTTCATTTCGTTATGTACTCAATATCTTACTTTATATATTGATAACAGAGTGTCGTTGGTGTGACGTTCCAAAAGGAGAAATATGGGCATCAAACAGCTCTGCACATCCATGGCTCAAACGTTGGCAGTTGGACGGGAGGTTAAAGGCTTTACAAGCACGAATATTGGGGATTGAACAAGAGAAAGGGTTAATCAACTGGAGTGATGGCGTGGTGGAAAGGTCTTTTTCCCGCTGGAAAGGGCGGTGGTGATGGTGTTGTTTACGGTGGAAAAGGAAAGGGTATTTTTATAGACACTCTTATTGAAGGCTCAGGAATGCCTTTATCCAATAGCACCAAATCTGCCAATGGTAGTGAAACAGATCAGGTCATACCACTTATAGACAGTGTAAAGGTTAAGACTAACAAACGCGGTAGACTCCGTAAAGCCCTGAAAGTGCTTGCTGCTGACAAAGGCTACGATTCTAAGGATAAGCGCGCTGCTTTACCTGGACGTGGTATTAGGCCGCAATGACCCAAGCGGGTTTGGAAGACAAAGAAGAACAACGGCAGACCCATTAAAATTTCCGTCCCAGGTTTTCAACAAGAACGTTGTTTCCCATGGTTAAAAAAAATATCGTCGTCTTGTTTGTTGTCAGATGGGAAAGAATTTCAGCTTGTTTTGATGCTTTTTTGTATCTTGCAACAATCCATATTTGGATTAACAAAATTACATTAGTGCGATAGGCTCCTACTTCCAAAGGGCTAGCATCTAATTCCACAAGAAAATTACTCAGTAATATTCCACTAGTTGTTACCGTGAAGATAGCTGCAAAAATACCATTCATAGTGGAAGCTTTTAAACTTGTACGTATATCTTGTTTAGAAACCTCTTCCTCTACAGGTTCAGAAACAGGAGCAGGCTTTTTTGGAAATAGATAAACTACTGTTTTCAATTCAACAGAATCCATTACCAGTCACTAAAGGGGTAGGTTGTAATTATTTTTAATTATTCTTGTTTGATAACCTATTAGGCAAGCTTATTTTTTAGATGCTTAACTTTATATGATGTTATTCTTGCCTTATCTATGTCAAAAGTTACAAACTTTAACCTGTTTTGGTTGTGATAATGAACTAGTATTTGTAACTAGTTTTTGATCCCAAAAAAATGTTTAGCAGCTTAATAAAAATAAATATTTATTAAAAATAATTATTTATTAATGTGCCTATTCTGTGCATTCACTTGACTCTCTGGTTCTAGAAGTAATCAGGGCAACAAATTGGACTCTGAACGTGATATTTGTATAACAGCAGTTCAATCTCTATCTTTCAACTCGCAAGTATTATGGGTTTTGCAAACCTACTAATTCTGGGAATGAAATCACGACAGGGCCTATTTAGGGAAAGTATTTTCCTGGAATGCACCAAGTAAATATTTTTTACAGGTACTTGCTTTGTTTTAGGTAGTGTGGAGCGCACTACATTTTCCCAATTTTTGTTTGCGAATATCTCACACAAGTGTGAGATATTCGGTAGTGTGAGGCTGAAAGTTACCTGAGGGGTTATTCAATTGCTCCATCAGTGCAATAGATATTGAACATTGTAGTTTTAGCTGTGTTGAGCATCAAAATCTTTAAGGGGAAAGATGTTTAGAAGACTGATTGGCGTTTTTGTAGCTACTGTGTTGCTGACATTTCAGTTTTTTGTTGGTAACGCCACAGCCACAGAATTGGATGAAGCAACCCGCACTGTGCTATTAAATGATCAAAATAGTACCTATGTACTAAGTGTTAAAGAAGTAAAGGAAGGGAAGCGTTTATTCTCATTTGCGTGTGCTGATTGTCACTTGGGTGGTGTGACTAAAACCAACCAAAATGTGGGACTAGATCCAGAAACTCTAGCATTAGCAACTCCACCCCGGAATAATTTAGAAGGGATAGTGGATTATCTGAAAAATCCCACTACTTATGATGGTGAAATTGAGATTTCAGAATTGCATCCCAGCACCAAGAGTGCAGATATTTTCACAGAAATGAGAAATCTTACTGATGAGCAACTAAAAGAAATAGGTGGTTATATTCTCACACAACCCAAAGTGGCTGGTAAGCAATGGGGTGGCGGTAAGATTTATTTCTAAGGGTTTTACTCTGATTGCCATTAGAAACCGTATCCTACTCTAAAAGCTGACTGAGGTGCAGTACTAGCCAGCAGGTAGTTGGGAGGAAGATTTTAGCTTGCTTCTTGCTTCTTGCTTTCTAGTATTGCTACCAAGAGATTCTGTTACATAACAGAATCTTGTCCTAAGGCGAGATTGCAAAAAAATATTTGTATATATGACAGGTTGTCATATTTGGCTTGATTTTATTTAAAATAGATGAGGAAAATAAAATTGTTTATGAGGAAAACACCATGAGAATGATCGTGGCAACTCTGCGTCGTATGAGTCTAGCTGTGTTAACAGTATTATTAGTTATTAGCAGCTTTGCTTTATTTTCTCCTGCTGCTGCTGCTGAAACCTACACAATAAAAATGGGTAGCGACAAGGGAATGCTGGCTTTTGAGCCTTCTAAACTAAGCATTCAAGCTGGTGACACAGTAAAATTCTTGAATAATAAAGTACCTCCCCACAATATTGTGTTTGATTCGGCTAAGAGTGCTAATAAGGATATCGCAGCAAAAGGTAGTCACAAGCAATTATTAATGAGTCCTGGTCAAAGTGTTGAAGTTAGCTTTGACGGAGCAACCCCTGGTGAATATCCTTTCTACTGTGAGCCCCACCGTGGTGCTGGCATGGCTGGTAAAATTATTGTTGAGTAATAGCTAAATATTACTATTCAGGATGATTTGTCCTGTGAAGTAAACTGACCGACTCATAATTTTAAGCGATCGTGAATCTATACTTTCTATTGCTTGTAAACCAGATGTTAATAGAGATGTAGGCTTGCGATCGCTAAATATATTCAAAAGAATGAAGGATTTGAAATGCTTACATAATTGATGCACACAGGCTTTCCATTTAGAGAAATGTTGGGGAGACAAGTCCCCAAAACTATATCGATTCTTGGAAAAACTGCTTATTTGGGTCTTATTTGTAGGAAATACTTGATGATAAAGTTCTGCAGTAGAGATGGGGAATACTGTAAGCACATAAATCTATTCATCCGTGCATTCAGCAATGCCAATATCCAAGGCAAATGCTTAACTAGAAAAATCAGGGATGTTCCCATTTTTATTGATGTGATTAGGCGATGATAAGCCACGAATTAGTTCTCTAATTACGTCAGTTGCAGGTCTAGCAGTTTGCTCACAATACTTTTCTAATGTTTCAGCCTCTTGTTCGGCTAGATTGACTGTGATTCGTTTAACAGCGCATTTATTATTTGTCATAGTCATAATTATCTCTCAATTGATTGTGATTGTTCTAAATGTGATGTAAATTTGTTAGTTAAACTATGTGCAAGATTTGTATTCAAGCTAAATAGATAAGCTCATATTTTTCTTGATAAAATTTTTAACTATACTGCCTCAAAACTTATCTACATTAAAGGATGTTTTAAAAGGTGGGAGGTATCAGAAAAAAGCTCACAAGGTATATGTTGAGAATTATAGAAAACAGCACCCCGTGAGCAAATGACTAAGAATTATCCTAATAATTTAACGTGAGAACAGTGGGAGTTAATCGCAGAGCTATTTCCAGAGGCAAAACCAGGTGGTCGTTCGTCCACGTACAACAACATGTATGTACGCAGTAGTAAACGCTATTTGATACCTACTGTGTCAAGGATCTACATGGCCGGCATTACCAAGACATTTACCACCTTGGTCTACAGTCTATGGCTATTTCAGAAGATGGCGCAAAGACTGTACTTGGCTTCAGGTTCATCACAAACTATATCAATGGGTTCTGGTAGCAGCCAGTCGAGAACCAAGTCCATGGGAAGCAGCCTTTGATAGCCAATCAGTTGAAACCGTAACCATGATTTGTACGGATGTTGGTTTCGACCCAGGAAAATAAATACATGGACGTAAGCGATTTATTACGGTTGATTTGTTAGGGCTAGTTTTGCGAGTCTTGGTTACTTCTGCAAGTGTGCCAGAACGTGCAGGGCCTAAACTAAACGTGCACGTTCTGGCAGGTTTATCAGATGAAAGATAAAGTTAAAAGACTGCACACTATCTGGATGGATGGAGGATATCGGGGGGAAGATTTTGCCCACTGGATAATCGGGCGTTGCATAAGTGCGGGATGAATTAGGGTTTGAAACCATTGATAAATCGTTGAAAATTTAGTGAAATCATCCCCTGATTCAGCAACGCCGATAATGAATGTTTTTCGTTGGATTGTGGAAGTGGTTCTCAGACCCTTAGAAAAGAAGGGTTTTACCCTTTTACCAAAACCTTGGGTTGTAGAACGAACTTTCGGGTGACTCAATTGGTGTAGAAGATTAACCTGAAGTTCCCCCGGAGCATATGTAGTAAACAGACCTTTAAGGTTATTTATAAGAAATAATTTACCAATCAAAGTAAGATGTAATGTTGATGAGTAAAAAAACAGGGGCAAGTATTTTGGAGTATGCTAGACCCACCAGAGGAACCCAAATCATTAACAAGATCACAAACAAATAGAAGACTTGCGGTTGGCAGCATCGAAAATGAATGGAGTAGAACGTCGGGGCTTTCAACCTGAGATGACGTTCAAATATTTCCAAGGTAGAGCAAGGTTAGTACAAACATTATTCGGTTGGGGTAGAGAAAATATAGAGTTAGGGTTAGCGGCAAAAAGAACAGGGATAATCTGTGTGGGATTACAATCAGCCTTTAGCACAGCAAAGCGTTGCCAGGAGAAACAACCTCTTCTCTTGTAGCATTATCCCTGGGACAAATTGCACAATATCATTCTCAACAAGACCCAACATTTAAAATTTCCTTAGCCTATACCCGGTTAACAGCAACATCCCCACTAGAAAAACTCAAGGAACAGGCATTTAGCCAGGAGCAATTGCCTTGCGCCACTACAATGGCACAAGTATTGAATCGAATGGGGTATGGTCTTCGTAAAGTAGTAAAAGCCAAACCTCAAAAAAAATTGCACAAACGGATGATATCTTCAACAACATCAAAGAATTTGAGCCCCAATTAACAAACAAGCCTCAAAGTCAAACCACTAAGCATGGATTGCAAAGCTACCGTTAATATCGGCGGTTATTCTCGTGGTGGAAAAACCAGAGGAGAAAATCAAGCTGAGGAGCATGATATGGGATGCACAGAAAAATATACTCCCTGTGGGATTCTTGATGAATATAGTGGGCAATTATTCTATATTAACTTTGGTAGTTGTTCTTATAAAACCAGGGATTTTATTGTTGATACTCTAATTCAATGGTGGAAGATAATGACACCAGAACACAAGCAGGATACCGAACTGATACACATTAAAGTTGATAATGGTCCGGAAAGTAGTGGAGTAAGAACTCAATTAAAAAAAAGGATGGTTGAGTTTGTTGATCTCCTAAATATAGCAATTCAATTGCTTTACTATCCTCCTTACCATAGTAAATACAATCCCATAGAGGGTTGTTGGGGTATTCTTGACCAGCATTGGAATGGGGCGGGCGAAGCTTGTTGATGTTGAAGTCATGCTTTCCTGGGCTTCGAGTATGACTTGAAAAGGCTTATATCCTATCTTGAGTTTAAGTAAAACTGTTTACCAAAAAAGGATTTCTCTAACAAAGAAAGCTATGAAACAAGTCGAGTTTAGATTACAGCGAAATCCACTGTTGCCCAAATGGGATATCTTGATTCAACCGCTTTAGCTGGTAATTGATTTTTAAAAAATCACCTAAGCGTTAACGTTCAAAAGATTGAGCGTTTTTACACAAAATAATTGTATCCATGTAAAAAAAACCCTAATATTTTGAGGGAAGAAATATGAGATAATTGTAGTCATGTATGTAGAACGTATTCCTAACAGAAACTCTCCCCCAGCCGTTCTGCTTCGCGAGTCATACCGTGAGGACGGAAAATTTCGTAAACGTACCCTTGCGAATCTTTTAAAACTGGCTTCGGAAACAGTAGATGATTTAAAAATTCTGCTTAAACCAGGTAAAACAGTAGAAGATTTAGAAGAAATATTTAAAATCATTCGTAGCCGTCCTCATGGTCATCTGGCGGCAACACTATCAAGCTTAAGAAAATTAGGATTACATACCTTAATTGATACTTAAAGCAGCAGAATAATATGAATAATTGAGGCTATGATAGTGGCGCATATTATCGAACCAGCTTCTAAATTAGCAACAGCAAGAGGGCTAGATGGATAAAATTTTTTCTCCAGTTTAGGGAAAGTTTTAGGATTAGAAGGAGCGGATGAGGCCGAATTATATTTGGCGATGGATTTTTTATTGGAACTCCAAGGATAAATTGAAAATCATCTTGCCAAACTTCATGTGAAGGAACGATGTTTGGTTCTATATGAAGTTAGTTCTACATATTTAGAAGGAAAAGCTTGTCCGTTAGCAAAATATGCTTATAACCGTGAAAAAAAAACGTGATAAATTACAAATAGTATTTGGGCTATTATGTAATGATAAAAGTTGTCCAATCGCAGTAGAAGTCTTTGAGGGAAATACATCCGACCCAAAGATATTTACTAATCAAATAGATCAGGTTAGCTCGAGATTTGGTATTAAGAGAGTAGTCTGGGTCGGAGACCGTGGAATGATTACTCAAGCAAGGATTCGAGAAGACTTAAAAGATAAAGAAGGTTTAGACTGGATTAGCGCTTTAAGAGCGAGCGCCTCAAATCAATAAATTAGTAGAACAATCAGCTATTCAATTAGCTCTGTTTGATGAACGAAATTTAGCATCAATTAAAAGCGAAGATTATCCAGGGTAAAAATTAATAGCTTGTCTAAATCCTTTTTTGGCAGCAGAGAGAAGGAAAAATAGAGAATAATTCTTACAAGCAACACAAAAGGATTTAGATCAAATTATTGCAGCAACTTCGAGAAAACCTCGTGCACGAAAAGGTGAGGATAATATTGGTGTAAGAGTAGGTAAATTTATTGACATAGAAGAGAACAGTTTTTTATATCAGACAAATCAGTCAAACATTGATGCAGAAGCAGTATTGGATCGTTTATATATTATAATTCGTACATCTTTGGATGAAGAAACTTTATCTGCTACGAATACGGTAAAAGCCGATAAAAATTTCTCACAAGTAGAACAAGCTTTCCGTAGTTATAAAACTGTTGATTTAAAAGTTCGTCCAATTTAGCACTATACGGCCGAACGTGTAAAAGCCCATATATTTCTATGTATGTTGTCTTATTATTATGTAGAATGGCATATGCGATAACTTTTACCTCCAATACTTTTTGATGAAGATTATTGGGAAGCAGCAGCAGCGAGAAAAGAGTCTGTTGTATTTCCTGCCAAAAAGAGCGAAAAAGCTAAAAATAAAGCGAACAAAAAGCGTACCTTAGAGAATTTGCCTGTTTATAGCTTCCAAACTTTATTGGATGATTTAGCTACAATTGTTAAAAATACAAATTCTACAACAATTGGTAGTAAATCCTTCGTTTTTGAGAAGATTACTCAGCCTACAGCTATACAACAAAGAGCAATAGATTTACTCGGAATTAGCATGAGTTGTACCCAGTAAGCTTGGACTTGAAATCTCTGTCAGTCTCACTATTCATAGATTTCGTTTTTGGTCAAAGGGTAGCTTCAGATTAATCTTGATTACACGACTTGGAAGGTTAACATTCTCAAACACTACTGAAACAACGTGGTTTTGTTAAAATTGTATTTGATTTCAACCTCTAAAATCTTTGCTCTGCAAACATTTTAGAGAAACCTTCCAAGTTGTGTTGATTACTGAATCGATGCTCTAGGAAACTTAACGAGCCATGTTTTTCCATAGCATCTACTTTGTAGAATCAATGACTTATATATGTGGTGTATTACGGATAACGAAGTAAAAACTTCAAGTAAAAATATATCGCGCCGTAACACACCATATAAACGACTCAAGAAGTAGCTTAAGTATTTTAAACTAAGCTACTTCTTGAGTATTACAACCGAAATACAACTGACTGAACTCAGATAAAGAAACATCTTGATCTGTTTGAGCTCCCATAAAATATGGATGGATTGGTAATAAATCATCAGGATTGCGTTTAGGAGCAGCCACAATCTTTTCAAGCATCTTCAGATATTCCTGGGCTGTGCGTTTCCAGGTATAACATTGCAGGACCCGATCGCAACCTCGTTTTTGTAAGTCTTCCCACACTTCAGATTGGGAGATTACCGTTTCTAAACCTTGGGCTATATCTTCAGGAGAGGTTGGATCGATAAGAATGCAAAATTTCTCATCTCCTTGTTGTAAACTTTCCTTAGGACCACCATCCTGGGTAGCTACCACTGGGAGACCAGATACAGCAGCTTCTAAGGGGGCTAATCCGAAGGGCTCGTGGAGAGAAACTAGAGTAAATACAGAGCGGTATTGAACAAAGAATCGATAAGCTCCTGCAAGTGCTGATTGACTGGGGATGGAAAAAGCACTAACTTTACCCCAGAGGTTGCGATCGTCGATAATTTTTCTGATGGGTGCAAGAACTTGTATTTCACTGATTTCATCGCTGGCTTTAATGCGTAAGGGATCGTCTTCTCCCTTGGTGAAAATTACTAGATTAGCTTTTGCTTGTAGAGCAGGACTGGAAGCATAGGCTTGAACTAAACCAATGTGGTTCTTTTTCGGCTCTAGACGACTAGAAGCAATAATTGCAGGTAAAGTTTTTCTATCTCTAAAAATATCCCGTTCCAATCTAGCTTGAATTTTTTCGTAAATTGCTTCTTCGTTTTCTAACCGTACTTCAGCCCCAAAAACATCGGGATTTACTCCTGGGGGAATGGTAGCAAAGCGATCGCTATTCTTAACATCCACGGCTCCATGGTAAGATGGATGATCATATTGGTGAAACCTCTCTTGGGTAAGGGTACTAGTAATATTTACCCCTGAATGATTCATACTTAATCGTTCGGCAAAGAGACGACGACCAAAATAGAAATATTCATTCATTTCCGCTACATTATCTTGAGTCAGATGGAGTCGGTCCATTTTCAATGCACCCAGGGAATGAGCCGTAAAGGTAAAGGGAATCCCTGTTTGAGCATGAATTAAGACTGCACTCAACCCTCCATCGGCAAAGTGAGCGGTCATAGCATCTGGAAATTGACCCTCTTCTTGGTAAAAGTTAAGAATATTGGGAACCCATTCCTGGATTAAATGTTGCCAGAGTAATTCTTTACGCATAAATTTTTCTGAACCAGCAGGTAAGCGGATAATGCGAATATTGGGCTGGTTAGGATAAGCATCAAACTTTCCTGCAAAGGCCGGCCATTCGGGATCAATAATCTGGCGGGTGAGAATATCGACTTTATGCCCTTGTGCACCCATAGCTAGTGCAAGTTGCTTTACATACACTAGTTGCCCACCAAAATCAGGATGTTCTGTCCAGTGGCTGTCTTTGGGGTCAAAGTTTCCTTGGGGGTTGAGAAATCCAATATGCATATGATGAGTGTGGGAATAAATGATGCTGGGTTAAAAATAGGGAACAGGTAAGAGATAGTTTGATGTTTGTTTGGGTGGAAATTGACAGGAATTTGCCAGACTTTTCCCTATTTGTTTATGTCTGAATGAGAGAAAATAGCCGTGATAAAATCACTTCCACGGCTATTTTTTGATATGAATCAATAAAAATTGCAAAGTTTTAATATGTCTGAATCGAATGACACTGGGCGTTGCATAAGTGCGGGAGCAATTAGCGTTTGAAACCATTGATAAATGGTTTCAAATTTAGTGAAATCATCCCCTGATTCAGCAACTCCTGACAGTGAAGTACCCGCAGACTTAGCCTTCGCTCCGTTGGGTATCCCAATAGAATAAATGGGTATTCGGAACCAAATCCGGTCTGAGTCTTGCACAGCGTTTCTGGCATCTTTGCCTTTATCTCCTAAAAGGGAGAACCTGCGCAGCCGCCAGCCTCCTGCAGGCAGTTTGATTAGGGTGCGACTCTTTTGGTAGTACGGAGTATGATATAAGAACAATAAATGACAAGTCAACCAAAGTAGTATTGACAGCCAAAAATGTACTTGATGGAATCGGCTTGTAAAAAGTGAAAAAACAGGAACAGTTCCACACCCGATCCAAGGATCTACATCAAATCAAGGTATGTTTTGGTCACAAGCACGAGAACTATTTGAACAGATAGTTAGTTGGTTAGACTCAGACAGCATTTGTGGGTTAGAACACTCCCAGATAGAGAGTAAGTTAGTTGAGAATGGATACGAACTATTGAGACCGTTCTTACAAACAAAGATATTTTGATAAACGGGCGTTGCTGAATCAGGGGATGATTTCACTAAATTTTCAAGGATTTATCAATGGTTTAAAACGCTAATTCATCCCCTGATTCAGCAACGCCGATAAACGCAGTCAAGATCAAATAGAGGGAGAGTGTCCAGGTACAGACTCAGTAAACAGAACACACAAGAAAACATTGTCGCGGAAATTGACCACATTATTTGGCACAGTAATCGCCAATAGAATCGGTTATGGAGGAAGAAAGATAAATACCCTATTTCCTTTGGATGGGGAGTTTAATCTATCAGCACAGCAATATTCTCATAGACTAAGACAGGGATATTATCCATGTGATTGAGTATTTGTGGAAAGCTGCATTTGTCTTTTATTCTCAGACTTAAACACAGGCATAAGCTAGGCTGAGCAAAGGTTTACAGCTTATCCTTGAAGGTAAATCAAGTTCAGTTGCCCCAGGTATGCGCCGGAGTGTGACTTTACCCAAACTCACCTCCCAAGAACCAAAAGCCGTGGATACCTGTGCTAGATATTTACTTAACAATGCCAAATACCTCAAATATGACGATTACTTAAAAGCTGGATTTCCCATCGCCACAGGGGTGATTGAGGGTGATTGTCACCACCTGATTAAAGACAGGATGGATATCACTGGGGCTAGATGGACCATGAGGGGTGCTGAGTCTGTTTTACCCCTGGGTTCTTTATACATCAGTGGCGATTGGGATGAGTATTGCCAGTTTCATCTACAACAAGAACATAAAGGCAAGGCGTTGCATAAGTGCGGGATGAATTAGGGTTTGAAACCATTGATAAATCCTTGAAAATTTAGTGAAATCATCTCCTGATTCAGCAACGCCAAACGCAATCATCTGGGTTTCGACTCTAGTGGTATTCCTTTGATGAAGCAATTTCTCAAAGCTCGTTGTTCTAATACCCCTCCACCTCTTCCAATACCTGTCTAAGTTCCACTTCTCGTCTTAGTAAAAGAGTCGCACCCGTTTGATTTTTGTTTCGACACGCTCACCTTGGATTTACAGGAATGGCTAACCAGCTAGGTTCATGCCTTTCCCGAGCTTTACTCTTTCTGTACCAAGCGTATTACCGCTACTTAGGGTGATAAATTCCTAGACAGTAGGGTGGATTAGCAACCATAAATATTTTCTCACTTATTGATTCGGCTCTCAAGACTTTGCTTTCCTTCTCATACCCCAGTGTAGTTTGCAAAACTGGGGGACTTTCCACAAGGGTTGTTAGTTAGGAAACAAGTCCAAGTCTGTAACCGCACCCAGACTACTGGAGGAGACTAACTTGGCATATTTTGCTAGTACACCGTTGGTATAACGGGGTGAACGAGGTTGCCATTTGGCAAGTCTTTGAGCTAACTCTGTGTCGGAAACGTGTAATTGTAATAAACGAGCATTGGCATCAATAGTAATGGTATCACCCTCTGCAACTAGGGCAATAGCGCCGCCAACGGCTGCTTCTGGGGCAACATGACCAACTACCATACCATAGGTACCGCCGGAGAACCTACCATCGGTAATCAGTCCCACGGAATCACCTAAACCAGCACCAATAATGGCAGAGGTGGGAGCCAACATTTCTCGCATTCCCGGGCCTCCCTTAGGTCCTTCGTAACGCACAACAATCACGTCCCCAGCTTGAATTTTTCCATCCAGAATGGCTTGCAAACATTGTTCTTCGGATTCAAATACCCGAGCTGGTCCGGTGATGGCTGGTTTTTTTATACCTGTTATTTTTGCTATAGCTCCTTCTGATGCTAAATTACCCTTAAGAATTGCTAGGTGTCCTTGGGCATACATAGGATTATTAAAAGGACGAATTACATCTTGGTCTTGGGGAGGTTCTGAGGCTATATCTGCTAAGACCTCGGTAATGGTTTTCCCAGTTATTGTGATGCAATCACCATGTAGCAAGCCATGTTCCAGGAGCATTTTCATTACTTTGGGAATCCCACCTACTCGGTGTAAATCTGTAGCCACATATCTACCACTGGGTTTTAGATCGCACAACACAGGTACACGGGCGCGGATAGTTTCAAAGTCATCGAGGGTAAGTTCCACACCAGCAGCGCGAGCTATCGCCAGGAAATGTAACACTGCGTTGGTGGAACCACCCACTGCCATAATCACAGAAATGGCATTTTCAATCGATTTGCGGGTAATAATTTGTCGGGGTAAGAGTTGTTTCCGGATTGCTTCTATAAGTACAACTGCAGACTTTGCCGCACTGTCAGCTTTTTCGGCATCTTCTGCTGCCATGGTAGAAGAGTAGGGTAAACTCATACCCATAGCTTCAAAGGCAGAGGACATAGTATTTGCCGTATACATCCCTCCACAGGAACCAGCGCCAGGGCAAGCATTCCGTTCTACAGCTAGTAGTGTGTCTTCATCTATTTTACCAGCACTGTATTCGCCAACGGCCTCAAAGGCACTAACTACGGTGAGATCGCAGCCCTGAAAATGCCCTGGCTTGATTGTACCTCCATAGACAAAAATTGCTGGTACATTCATGCGAGCGATCGCTAGCATTGCCCCAGGCATATTTTTATCGCAACCACCAATTGTTAATATTCCATCCATACTTTGTCCGTTACAAGCAGTTTCAATGGAGTCAGCAATGACTTCCCGGGATACTAGGGAATATTTCATTCCTTCTGTTCCCATGGAAATTCCATCACTAATGGTAATGGTGCCAAACATCTGCGGCATTGCCCCAGCTTGTTTAATGCCCTGCTCTGCCCTCTTTGCCAGTTCATTAATACCCATATTGCAGGGTGTAATGGTACTGTAACCATTGGCAATACCAACTATTGGTTTTGTGAAATCCTCATCCTGAAAACCAACAGCCCTTAGCATTGCACGATTTGGCGATCGTTGTACCCCTTGGGTGACTGCCTGACTTCTCAAATTTTCCGCCATTTTCCAAATACCTCTAGTGCCATTTTATTTACTTATGACACTTGTTTTGTCTGATTATTTTAGAGTATCAGAAAGGCTGCGTTTTATTCTCTTCTCTCAACTTTATTGTGTCAATCTAAAGACATAGAGGAATTACTAGGAAAGATTGGAATTATATTGATATTATCCATGGATAGTACCTACATATAGTATGTTCTGAACTTTCTCTCTAACCCTTGAGAATTGGTTTAGCGATCGCTAAAAACCCAAAATTTGAGAAAATTGATAGTATCAATCAGAAGTTACTATTAACTTATGCCTGCAACAAATATTAATTATCGACAAGCAAGCATTGAAGATGATTCCACTCACGCCAAACATTTTTATCAACTGTGGCAAGATAATGAAGTACCTCTAGAAAACATTATTTCTGAATGCTTAGATGTGACTCTACAATTTATCCATGGTGCTCGCCAGGAATTATCCTATCAGGCATTTATAGCTGAATCAGAAGGTAAAATTATTGCTTCGACTGGCTGTCAAGTCTTTACTGGTTTATACCCCCACATTTTGACCAATGGTAATCGCCGGTATGGTTATATTTCGGGTGTATATGTGGAATCAAACCACAGAAATCAGGGAATTGCCAAGCAACTGATCGGTATGAGCATTCGCCACCTTAAAACTATTGGTTCTACCAAAGCCATACTCCATGCTTTTCCTTTAAGCAAACCCGTTTATTCTAGCCTAGGGTTTTCCCATAAAAACGAAATGGGGTTAGACCTATCATTAATACCACTAAAGTAATTACTCTCATGCATACCACATTAACAATATTGGCAACTTCCCCAACTGTAGAAGCATCATTTAGGTTATTGACCATTCACACTGTTCGAGGATAAAGTTCACAACAAATATGTGACAAAACTTTCTCTCTCCCTGAGTCAAGGGAGGTAGTATGTGAGGCTTCCCTAGCTTTGCACTAGAGTTCATGAAAAATGCGTACAGTTCTATCAAAGTGAACAGGCTAAGCACTATCTTATTTTTTTAGTACTTAATCATTTGGTTATATCCATTATTTTTTATAATTACTATTATTCAGTATTTTTACTATTACAGTATCAATGAAATGTTGTTCAGTCATACTCAGTACTTACAGCATCTTAAATGGATGCAACTCGCCTTATATATAGCCCAGGCTGCGGGAGAAGCTGGTGACGTTCCTGTTGGGGCTGTTATTATTGATTCGTTTGGCAATCTTTTAGGGAAAGGAGAAAACCGTAAAGAACGAGACCAAGATCCCACAGCTCATGCAGAAATTATTGCCTTAAGAGCGGCAGCTTGTAAATTAAAAACATGGCGTTTGCATGGGTGTACCCTCTATGTAACCCTGGAACCATGTCCGATGTGTGCAGGAGCGATTGTTCAATCCCGTTTAGAACTACTAGTTTATGGAGTGGACGATCCCAAAACTGGCGCGATTCGCACTGTTGAGAACATACCTGATAGTGCGGCATCTAACCATAAGCTGAGTGTGATTGGAGGCGTGCTTGAATCTTCTTGCCGCCAACAATTACAAGCCTGGTTTACTCATCAGCGCCATAGACTACAGTAAAGGACAGAGGTAAAACTGTCCAATTGGAATCACACAAGTTAGGGAAGAAAATCTACGGTGTTACTATTCGAGATTTTACTTATATTCCAGTTACGCAACTACCAGCACCGTTATGATGGAATTTCACTCTTATTCTCAAAATAATTACAAAACAAAAATTCAGGCTACTGGTCAAAATACAACCACATCTCATGTTTGTCCTTGGTTTAGTCCTGTAGCTTATTTCTTAGGACATAACCTGGTTTTACCCAGTTTTTTTCGTCAAATTACAATTACAGGACAAGATAATATACCTAAAACTGGTCCAGTTATTCTCGCTCCTACCCATCGTTCTCGTTGGGATGCCTTATTGATCCCTTATGCTACCGGGCGTTGTGTTACTGGTAGAGATTTAAGATTCATGGTGACAATGAATGAATGCAAGGGCTTACAAGGTTGGTTTGTCAGACGCATGGGAGGCTTTCCTGTTAATCCCCAACGTCCTTCAATCAAAACTTTACGTCATGGCGTTGATTTACTCCAGCAACAAGAATCTGTAGTCATTTTCCCAGAGGGGGGAATTTTCCGAGATGGTAAAGTACACAACCTTAAAGCTGGAATTGCCCGTCTGGCTCTAACTACCGAATCTAGTCACCCAGGATTAGGTACTAGAATCTTACCAATAGGTATCAATTACAACCAAGCCTATCCTCAATGGGGTGCTGATGCCAGGATTAATATTGGTGCACCAATCTCAGTTGCGGATTATGTTAATGGTTGTGTCAAACAAGATGCAAAAAACTTGACTCAAGACTTAAGAACAGCTTTGCAACAATTAAGTAGCGATCGCTTTATGATTCCCAACCCTCCAGCACTAGCACAAATATCTAATTCTTAAAGTTACCATAGATATTTGATAGGTTATATTTTAAACTTTTATTGTTAGTCTAAATACTTAGAGATAGTTGCCAACTATTGATGGTTCCCACATCTTGGGGTGATAAATCCATTACCCACAAATGCCAACGTCCTTGAGATGGCAAAGATAATATTTGCTTGAGTGTAGGGTGAGAAGTCGGGGTGTAGGTGGTTTGCAAATCTGTGCGACGACCTAATGTACGATTTTGTAATAATACTCGTTGATTGGTAGGAGTAATTAAATAAATTTCTAAGTCCCCCAGAAATTCGTGGTGAATTTCAATGGTGACTCGGATCTCTTTAACTGGGCTAGATTCTGCAATTTTAATGGTGCTGGTAATACCCTGGTGATCGTAATCAGGTATTTTAGTCGGTTGATCGCTTTTTCCTCCCACATATCTACTGATATTATTGGAAACAGCTCCCATTCCCTGGGCTGAACGCACTGCGTTCTCTGCATTTACCTTACCATAACGAAACCAGAGGGAATGACCATTTTCATCGTAGGTTCCCCCACGCATTCCCAGTTGAGGATCAGGATTGATATCAACTATCTTGTCGGTTGTTTGCTCCAAAATACTCCTGACTTGGGAAGCTGTTAAATTAGGGCTGGCTGATAGAATTAAGGCTGCGACTCCTGCTACCATAGGAGTTGCGCTGGAAGTTCCACCAAAGTTACTCGTAAAGTCACCGGGATTGTAACCTGCTACTCCTAATTGATCTGTGGTAAACATTCCTCTCCCTGGTAGGTAACTAGAAATAGCTGGTTGGGTAAACACAAATCCCGTTTCTTGGAACCACATTCCTGGAGGCGCATTATTACTAGGAGCGCATATAGAAATACTATCTCCCCAATTCCTATAGGCTGCTTTTTGGCTCAAACTAGTGGATGCAGACACAGTGATTACATCTGGATGTACCGCAAAACCACTGAGCCAATGAGTATTACCTTGTACAATATGTTTCGGCCAATTGCCCTCGTATATTTTACCATTCACCGGACGGTTGGCATTACCCGCAGGGAATCAAATGACACATCCCTTGCCATTCCTCCCTTTGGTGCCAGCATAAGCGATCGCGGCTCGTTGGCGCAAGGAGACAGGGAAATATACTGCAGAAGCTCCTCAGCTACATAAGATCACACTGGCTCCCTTGACCACAGCCCAATTAAAGATGCTCTCAATAGAATCATCATCTAGAAAACCAGTGGTGCGAATGGACATTAAGGCACAACCAGGAGCTACACCCACCACCCCACTACCATTTTCCTCAGCCACTGGAATCCCCGCACAAGCAGTTCCATGGCTGCTTTCCTTTTCCACTGGTAATGGTAGGAAATCGTTTTCCTTTAAATCCCTGGGAGCAACTATTTTGCCCATTCCTTGAAAATCAGGATGGTTTAAATCAAAAGAATCATCTACCACACCCAGCACCACAGAACGGTTAGCACGAGTTATATCCCAGGCTGGATCTACAGCAATATGGGATAGGGTTACTAATTGGGGACCTCCATTATGATTGAGATACCATTGTTGGGAATATAGAGAATGTTGTGGGTGAGAATGGGTTTCCTGGTGGATGAAAATATTGGGTTCAGCCGCAATAACCTCGGGAATAGCGATTAAGCTATGAGCAATTTTGATGGGATTAATAGTGGCTTGTTTACTTACTAAAAAAACGAAAGTATTGGGGAGAAAATTAACAGATTTGGACTCAATTAAATTAAATTTCCCTGCCAAAGAGCTAACTTTAGTTCCATTTACCCCAGAAGTAAATTGAATTGTGATTTCATTAGTAAGGTAAACAAAAGTTCCTGGATTATTTTGGAATTGATAAACGTGGCTGGCAAAAGCCACATTTTCCTCACTTCTAGCTTAGGACATAGCCCTTTCCAAGTGTTCCGGAGCCACTCGAAATAATTCTAATTTGGGCTGGGGTATATTGCGCTGCCATATACCCCAGACCAATTGGCATAACTATTGGACTGAAACTTGGGTTTGAAAACGTAGAGCAAAGCGATCACTTACTTTTTGTAAGCGTAATTCTTCCCCACCACCTTGTAAAATCATTCCCAGACTACTTTCTGGTACACCCTAAATAATGGAAGCATCGGCAGAATTTAGGCGATCTTTCATAACTAATAGTAATGATTTTGACTACTGTTATGGGAACAACTATGGGAACCAGATATAACTGACTTTAAGTATAATTCGAATGAAAACAAGGGTAAAGGTTAAAAAGGCTATTGAGGTAATGAAAGATTAAAGTATTTAACTTATTAAATTTATCCATATCCATACCCTATATTCGTGTTCTCCCAATTCAAATACACTCAAATTAATTGGCTTGGCAATATCAAAGACCAAAACAGGATTAAGATACCCAAAGTTAATAAATCCGGCGTTGCTGAATCAGGGGATGATTTCACTAAATTTTCAACGATTTCTCAATGGTTTCAAATGCTAATACATCCCCCACTTATGCAACGCCTCTTCTTTCTGTTTTGCAGTCAACGGATGATTGGGGTAGGCTCGTTCATGAATGTGACTGAGGAATTGTAAAATCTGTAGAATCCATTCAATAGATTCACTAGGATAGGCATTATCTGCCCAAACCTCTTCCCCCTGGTTTTGAAGATCCAACAGTGCCCCTAACACTTGGGAATCATGCACTGAGGAATCCGTGACTTGATAGCGACGAATAAAACCGTATTCCACATCGATACTGATGTGGTTTTTATAACCAAAGGAACTCTGACCATTCTTTT
>CBZS010000081.1 GCA_000613065.1 Richelia intracellularis | reverse complement strand
ACCCAGAGTTGTAAATGTCTTTATAGTTATCTAAATTATCGCCACCCTGATAAGTTAAGTTTATCCCACCAAGCCAGAACGTAAGGCACGTACTGCTGCTTGAGTGCGATCGTCAGCACATAGCTTGTTTAGAATATTACGGACATGTGTTTTAACAGTACCGACTGTAATATACAGCCTCTCAGCAATTACAGCATTGCTGCAACCTTCGACAATTAACTGTAACACTTCTAACTCTCTTTCCGTCAGAGTATAAGCATCGACAATTTCGTCACTTTGTCCTCGATTATAAGTATTTACAGAGGTAGAGTTTTCCCTGATATTAGACTCCTGCTTTAATGAAGTTTGTTGCGCTTGTTGCAAAACTATACGTGCAATTGCGGGGTCAATCCAAGAATTACCATTGTGGGTGATTCGTAAAGCTTCTAATAAATTTTCAAAACGGATATCTTTCATGCAGTAAGAATCGGCACCAGCTGCAAAAGCAGCTAGTACAGCTTCTTTATTATCACGTAGTGTCAAAATTAGCACTTTAATATTTTGTGTTTCTATGCCAGAAAAAGATTTTATTTCTTTGGTTAATTCAATACCATCTTTATCTGGTAAACCAATATCAATAATTGCTATGTCTGGACGAATTTTTTTTAACATTTCCCATCCTTCCGTAGCATTGGCTGCTTCCCCTACTACCTCGATTTCTTCTTTTTGTTGTAACGCTGTCCTAACTCCTATACGGGTGAGATCGTGATCTTCGATTAAGGCTACGCGAATTTTATTCATAGTAAATTTCTGCCCTTTGTACTCCTAGTTATAAGATGGGGTAAATGAACAAGTCTTAATTTTGCCAGGCTTATGTAATGAGAATCTAAGTCAACTTCATATAATTAACACTAATACATAGCAACTCTAGGTTATCCAGTCACTCATTTTCACCCCCATCCAGATTTTTTACCTCAAGGAACAAAGTATACTTATCTATTATCTAACCTGTTTGTAGCCAAGGTGTATTGAATAATTTTCCGGTATTTGAGTTAAATCTAGAAAATAATCTAAAATTTAATCCTTAAATACATGGCACATACAAACATTTTTGATAAACTGCCATATGAATTGGTATGAGGGGTATTACATGGGAACTATTTTGAAATCACATGGAGCCTTTTCCGTTTTAGGATTACCTGTTAATGTCATGGGTAACTATTCTGCTTGGTTGCTAGAACGATTGCAGCAACGCTCTGGAGCCCATGTAGTCACTCTGAATGCAGAAATGACGATGCAAGCACAACGCAATCAGTCTTTGGCAGAAATTATTCGTAATGCTGAACTGATAATTCCAGATGGAGCAGGAATCGTTTTATATTTAAGATTAATGTTATGCCAGACAGTACAGAGAATTCCCGGAATTGAGTTAGCAGAGGATTTATTGCGAACGCTAGGAACCCAGTATACAGACAAAAAAGTATTTTTCTATGGTGGTGCCGTTGGTGTTGCCGGTAAGGCGGCAGAATTATGGCAGCAGGAAGGACCAGGTTTAAATATTGTTGGAACTTGTTCCGGTTATCATTCTCCAGGGGAAGCAGAGGAATTGCGGCATAAACTCAAGCAATTGCAACCAGATGTGATTTTTGTTGGTTTGGGTGTACCTCGTCAGGAATTATGGATTTCCCAAAACCGTGATTTATGTCCCCAAGCTATTTGGATTGGTGTCGGTGGTAGTTTTGATATTTGGTGTGGGAGAAAAACCCGTGCTCCCCGATGGTTGGCAAATAATAATTTGGAATGGCTATATAGATTGTATCAAGAACCTTGGCGGTGGAAACGGATGTTAGCTCTGCCAGAGTTTGTCCTTAAGGCTTTTGTTTCTGGTGTCTGGGAAAAGTTAAATATTCCCCAATCAGTATTATAGAAACACTGAGGAAAAGTATAGGAAAGACAAAATAAACAACTAACAACTGTCAACTATTTCTTGCAGTGTTCCGTAAGCTTTTGATTTAATATTTCCGAAACATCCTGATTTAATAGTATTTGCCGGATGGAATCTATACTTATGGGTGGATGGTTTGCTGTGATTGTGAGTGGAGTTATTAAGCATAGCTGGCTATGCAAAGATGTAGCAAATTGTTTATATAAATCTGAATTTACGGCAAAGTTAAAAGCTATCTCTTCCCCTACTTCCCTTAATCTTTGGGGTAGTTAAACTTAACTAACTTCCAACAATTGGGCAAGTCTAATTGTTAATAAGGTTCTACCACTCTCAACTTCAGATAATTCGTTGTCAAAGAGCTGGAGAAAAACATCTAATTCATCATCCTGCACGGGTGTATGCCCTTGGAGTGTCAAACTGAGTTGTTCTTCCCTGCTCATCGTTCCTTGCTCCCTTTGTCTAATATCCGGTAGGGGAGCAGCCATTAACTTAGCAAGATTAACAATACCTGCGCCAAATTTATTGGGTTTCCAGCTAGGAAAGCGATCCTAATATTCTTGTAACATTTGATTAAATATCACAGGAATATTTTCTATCCCATAGCCTTCAATTAATTTGTCTCTCCCATGCTCTGACAGCCACAGTCCTGCTACTCCTGCTACTGATGGGGCGGAGAAAGAAGTACCATAATCTTGTTCAATCTTATACTGCCAATCACCATTTTTTCCCGGGCTTTCGCGTGCTATAAGGTTTGCCCAGGTGCAGTAACATCCACCTTTTTACCCCTAGACGCTGCCCACCAAATTTCCCGACGGATATTACTACCACAAACGGCAATCACTTCATCAGATGCCGCCGGGTACACTATATAGGGAACTATAGTTCCGGATGCTGCCACAATAATTAAACCCTGTTTTTGGGCATAAGTGATTGGTTCTCGCAAGCGGGAATTAGGAAATGCGGTCCCTAAACTAATGCTGATAAGATGACAACCATTATCCGCAGCATGTTTAATTCCTTGGGCAAGTTTACTGGTATTCAACAGTACAACTGAGTAAGATACCCGTAGGGGAACTAACTTGGCTCCTGGTGCCACACCCGTAACATATTTACCATTGTCATAACTACCCTGTGCTTGTGGAGAACTAATCATCAAGCTGGCTGTTGATGTACCATGTCCAAGGTTATTAATAATTTCTCCACCGGATTTTTCTAAAGGATCTGTTGGAGCCTTATCTCCTTTGAGAAAATCGTAACCTTGTTCTAACAGGATATTGTCCACGATTTCTGGATGTTGAGTATAAGCAGTATCGGGGTGAGCAATATTTTCCGGCCTTGCATAAGTGCGGAAAATATTGCTGCCATACCTGCAATACTCCCATTTGTTTTAAACACCATTGGAGATCATTACTTTCTTTATCAATTTCACCTTCGAAAATAGCTTGTGGCTGCAACTTACCAATATCCCCACTCGCAACTACCGGAACCGTAAATAATGGCTCTACATTTACTATGTCGAGCAGCGATTGCAATTCATAACTTTTTTCCCAAGCCTGTTTTACTGATAAAGCATCATCTGCGAGGGTAACTTCAAATTCGGTTAAACTATCACGAATAGCTCGAATTTGCCAATTTTGCCCAAGGATGTTTGTAACAATCACTTGACATACATCTTTTGAGCCAGATGAAGCCATTTCTAGAAAGAATCCTTCAAACCTGGGAGTTATGGTATTGAAGTTCCTGATTTGTGTATCGAACGACATATAGGTTGATGGTAATATGATACCTATATCTAGAAATCTAACCAGTCCTAGTCCTCAAAAATAAGGAATTTATAGGAAAGTTTGACACCTATTTGTTCCTTGACTGTATCAAGTAATATCGATTTTGATCTTGTTTTACAGGCCTGGAAACTCTGGCTCAAAATTGAGGCGTTAACTCATATCATATATACCAAGACAGAACATTGATACAATATTGAAGAATATTACAACTATTGCCTATTTTCCATTCCCTTTTGAGCAACGGATATTGTAGCGGATACAGAGCGACAAATTGAGTTAAATCCTTTACATCATCCGTTGCCTAAATTTAGTGAATTTACTTGCTAATGGAACTAGTCAGCCGCACTAGAACTCAAGCTCATTGTCTTTTCCAAAAATGCCATACTAGGGTTTTTAGGAGTCATAGGGGGTTGGTGCAAGTCAATTAATTTGGCTAAGGTTTGTTTTAATTGGGTGCGGGGAACAATATCATCAACAAAACCATGCTTCAGTAAATCTTCGGCTGTTTGAAAGCCTTCTGGTAGTTTTTCTCTCAAGGTTTGCTCAATCACTCGCCGACCGGCAAAACCTATGGTTGCCTTGGGTTCTGCAATAATCAGATCACCTAACATGGCAAAACTGGCAGTTACACCACCAGTAGTCGGATTAGTCAAAATGGGAATATATAATAATTTTTCTTGTCGGTGTCTGTCTAAAGCCCCAGAAATTTTTGCCATCTGCATCAAGGATAGCATCCCTTCTTGCATCCTTGCACCACCGGATGTGCAAACAATGACCACAGGATAACGACGTTGGGTGGCTTCTTCAATTAAGCGAGTGAGTTTTTCACCCACCACAGAACCCATGCTGCCACCCATGAATCGGAAATCCATGACTCCTAGGGCAATGGGTAAACCATTAATTTGACCCAAGCCAGTTTTCACTGCATCTATTAGACCAACCTTTTCTTGATAATCCCGCAAGCGATCGGAATACGCTTTGCGATCGCGGAAGCCTAATGGATCTGTAGGACATAAGTTTTCGTCTATTGTTCTCCAAGTATTTGCATCTATCAGTTGATGGATGCGCTCATCACTGTCTACTCGATTATGATGACCGCAATCCATACAAACCATGTAATTGGAGCGTAGGTCTTTAGTATATGTCAACACTCCACATTTAGGGCATTTGTGCCACAAACCATCTGCAATCTCTCTCTCTTGAGGCTCGATGTGAATGGAACCGGATTTACGTCGATTTGCAAACCAATCAAATAAAGACTTTAAACCGCGAGTTTCTTCGTTGTTTGCCATTTTGTTTCTTATGCAAGTAGGTAATATGGTAAGCCGTTTGGCAGCGAGGTAGCGCATTCATGGATTCCCTCCAGTAATTGCTACCAATGTAAAAAGCACTGAAGTCGTAAGGAAGACTTCTTTGTCACTTGTCAACAGTCGAGAATATATGCTTAATTATTTATGGATTTGCTAAAACTGAGCGGAGCTGAAGTTTTAACTCTTGACTATTGACTAATCTCTCATCTAAACAACAAAAGACATTATTTTTATCTCCGGTTGCCAGCTTAACGAAAATACAGAAGCCAATTCAAGTCTTTGTTGTTGTCAGTATGAAAAATCATCGCAGTTATTCCCTCCATTAATGTATTTGTATTACTGGGAAAATTGGAAGTTATCTGAAAATCGAGGATTTATTAAGAGCACCCAATCTTGGGACTTAAATCACCTCTTGGAGTCAACAAATTTTGTGATTTGTTGGGGATAGGAGACAAAATAAATAATTTCCATGTTTGCTTGTAGGATTTTTCCACGGTTGACTGACGAAACTCAAATTTTCCCCTAGTCCTAAATTCATACCATTAGTTGGTATTACCTGAAGAGTCAATAATACCGGTTTTATCTGTTCTAAACACGGAAGACAATTAGTCATTTAGAGGGAAATGATAATTTATACAGTGAAAAACTATACTTTAAACGGCTAATATTTGGACTTTTTTAGATATCTGATATTGGAGAGTCAATAAGTTGTTTAACTTCTACTGCTAATACTGATAAGCAGTAGCAATGCAGTTAGAGATTGTTGCCTTAAAATCTGCAAAATTAGCATAGTACTTAGAGTATAAACATTCATTTATAATAAATTTCCAAAATATTTAAATCAAATTTAATTGTGGAGAATAGCAAGGTAAATAACATAGTGATATACCTACTGATGCCGCAGATTGTTGTACTAATTTACACTTCTGAAGTCTGGCATTATCTCGGACAATAACAATTGGTTTATTTTGCCCCAGATTAGCTAATTTAAATAACAACTGGCACAGGCTTTCTGAATTAATATAAGTTTCATTTTTAATTGTAATTATTTCCTTAGTAACTGCATTAACTGCTCCTAAAACATTAAATCGTTTTCCACCGGAAGGTGAACAGATAAATGTTCTTCTAAAACACCATAAAAATCCTAAATATGCTCGATGTACAAAGTGGGCTGCGTCAACAAAAAAACTACTTTATTTCGCTAATAGCTTATTCCAGTAATGGTTCTAGCTTTTCTTCCCTATATTTTTCTACCTCTTCAATCTTTTATGGGTCTACTGACTTTCCCGGCACATACCCCACTTTTAAACAACGGATACCTGTTCTGAGCATAAATTCTCTTACCTGAGTTGGACTGCGCTTAATACCAGTTATTTTTTCAATGGCATCACTCCCTTCTGCAATACTTATAGCTGGATGTTTCTCAAAATATTCTTTCAAAATATCACCATACTGATTTAATTCACTTGGCTGTCCATTGTGGTGTATTTTTTTACCTGTTCTACTCCTCCTCATTGATATTGTTTAATGTAAACTATTAATTAATGTTATTTTTTCTATTTCACACAAACTACAAATATCTTTATGTTTTATCCCCTGACTTTTTACATACAGAACTTCCATCTTTTTCTGTACTAATGGATGACGATAATGATATCTTTTATAATGAAGTTTATCAATGTCTTCTTGCGTAAAATCTATTTTTAACATCTGACTTTACCTGGTTTCTCAAGTAATATTGTTTATTGATTTATAATACTTGTTATTACCGCGATACAAAAGTTCAGCTTTTAACCGTTCTTAGTATAGTAAAAATTATCAATATTAGGGGAATACCTAATCTACCCTTAATAGGGGATAGATAAATATCTGTGGACAGCAATGGGATCTGGTGATTGCTTATGTTGATGGAATTACATTATAATTTTTATATTAACAGAAGTAAAAATACCCGTGGGGTAGTGAAGATTACAGTCATCTAATTTTAGATGTTGGATTTTAGCTTGTGGATTCTGCAAGCAGTGACTTCATGGATTAGCTTGTCTGCAGTAGATTACTACCGATTGAAATCAGTTTGCAACAGAAACAGTATTAAGATCTGCATTCAGGGTAAGCGCATCTAATTTTGTAGTGAAAATTACACATTGTTGTACAGAATTGTGAGGTATGTCTTGATTCTCAAGTGCCAAAGGGCGCAGGCTATGCCAACGCCCTTTGGCGGAGTACTGGAGGGGCATCGCCAAAAAAAAGTTGACGCAACTGGGGAACGCTTCCCTACATTCGATGGTACCAGGTAGGGGCATCAAGACCTTGAGTAAGCCTAATAAACACTCATACCGCCACCTGGCACTCCCCTACGGCACCCAATCTTCCCCTGTTGCTGGAACACTCGTGGGGCACAAAAATGGAGATTTAAGTATTAAAGAAGTTAAGTTGTATGCTAAGGACGGAAAGGGTCTATCTTAACTGAACGGGTTAGTCTAATGGTATCTCTGACAAGAAGGCTTGCGCCTAGGGCTTTCAAATCTTCAAAACCAAAGATTAAAAGCTCAAAAAATTTGAGTATAACCAATGCCACTGCATTGACAGAAAAAATGTCATTAGTTTTTAGTCAGATGGAAGACCCACCTGTAGAAAGAACCCGTGTCCATTTATTAACAGATATTTTAATCATTGGAATACTATCAGTGATTGCAAGAGGTAAGGAATGGGAGGACCTGGAAAATAATGGATTGAGTAAATACGACTGGTTGGAGCAGTTTTTAGCTTTACCAGAGGGCATCCCAAGTGGAGATACCTTTCCACGGGTGTTTGAACCCATTAACCCAAAAGTATTTAATAGATGCTTTCGACGTTGGGTAGAATCAATAATTGAAGCCGCAGGAGCACAGGTAATTCTCATTGATGGTAAGACCTTCAAAGATTCCTATGATAGAGAACAGGGTAAATCAGCGTTACATCTAGTTAGTGCATGGTCGAGTGAACATCGTCTTGTTTTAGGACAAGGACCTTGCATAAGTGCGGGATGAATTAGCGTTTGAAACCATTGATAAGTCGTTGAAAATTTAGTGAAATCATCCCCTGATTCAGCAACGCCGAATTTTTAAACGTTGGCAAAGAATAAACGCAAGTATGTAGATAAAACTGTTTCACCGGTAAATATCGTAATGGCAGAACCGATGGCAAGAAAGGGTCCAAAAGGCATTTTTTGACCCCACTTTCGGCGAAACAAAATCCCAAATATTGCTCCCACTGCACAGGCAATAAAACTGGCAAGTAGGAGATATTGCCAACCCAGCCAGGCACCCATCATTGCTCCTACTTTGGCATCTCCTGCACCCATGGTAGCTTTACCAAAAACAATCTCACCCAAAATAGCGATCGCATCAAATAACCAAATACCTAAAACAGCGGCAGATATCGCCATTATTCCTTGGTTAATTGCCCCTTGCCAAGTACCAATGAATACATAACCCCAAAGTACTTGAAATATTATCCCCAAGACTAAACCTGATATGGTCAGAGGATTCGGTAGGGTCATGGTGTCCCAGTCAATGATAGATAAAGCTAATAACCAACTACAAAAAGCCCAGTATCCGAAAGTTAATAGGGAAATTTGAAATGTAAAAAATAATAATAAAAATATTAAACCTGCGATCGCTTCCACCAGAGGGTAACGAGGAGAAATGGGACTTTTACAAAAACGACACCGCCCTTTTAACCATAACCAGCCAAAGAGAGGCACGTTATCATAAGCCTTTAATTGGTTTAAGCAATGGGGACAGCGAGAAGGAGGCCATAAAATCGATAATCCTGCTGGTAGTCGATAAACAACAACGTTGATAAAACTACCTACGGATGCACCCAAGGCAAAAACTATTATACTCGCCAGGATGGTGATTATAATGTCCATGAAATTAAATTGTATTTTTCATTAGTATATTGTTCCACAGTTATAATTCGGGCTTATAACCAATGACCAACCTTCATGAGGTAGACTCCTGGGAATAGATTGGTAAGATAAATCTGAAATACAAAATTGAATGACTAATACATACAAGATTCAATTTGATTCAAAGGCACAAAACATTCCTCTGGCAGCAAAGCTGGATGCTGTGTAAAGATTACTTTGCCCCGATAATTGGCACGGTTAATTGCTACCCCGGAAGCCTGTCCTTCTATTTCCGGATGTACTTCGCAGTAAATGTAATAAATTTGACCGGCAGCCCTAATTAAATTAGAGTCAACCAAGGGTGGTTGAGGAGCACTAGTATATCGATTTTGATCTTGTTTTAAAGCGTACACCGTCTTCAAAAAACCCCTTACTTTTACTTTGATTATTCAGCGTATCCAAAATCTTCAACAACCAAGGCTGTAATTATATTTTGAATTTGAGATTGACTCGACGACATTATAGTAGTTACTTGGTTATTTGTGCTTGACAAAATGCCAAAAAAAATTGTCAAATAAACGGAGCGATCGCCAATTAGTCACTTAAATACATTTATATAGTTTCTAGAGTTTGGATTAACACCTCTCCCATGGCTTTACAACCTAAAATATTCATGTTGGCAGACATTATATCTCCAGTGCGGTAACCTTGCTCTAAAACTTGTAATACTCCTTCTTCTATATGCTTGGCAGCTTCAGGTTGGTTTAAACCATAACGTAACATCATGGCAGCACTCAAAACCTGTGCTAGGGGATTGGCTTTATCCTGTCCAGCAATATCTGGGGCCGATCCGTGGACTGGTTCATATACACCTGGACCGGAAGCACCTAAACTAGCAGATGGTAACATACCAATACTGCCTGTCAACATAGCGGCAGCATCAGAAAGGATATCACCAAATAAATTTCCGGTGACAATGGTATCGAACTGCTTGGGTGTGCGTACCAACTGCATAGCAGCATTGTCTACATACAAATGGGATAATTCTACATCTGGATATTCACCACCTACTTTAGTTATGCGATCGCGCCATAGTTGGGATACTTCTAATACATTTGCCTTGTCTACAGAACATAATCTTCCACCGCGTTTTTGAGCGGTTTCAAAGGCTACTTTGCCAATTCTGTCAATTTCTGATTCAGTATAAACCATGGTATTTACACCACGCTTTTCTTCAGTTTCTGTGGTAAATACTCCCTTGGGTTTACCAAAATAAATACCACCTGTAAGTTCCCGCACCACCATAATATCTACGCCTTCCACCACCTCTGGTTTGAGAGTAGAAGAGTCAATTAGCTGGGGTAATATCTTTGCTGGACGTAGGTTTGCAAATAAGTCTAACCCAGCCCGCAGTCCCAATAAACCAGCCTCCGGACGCATATTTGATGGTAGGGAATCCCATTTATAACCACCGATAGCAGCTAGAAGTACAGAATCGCTTTGACGACAAGTATCTAAGGTGTTAGCAGGTAAAGGTTCCCCCGCAGCGTCAATTGCCGCACCACCAATCAAAGCTTTTGTAAACTCAAACTGAAGATCGAACTTTTTCCCTGCGACTTTTAATACATCCACGGCTACCGCGATAATTTCTGGTCCGATGCCATCGCCTGGGAGTAGGGTAATGCGGTAATTCTGGGTCATAGCTTAGTAGATGTAAATTAAATGTTTAGTTGCCAGTTGTACAAGTTGTCCTTGCAGATTACATATCATACCTAGTTGGTGTACTTATGGGCTATTTACATTTAATTTTTTACACATAATTTTTGCGATCGCTTAGACGAATAATGTTGTAAAGAACCTAGATCTGTCAGAATCTCCTCTGACGCCATTCCAAATTATTCGTGACACACATCATCAACTGGGGCGCAACCTATGTACGCGTAGTGTGATTTAATTGCTGAAACCCTTGTAAATACATTGATAACTCCAAAAACATGATTTTGGACAAGTCTCAAAACCCTTATGAGGTAAGAGAAGTTTTTAATTAACACCGCACATTATATCCCAGATTCCGCAGTTCAAGTTGAAGTATAAATAAATTACAAGCAAAATAAAAACAGAATAATCAGAATGATTAATAAATAGAGTACAGAATAAATATATTTTAAAAATTAATAAAACAGAATACAGTTAACCATAAAATAGGTAATATGAGCACTAACAAATTGAGGAGCAATAAATGTGCCTTCATATGTTGATATTTTTTTATTTTGGTTCAAATCTTTGTTAAGTTAAGAAAGCAAATAATATTTTCGGCAAGATGATGGCAGACAACTCAAAATGAAATGGCGTGATGACGTTAAATTAACAATTTTCTTAACACCATCTAAAGTAAAAATATGGATACCTTGAAAGCATTAAAATACCGATTTAAATGTAGGAGTTATGGTTAACTTACCTAATTGATTCTTTTTAAGGTATTCCTTCGTTGCGTTTGACCGAGATTATAAAATAAAAAAGAACAATAAAAATAACATGGGCTCAATTAATTCAGTATTTAAAAAATGTTATTTCAATAATATAAATCATCTTTAACAAGATTGTTTATTCTTCTAATTTGTAATAAATTTGGCTCGTTATAACTTCTGTTATTAAACTAAATTAGTCGCACCCAAATAAATATTTAAGCTTGTTTTTTTCGGATTTATATCTCTTCTAGTCATCTCATTAATAATGGGATATTTCCATCACTACTCGTAATTAAATCTAAAACGCATTGCTTGAAATCCGGTCTATGGTGACGGAAATATCCTTTAGTTCTAATTATTGGTCTTACTCTAGTAATTTATTCTTTTTCATTTACATCATCATTTTCATATTCTCCATGTAGATGAAATTATTTTGAATCCAGATGTGAATATTTTGTATCTATCTTAAATTTATTAATTACTGATAAGACTATTTCTAAAAACAGGTTACTTAATCCCTATTTATATAATTTATCCATGAACATTCCACTTTTATCATCATTTAAATAATCTCTTTACACGTTTTCTCTTAATAACACTTTTATCCCGTTCTCATCAAAAAAATGAATTAATAAATATAAAGGTCTTGATATAAATCCCAATCCATTAATAAAAATAGCTTTGACTAATATCCCCGATGCAATCTTCTCACGAAAATCTATTGCTAGTTTAGAATTAATTATTTCAACTATTCCTATTTCATCAATTAACCCTGCTACTATTTCTAAGTAGTCGATATTTTTAATTTCTGTATTTTCGATGGGAGACATTTTTCACCGTGAAATATTTTCAGCTTTTTGATTGTCTCACTTGGATTGAAACAATATATATTTAGTTTTATCAAAACCTTGTAATCATTTTTTTATAAGGTTTTGATTGAAAAATAAATTACCAGCAAAACTGGTTGAATCAACATATCCCATTTGAGCAACAGTGGATTTCGCTGTAATCTAGACTCGACTTTTTTCATACCTTTCTTTGTTAGAGAAATCCCTTTTTGGTAAACAGTTTTACTTAAACTCAAGATAGGATATAAGCCTTTCCAAGTCATACTCGAAGCCCAGGAAACCATGACTTCAACATCAACAAGCTTCGCCCCCCCCCCCATTCCAATGCTGGTCAAGAATACCCCAACAACCCTCTATGGGATTGTATTTACTATAGTAAGGAGGATAGTAAAGCAATTGAATTGGTATATTTAGGAGATCAACAAACTCAACCATCCTTTTTTTTAATTGAGTTCTTACTCCACTACTTTCCGGACCATTATCAACTTTAATTTGTATCAGTTCGGTATCCTGCTTTTGTTCTGGTGTCATTGTCTTCCACCATTGAATTAGAGTATCAACAATAAAATCCCTGGTTTTATAAGAAGAACTACCAAAGTTTATATAGAAGAATTGCCCACTATCTTCTTCATCAAGAATGCCACAGGGAGTATATTTTTCTGTGCATTCCATATCATGATCCTCAGCTTGATTCTCTCCTCTGGTTTTTCCACCACGAAAATAAGCCCCGATATTAACGGTAGCTTTGCAATCCATGCTTACTCGTTTGACTTAGAGGCTTGTTTGTTGATTGCGGCTCAAATTCTTTGATGTTGTTGAAGATATCATCCGTTTGTGGAATTTTTTTGAGGTTTGGCTTTTACTACTTTACGAAGACCATAGGCCATTCGATTCAACACTTGTGCCATTGTACTGGCGCAAGGCAATTGCTCCTGGCTAAATCCCTGTTCTTTGAGTTTTTCTAGTGAGGATGTTGCTGTTAAGCGGGTATAGGCTAAGGAAGTTTTAAATGTTGGGTCTTGTTGAGAATCAGATTCTGCAATTTGTCCCAGGGATAATGCCACAAGAGAAGAGGTTGTTTCTCCTGGCAACGATTTGCTGTGCTAAAGGCTGATTGTAATCCCACACACATTATCCCTGTTCTTTTTTGCGCTAACCCTAACTCTATATTTTCAGTACCCCAACGGAATACTGTTTGTGCTAACCTTGCTCTACCTTGGCAATATTTCAACGTCATCTGAGCTTGAAAGCCCCGACGTTGTACTCCATTCATTTTCCATGCTGGCAACCGCAAGTCTTTTATTTGTGATCTTGTTAATGATTTGGGTTCGTCTGGTGGGTCTAGCATACTCCAAAATACTTGCCCCTGTTTTTTTACTGATAAACATTACATCTTACTTTCATTGGTAAATTATTTATTATAAATAACCTTCGCAATCCAAGCTTCAAGGACTTCCGGAACGCAGGTTTATTTCTAAAGGCGAATTTACTGAAGACTTCATGTATTATTATTTACTTTTACTCGGAAACAACTATGTATGTTTTTGCCCTACACATTGAAGTACAAACAGTGTTTTATATATGTATCAAAATTTACCTGAATTGGTATGGCTCTTTTACCAGTATTTTTGCGAAAATTACTCTCCTTTATCCCATAGCTATATTGAGTCTTGCTATACAACCACAGCATGTCAGGAATAACACAAGGAAATGCTTGGTAGAGGACTCATCACACACATACACAAAAAAAGAGTCAATCTAATGATGAAACCTCAAATTCTTGCCTCTAGCTTCTTAGGTGCTTCTACTATTGCCACCTTAAGTCTCTTTTCCTCTGCCCAAGCAGCATCTCTAAATGTTAGAGTACATTGTGACTCCACTGGTCC
>CBZS010000080.1 GCA_000613065.1 Richelia intracellularis | reverse complement strand
CTGTATTTTCCATGGGAGACATTTTTCACCCTGAAATATCTTCAGCTTTTTGATTGTCTCACTTGGATTGAACCAATATATATTTAGTTTTATCAAAAGCTTGTAATCATTTTTTTCTAAGCAATCCAAGCTTCAACGACTTCCGGAGCGCAGGTTTATTTCTAAAGGCGAATTTACTGAATCTTTTATGTATTATTATTTACTTTCGCTCTACAAACAACATGTATTATTTTTCGCTACATATTGAAATACAAAATGTGGGTTATAATAAGAGGTAGAGTGTCTAATACTGAGTTCCAAGACTTAAGCCTTGAAACTAAACTTGTTGCAAATACTTGATTATGTTACCTTTCACATTAAGTTGACACTAGTGAGCAGTGCTAAACCCCTACAGTGTTGTTTACAGCAGATTGCAAGTTTCTGAAGTATATTTTCTCTCTCCTGCCTTCTGCCTCAAAGCAATATGAGTTGTACCTCATGTACCTAAAAAGGGCTGTATCAAAGTCTTGGTAATCCTCGCCTTAAAAGAAAGTATACTGAATCTATTGTTTGTTTTTCAAAGCTAGTAAAAATTCGACTTGAGATGTAGATTTATCTGGACTATTAGCAGCCATTCCAATACCATCAATAGAACTAAGAATCGCATTTGCCTCTGGGGGAAGGGGTTGGTTTCTGCCAGCAAAGCGATTGATTAAAGATAAAGTTGGATTCATATCCAGGTAGAAATAACCACTATTGGGCTGTGATAATGAACCAGTGATAGTTTGAAAGTTCTGACTTTTATCCAATGATTGATCTTGGGGTGATGCGATCGCTTCTGTGACGGAATTGCCAATGGCTAAAAATACCGTTTCCTGATCTAACCAACCATGGAATAATAAGGCTCCTTGTCCTGGAACTTGCCACTGGGTAACATCCTTACCTCCAACTTTAGTTTGAGCCACATTCACAGGTTGTTGTTTAATGATATTATCTAGTTTTGCTAAAGTTTGCTCCGCGGTTTGGCGATCGCTAGTATTAAATACAAATGCTCCTCCAAATCCGACTTGCGCTAATAAACCTTTACTATCAGGAATCGCTGCAATACCAAATTCCCCATTCATCCAGCTAAAAACATCTTGGTCCAAGTCAAGATTAAACTGTTGAAGCTGAGTACGAACAAGATTAACTACCTGGTTAAATTCCGGGTAGTCTTCGGATTGTTCTAACATTGCTGACCACCAACGGTTGATTCCTTCCCCACTAATGAGGGCAATTGTGTCTCCAGGGAATCGAGATACTATTTTACCGGAAGTGTTTTGATATTGGAATTTATTTAATTGAGGATCTAAAGTAGCGATCGCTTTCATTCTTACCCCAGCATCATCAATACCCACACCAGCTACCATGGATTTAACTTGTTTCAACTGTGCCAGGGTTTGGGGGGGGATTTGTGCAGTGCGAGGATTACTTGCAATTAGTTGTTGTACAGTATTTGCGTAATCAGGTACGTAAATTTGAGCAACAGTATTTTCTTGCTTTACTCCCTTGGCTAATATCTGCTTAACACCTGCTTTTGTAGCAAATGAAGGTTCCCCTTGAAAGGTATCAATGGCATATTCTACAGGTTGTTTTTTGGGGGAGAAAACAACGTAAGTGTTATTTAAAACAGCAGTATATGTAGATCTACGACCTTTCCTTGTTTTGATAATTTTTTCTCCTTTGTAATCTATTTCCTGAGTTGGAGTTTCTTTTTGTGACTTTAATTTATTCGCAAAATTTAAGGCAGCAAGTTTATCCTTTATACCTACTACCATTAATACATTTGGTTGTGCTGCTTGAGAAGAAAGACGAGAAGGTGCAGAAGATTGGGCTTCTTGGGTAGAAGCAGGAGGTAAAATAGCTAGCATTACCCCACCCACCCAAGGCTTTAAATCTTTTTCGTAGGAAATACCACCATCTTTTTCCATCCTTTGGTTAAAGTCTTCTAAGCTCTTACCCAAAAGCTGTCTAGCTTCTGGGGTCCCAAATTTATCTAGTTTTGCCCAAGCTTGAGTCTCTGTGGTGATATATGTCGCCATCAAAGCTTCATCTGGAACAATCTTGGCACTTTCCAACACCCCAGAAGCATCACCAGATGGCCCCTTGAAATACATATAAGCTGCGATACTTCCTAGTACTATCGGTCCTAAGCCTAAAGCAGGGACTAAAAATTTTGATTTTTTTGCTGTCATTATTAATTATCCTTGGTTTTTCATATTGTCATCGAGCTGGCTACAAGCGTCATGGTGGAATTTTCGGATATGATATGCTTTCACCATTAGTTATCAGTATTATTGACTTAACTGAAGTCTTTATATTTACTTAGGTTGCCGACGAAGTTCAGGTATATTGCTTGGTATTACTCAACTACGATTGATTTGGATGAGTATGCAGTGGATCCACCAGGGAATATAATTATCAGTCCCATAGCAAAAGCCCTATAAACAGAACTGAGATGTTTCAGCAAATAACTTATGCGATGAACTACCAGTGTAAAAAATCATGGTTATACCAATTGAATATTAAGCTGCATATAATAGAGCCAAGCAAACTTGATCGGTTTAAATACTCATGAGCCGCCCATTTAAGATTGAGAACACGCAGAGCAAAGAGGAACTAAAAAAACTGCTACAGACAGCCAGGTTGGGAAACCAGAAAGAAAAACTACACATGTTGTGGTGGCTCAATGCCGAGTGGACAAGTAAAGGAGCAGCAAGAAATCGGGAAACCCTTGGCTAGAAATACTTCAACAGTGACAAGATGGTTGCAGAAGTATAGAACTGGTGGTCTGTCTGGCTTATTAGAAATCAAGAAAGCGGCAGGGGCAAAACGAAAAATCAATGATGATGCGATCGCAGCACTCATACAGGAGTTAAAAACAGGAAAAGGGTTTAGTAGCTATGGTGGGATAGTAGAATGGTTGAAAAAAGAGCATGGACTTGATATTGAGTATGGAACGGTTTATGCATTGGTTCGATATGGATTGGGAGCAAAACTAAAAGTACCACGTCCTCAAAGCTACAAACAGGATGAAAAGCTGGTATCTGAGTAAAAAAAAACTCGGTATCATTCTCAATTGTCTAGAACAACATCTAGCACAGGGGAAGTGCGTTCATTATTTGTGTCAGGATGAAACTAGGGTTGGATTGAAAACCCTCACAGCAAAAGTGATTACTGCTTCTGGAGTAAAGCCAACTGTTGACGTTAAATGGGAAAGGG
>CBZS010000079.1 GCA_000613065.1 Richelia intracellularis | reverse complement strand
GTAGTGGTACTAGGCTGATTCTGGCTTAGGTAAAGATAAGGATGCATAATCAATTCAGCAGTAGAACGTTTCTCTACCATTTCCCTAGTCACCGTACAAACGGATACATCCTTTCGGGATGGTAATTCATACATGA
>CBZS010000078.1 GCA_000613065.1 Richelia intracellularis | reverse complement strand
CAAATATTTACACTTAGGAATAATATCAATGATAAAAAGGAAATCATTACCAGATATAGCGAAGGTAGTAAGTATAAACTCAGCCCAGTAATTACATCATTTCCTAGCTAATTCAGATTGGTCAGTAGATGAATTAAAACAACGAAGATTAAATAAACTGAAGCAAGTCTTGAATGGTCAGGCGATTACAGTAGTAATAGATGAAACCGGAGATATAAAAAAAGGTAAAAAGACTGATTCTGTAGCGAGACAATACTTAGTAAGTGTGGGAAAAGCTGATAATGGAATAGTTTCAGTCAATGCTTATGGAGTCTACCATAATATAACATTTCCATTAATGGTAAAAGTGTTTAAACCAGAAGGGACGTTAAAAGAAGGAGATAAATATAAAACGAAAATAGAGTTAGCGTCAGAAATAATTACAGATTTCATTGAAGATAAGTTTAATATCGAATTAGTACTGGCAGATAGTTTATATGGTGAAAGTAGTCAATTTCTGAGAAAACTAGATGAATCTAACTTAGCTTATGTAGTTGCAATTAGAAGTAATCACGGAGTCTGGTTGCCAGTAGGGCAAAGTGTTAGAGAAAATAAGTGGTGTAAATTTGAGAGAACATTTAGTAATAAAAAATCAGAAACTAGATACATTAGAAAAATAATTTATGGTAAAAAAAGAGTCATAAATTACTGGAAAATAACTAATGACCCAGAAACGATGCCAGAAAATTCTACCTCCTTCGTAATGACGAATTCTCAAGGAAGTTTTAAAAAGACTTTAGGCAACTTCTTATATGGATTCAGAACCTGGGTAGAATATGGGTTTCGTCAGTGTAAACAAGAATTAGGTTGGACAGATTATCGGTTTACAAACTTTCAACATATTGAGAGGTTGTGGGAGATTATTTTTTGTGTTTACACGATGATTAGTTTGAATTATCCAGCATTATTAGCCTTAAATAAATCTTGTCAAGTTAAGACTGAGCGGCAAATAAATAGTCATATTGATTTTTCTTATCATCAACAATGGAATCATGAATGTGGATGGAAGAATGTTTTAAAGAATCTGCGTCTAATCGTCCAACCACTCTTACTATTTTGGTTGATTTATCCCTGGATTTATATTTTTCCTAATTCACAGTTATTACTGGGATTCAATCATTTAATTGCTGCTATTAATCAATTCAAATCCTGTTATGTTTCTGGATGATTTAGCTCCTGAACTATTTGCTCATTACGGAGAGTCACAGAAGACAACTAAGACAATAACGGTTAAAAGCTTTACTTTTGTATAGCGGTAAGAACAAGTATTATAAATTAATAAACAATATTACTTGAGAAACCAGGTAAAGTCTGATGTAAGAAATAGATTTTACGCAAAAAGAGATTGATAAACTTAATTATCAAAGATATCATTATCCTCATCCATTAGTACAGAAAAAGATGGAAGTTATGTATCTAAAAAGTCAGGGTATAAAACATAAAGATATTTTGAGTTTGTGTAAAATATCAACAAAATTAATTAATAGTTTACATTAAAAAAGATCAATCAGGAGGAGTAGAAGAACTCAAAAAAATACACCACAAAGGACAGTCAAGTGAATTAAATCAGTATAGTGATATATTGAAAGAATATTTTGAGAAACATCCAGCTACAAGTATTGCATAAGCGAATGATGCCATTGAAAAAATAACTGTTATAAAGCGCAGTTCAACTCAGGTAAGAGAATTTCTGTTCAGAACAGGTTTGCGTTCCTTAAAAGTGGGGTATGTGCCGGGAAAGTCAGTAGACCCAGAAAAGATTGAAGAGGTAGAAAAATATAGAGAATAAAAGCTATAACCATTACTGGAAGAAGCTATTAGCGGAAATAAAGTCGTTTTTTTGTTGACGCAGCCCACTTTGTACATCGAGCATACTTAGGATTTTTATGGTGTTTTACAATAACATTTATCTGTTCACCTTCCGGTGGAAAACGATTTAATGTTTTAGGAGCAGTTAATGCAGTTACTAAGGAAATAATTACAATTACAAATGAAACTTATATTAATTCAGAAAGTCTGTGCCAGTTGTTATTTAAATTAGCTAATCTGGGGCAAAATAAACCAATTGTTATCGTACTAGATAATGCCAGATATCATAAGTGTAAATTAGTATAAAAACATGCGATATCAGTAGGGATACAAGTATGTTATGTACCTTGCTATTCTCCAGAATTAAATTTTATTGAAATCTTTTGTAAATTTATTATAAATGAATGTTTATACTCTAACTACTATGCTAAATTTGCAGATTTGAAGGCAGCAATCTCTAACTGCATTGCTACCGCTAATACTGATAAGCAGAAGAAGTTAAACAGCTTATTGAATCTCGAGTTTCAGACATTTAACAAAATTTAGTTTTTAGCCGTTAAGAGTATAACACCCATGGTAGACAACCAAGATTTAAATTCCTCACCCAGTTCCACCTCCACCATTGCTTCTCCTTTCTACAACTATCTCCAGGAATTGTACGAAAGATATCAATGCTTGGATGATGGAACCGTGGCAAATTATATTCCGGAATTAGCCCTAGCAAATCCTCAGTGGTTTGGTATTTGCGTAGTCATACCTAAAGGTAAATTCTTCCAGGCAGGGGAATGTCAAAGGTTGTTTACCATTCAATCTATTTCGAAGGCTTTTATTTATGGGATGGCATTGGAAGACCATGGTAGAGATTATGTTAACTGTAAGGTGAGTGTGGAGCCTACGGTAGAGGAATTTAACTCCATTGTGTTGGATGAAAAAACCAACCGTCCCTACAATCCCATGGTAAATGCAGGAGCGATCGCAACTACTGATTTAATTAAAGGGAATGGAGCTACAGAACGATTAAAACGGATTCTCCACGTCTTCCGTCTTTATACAGGTAGGGATTTAGATATAAATGTGCCAGTATTTTTATCAGAACGATCTACTAATAATCGTAATCGAGCGATCGCTTACTTGATGCTTAATTTTGGCATGGTGACAGAACGTATCGAGGAAACCCTAGATCTATATTTTCAGCAATGCTCCATCATGATCAATGCCCGTGATTTAGCAGTCATGACAGCTACCCTGGCAAATGGTGGTATTAACCCCATCACTGGAGAACGAGCTTTAGATGAGCGCTATGTACAAGATGTCTTGAGTGTTATGCTCACCTGTGGAATGTACAACTATTCTGGCGAATGGGTATATCGGGTTGGCATTCCAGCAAAAAGTGGGGTTGGTGGAGGAATTGGGGCAATAGTTCCTGGTAAGTTGGGTATTGGAACTTTTTCACCTCTTTTGGATACTAGAGGTAATAGTGTTAGGGGTATGAAAGTATGTGAAGATATTGCCCAGGATTTTGGCTTACATCTTTTTAATGTTGCTCAACCAAAATATAATTTGCAAGATTGGATTGAACCCAATGAATTATGAAAATAAATTCTTGTATTCACACATACAAAGATAAATTTTTTGTATGCTTACTTACCTAATCATGAAGAGTTCAACGTACAAGATTCAAATAAAAAGTTCCAGAAATAATTATTAAATTACAGGAGATGTATCTAGATTCATAATCCTCAATAATATGGTGGATTCAGATAAATGAATGGCATCTTTGAATGGCATTTTAGACTTGATAAATTAATCAAGCAATTGTTTAGTAATTTAACATATAAAGTAACGTATAATTGGTCAATTTTAGTTAACTATTTGTATCGTTTTTGCTGATAAATAGTGATACGATAAAACTAGGGAATAACTAGGAGGTTGTATTATGACACCTAAACTTATACCCGATATTGAAAATGTCGTTGAAGACCTTGGCATTCCTGGTATCGCCGCAGTAGTTCTTTTACCAGTTTGTATACCTGTACTTACAAGGGTGGCTAAACCCTTACTTAGCAAAAGCTGCTCTTAAAGGTGGAATTGCCCTCTATGAAAAAGGTAAGGGAATAATCGCAGGAGTTAGCGAAAGTCTAGAAGATATTATGGCAGAGTCAAAGGCTGAACTAGCAGAAGAACAAATGCATAGGCTAGAAGCTGCTGCAACTTCTTCAGAAAGACTCTAAATCTATGCACCACAAGAACCGAATGCTATGGTGTGGTGGAATCATCTATTGACCAAGAGGTAGTTCATGCTAATTTTTTAACTTTTGGTTGTACAGACACATAAATTTGCAACTGTGAAAATATGCATGAGTATTAATTTTGCCCATCCCTTTCTAAACTCAAATAATTACAACTATGGATCTAAATTCTTTACAATAACTACCCCTACCAATAACAATACAAGTTCTCAGTATTGCTAATGGTCGGATGAGATTACGGATACCTTCCGAACTGCGCCAAACGCACATGATGACGCAAATTTTCAGCACTCTACAAGCATTTTTTCCTGAAATCGAAAATGTGCGAATCAATCCTGCTATTGGGAGTATCACAATTTACGATGGTGGTGAAATCGAAAGTTTTGAGGAAATTCTCACCAAATTAGAGAGTTTCTAGATTGTTATTGGCACTAACCCTTCATTATCCATGAAATCACAGACAATTGTAGCGATCGCTAATGCCTGGACTGAATTTAAACAATCTGTAAGCTCTAGTAAAGATAGTTACTCAAATTTAAGGTTATTATTTCCTTTTATACTTGCTTTGATTCTCCTGCGAGACTGGTTAGTTAAAGGTTCAGCCTTGAAAGCATTACCCCCGGATTTCTCACAAGTGAGAAAAAAACACTTGGATGAGCCAGATTTAGGATAAATTAATTGGCACATTATCAAATTCCTTGCAGATGACAAGGACTAGGAAGTAAAAACCGAGTATACAAAAAATATATAAAATACATTCAAATTGAAATATACTTAAATCAGAACAAAATAGTGATAAAAATTGACACACCAACTAGTTGGGTTAAATCAAGTAAATTAACCCAGCAGGACAGTTATTTCAAATCAGAGAGCGCTATTACTTATTAATCCAATCATCTCATTAACCAGGGCAAGGTAGTCGAGATAAACGCTCATAAATCATTGCTTGCCCTTCCTTGTAAGGGCAAGCACTACTAATTGCAATTAAAACTCGTTGTTTGCAAATCATAATCACAGCTCCTAGCTTTAATAATTTTGTGCGTATACTTCCAATTGTTGCATTTTTTAATTCTGTATTTACTAAGCACTTTTCTCCCAGGTTATTCAGTAAAATGTAGGCAATAGCTGTAAACCATAAACGTAATTGGTTCCCCTCAAATGTATGTGTACTTGTTCTATCACTTTGTAAATCTAATTTTTGTTCTTTGAGATAATTTTCCGGCGTTGCCTCGCGGACAGTCTTTTGAGTATAAAGTCGCCCTGGAGCAATTTGTTTAATGGGGAGCTAAGTCACTACAAATCGATGATTGACTTCTTCATTGCTATAATCGACCTTGGCTACTACACGACGACTACGGCTCCAACTGTCTAATGTTTGATAGTCAACAGAACAATACCAAACTGAGTTATTAACAAAGGCTGCCACATCTTTTTTTTATCTGCTTCTCCAGGAAATAAGCTTAAAAAAAACTCTACTATGGGTTGTATTTTTTGTGAATATTATTGGAATGCACGATACTGAATTGGTTGTGATAGCTGGAGTCGACGAGGATTTTCAGCAAGTCCGAACACATAATCAATATCAGTTTCATCTTCACACCAAGCCATTATCTCTTCTCTGGAATAAGCACTATCCCCACGGATAATAATTTTCACCTTTTTCCATGGAGAGCGTATTATTTTTATTACTCTTTGTAATTCTTCTAACCCCCATGCTGCCAGGTCTAAGTTGGATGCACGAAGTTTTGCAGCAAGTAAATGTTTACCACAAAAAATATAAAGGGGACCATAACAATATCCTTTGTAATACGGATTAAAGAATGTTTCTTCTTGATGACCATGAACTAAATCATCCGTCACATCTAAATCTATTATTATCTGTCGCGGTGGCTGATGATAAGATTCTAAAAATAGCTCAACTAAAAGTGTTTCTATCGCCTTAGCATCATAGTAAATACGATGATACCGACTATTTTCTCTTGAAGATACGTCTTCTGGACAATGTTCGAGACGATTTAAGGTGCTTTTCCCCGCCAAAGTCGTTAATTCTTGTTCTGAGTTAATAACCTTTCCTACCGCAAGTGCTAATATTGGAGCGTGACGTAGAATTTCATGATCATTTATTATGTCTTCATACCGTATGATTAAGCCATATATATATCCTTTGTGCAATTAAGTTATGAAGTGGATATAAAACTTTATTGGGGTCTCGCTAATCTTTGAAACATCTTGCAAATCGTGATGTTATTTATCTTTTTCTGTCTAGTTCCGCAATTAATGTTAACTAACCCTGCATCCGATGTTACAGGCTCTCCCTTTAAATTGACTGCAACTGGACATGACTTTACCTGTCCAAATACAAACTGTTCCGCTATAGAATGATTTTTATTTGGGGTCATCCTTTTAACTGCTGAGATTCTTTTGCAATATATATGAATATATCCCACTAATGACAGAAGGTGATAATATGCCTGTTGAGTAAGAGGGGTTATATCATCTGATGGCTGGACGTTTTGAAGGACTGAGTAATTTGGAGTGGTCTTTGTTTGAGGATATTTTTCCGAAACCGCCAGAGAAACGCGAACGAGGAATGCCACATTCTTCATTTAGTTATGTACTCAATACCTTACTGTATTATATATTGAGAGCAGGGTGTCGTTGGTGTGACGTTCCAAAAGGATAAATATGGGCATCAAAGAGCTCTGCACATCTATGGCTCAAACGTTGGCAGTTGGACGGGACCTTAGAGGCTTTACAAGCACGAATATTGGGGATTGGACAAGAGAAAGAAAGGGTTAATCAACTGGAGTTATGGCGCGGTGGACGGGTCTTTTTCCCCCTGGAAAGGGCGGTGGTGATAGTCTTGCTTACGGTGGAAAAAGAAAGGGTATTTTAATACACACTCTTACTCAAGCCTCAGGAATGCCTTTATCCAATCGCACCACACCTGCCAATGGTAGTGAAACAGATCAGGTGATACCACTTCTAGACAGTGTAAAGCTTAAGACCAACAAAGGCGGTAGACCCCGTAAACGCCTGAAAGTCCTTGCTGCTGACAAAGCCTACGATTCTAAGGATAAGCGCGCTGCTTTACCTAGACCTGGTATAACGCCGCAATGCCCCAAGCGGGTTTGGAAGACAAAGAAGAACAAGGGCAGACCCATTAAAATTTCTGTCCCATCTGAAAACAAGAACGTTGTTTCCCATGGTAAAAAAAAATATCGTCGTCTTGTTTGTTGTCAGATGGGAAAGAATTTCAGCTTGTTTTGATGCTTTTTTGTCTCTTGCAACAATCCATATTTGGATTAACAAAATTATATTAGTGGGATAAGTTCATACATTTTGGCAGTTTTAGACCCCTCTTTTTTCAATCTTGGTGAGAAATCCGGGTACCGTGGTATCTCTTAGCATGGTATGTCTTCGATAGTTTACTGAAACTTAATACCAAGGAGGAAGCACCACAGCAACCAGTCAATGAAAAATCATGATCAAAACATCGATTAATTTGCCAACTTTTAGTTTATCAGTCAGATGCCGTTGACCTAAACAGTGATCGTTTTTGTCGGAAAAAGATAGAGAAGATGTACGCTATCTGGATGTATAGAGACATCAGTTAAGTGTAATTTATAAGCTTGCAAATTCTCCAAGGGAATTGGTAAGTCGATTGTTGCACCCTTTGAGACTGTATGCACATCCCATAATTTCCAATGTCCTTGACCATATGGACCAGCAGAGCCAATAGTCAAATGAGGGAAGTACTTGGAACCTATTGAGGTGGTATTTATGCCTAGGGCTTCGGCGGTTTGTTTCACCCGCAAACGAAAGCTATAGAGCTGTTCTATTACATCAACAGCTAGCCAAAAGACACGAGGAAATTGTTGTAATTCATCTGGTTCCTCTTCTTGAATGAGAATGAGGTTTTCTGCTACTTGATATGCGCCACCCAAGCCATTTACTCGAAGCTGTGAGATAGCATATGATGGGAGGTCATCTACCAGTAAGCTGGCTAGTTTTACCAACTTATTAGCAGTCATTTCGCCAAAAAAAGCAATAGTTAAATGAATCTCGGAGCGAGGAATCAAGCCATATCGGTAGCACACCTGCTGCTGAACAGCTTGCAGCTCCTCTGTCAGAGGTATGGCTAAACTGAGATAGACTGTTTTATAGATATTTGACGACATGGTTTGTTTTTCAGCTTTTTTGGCAATTAGGTGATTTTTGAAAACGAAATTACCAGCTAAAGCGGTTGAATCAAGATATCCCATTTGGGCAACAGTGGATTTAGCTGTAATCTAGACTCGACTTGTTTCATAGCTTTCTTTGTTAGAGAAATCCCTTTTTGGTAAACAGTTTTACTTAAACTCAAGATAGTATATAAGCCTTTCCAAGTCATACTCGAAGCCCAGGAAAGCATGACTTCAACATCAACAAGCTTCGCCCCCCCCATTCCAATGCTGGTCAAGAATACCCCAACAACCCTCTATGGGATTGTATTTACTATGGTAAGGAGCATAGTAAAGCAATTGAATTGGTATATTTAGCAGATCAACAAACTCAACCATCCTTTTTTTTAATTGAGTTCTTACTCCACTACTTTCCGGACCATTATCAACTTTAATTTGTATCAGTTCGGTATCCTGCTTTTGTTCTGGTGTCCTTGTCTTCCATCATTGAATTAGAGTATCAACAATAAAATCCCTGGTTTTATAAGAAGAACTACCAAAGTTAATATACAATAATTGCCCACTATCTTCATCAAGAATCCCACAGGGAGTATATTTTTCCGTGCATCCCATATCATGATCCTCACCTTGATTGTCTCCTCTGGTTTTTCCACCACGAGAATAACCCCCGATATTAACCGTAGCTTTGCAATCCATGCTTAGTCCTTTGAGTTTGAGGCTTGTTTGTTGATTGCGGCTGAAATTCTTTGATGTTGTTGAAGATATCATCCGTTTGTGGAATTTTTTTTGAGGTTTGGCTTTTACTACTTTACGAAGACCATAGCCCATTCGATTCAATACTTGTGCCATTGTACTGGCGCAAGGCAATTGCTCCTGGGTAAATCCCTGTTCTTTGAGTTTTTCTAGTGCGGATGTTGCTGTTAACCGGATATAGGCTAAGGAAGTTTTAAATGTTGGGTCATGTTGAGAATCAGATTCTGCAATTTGTCCCAGGGATAATGCCACAAGACAAGAGGTTGTTTCTCCTGGCAACGCTTTGCTGTGCTAAAGGCTGATTGTAATCCCACACAGATTATCCCTGTTCTTTTTTGCGCTAACCCTAACTCTATATTTTCTCTACCCCAAGGGAATACTGTTTGTGCTAACCTTGCTCTACCTTGGCAATATTTCAACGTCATCTGAGCTTGAAAGCCCCGAGGTTCTACTCCATTCATTTTCCATGCTGCCAACCGCAAGTCTTCTATTTGTTTGTGATCTTGTTAATGATTTGGGTTCCTCTGCTGGGTCTAGCATACTCCAAAATACTTGCCCCTGTTTTTTTACTCATCAACATTACATCTTACTTTCATTGGTAAATTCTTTCTTCTAAATCACCTTAACTGTGTGCTGGGTATAATTTTGGATTCGCAAATTCTCGAATGCTACTTGACAATTGTCGTTGTCTGGGCAGGCAGATAGTAAACCAACCTGTACCGTTTTCTGTTCTGTTAGGTACCCTGTCTTAAGTGAGATGTAATTGCGATCATCTACAGAATATTTGACTTCTATTTCCGGCGTTGCTGAATCAGGGGATGAATTAGGGTTTGAAACCATTGAGAAATACTTGAAAATTTAGTGAAATCATCCCCTGATTCAGCAACGCCCT
>CBZS010000077.1 GCA_000613065.1 Richelia intracellularis | reverse complement strand
GAAGCGGATAACTTGTCCGTTGGGGGTTTTAGGGGTAATTTTCGAAGCTCGTCCGGAAGCTGCGATTCAAATTGCTTCCTTGGCAATTAAATCCGGAAATGGGGTAATTCTCAAGGGAGGAAAAGAAGCGATTCGTTCCTGTGAAGCCATAGTTAAAGCCATTAAACAAGGTTTGTCAACCACAACAGTTAGTCCAGATGTAGTGCAATTAGTAACTACCAGGGAAGAAACCTTAGAACTGTTACAATTGGATAAATATCTCGATTTAATTATTCCCCGTGGCTCTAATTCCTTTGTGCGGTTTGTGCAAGAAAATACCCGTATTCCTGTACTTGGACATGCGGATGGTATTTGTCATTTGTATATAGATGAAGCTGCGGATATGGAAAAAGCAGTGACAATTACCGTAGATGCCAAAACTCAATATCCTGCTGCTTGTAATGCGATTGAAACCTTATTAATACATTCCAGTATTGCTGATGAGTTTTTACCACCCATTGCAGCTGCCCTGCAATCTATGGGTGTGCAGTTAAGAGGGGATGAAAGTAGCCGAGAGATACTACCAAATATTGCAGTTGCGACAGATAGAGACTGGGAAACAGAATATAGTGACTTAGTACTAGCAATCAAAATAGTTGATAGTTTAGAAGCAGCGATCGCTCATATTAACCAGTATGGCTCTAAACACACCGACGCGATCGTTACAGAAGATAGCACAGCCGCAGACACATTCTTGGCAATGGTAGATGCTGCCGGAGTCTACCACAATTGTTCTACTAGGTTTGCCGATGGTTTTCGTTACGGTTTTGGTGCAGAGGTAGGAATTAGTACCCAGAAAATGCCCCCCCGTGGTCCTGTAGGATTAGAAGGGTTGGTAACATACAAATATCAAATGGTTGGTGATGGTCATATTGCAATCACTTACACTGGTGCTGATGCTAAATCTTTTACCCATCGGGAATTGTAATTTTTTTACTCGATAAGACAATAGATATATACTTTAAACGGCTAAAAATTGGACTTGTTTAAATGTCTGAGACTCGAGAGTCAATAAGCTGTTTAACTTGTTCTGCTTATAAGTATTAGCGGTAGCAATGCAGTTAGAGATTGCTGCCTTAAAATCTACAAAATTAGCATAGTAGGTACTTAGAGTATAAATATTCATTTCTAATAAATGTCAAAAATATTTCAATCAAATTTAATTGTGGAGAATAGCAAGGTAAATAACATAGTTGTATACCTACTTCTGTCGCATAGTTTTGTACTAATTTACACTTCTGATATCTGGCATTATCTAGTACAATAACAATTGGTTTATTTAGCCCCAGATTAGCTAATTTAAACGGGTGCGACTCTTTTAGTAAGACGGGGAGTGGAACTTAGACAGGTATTGGAAGAGGTGGAGGGGTATTAGAACAACGAGCTTTGACAACTTGCTTGATCAAAGGAATACCACTAAAGTACAAAGCCAGGTGATTGCGTTTATGTTCTTGTTGTAGATGAAACTGCCAATACTCATCCCAATCGCCACTGATGTATAAAGAACCCAGGGGTAAAACAGCCTCAGCACCCCTCATGGTCCATCTAGCCCCAGTGATATCCATCCTGTCTTTAATCAGGTGGCGACAAGCACCCTCAATCACCCCCGTGGCCATGGGGAATCCAGGTTTTAAGTAATCGTCATATTTGAGGTATTTGGCATTGTTAAGTAAAGATCTAGCACAGGTATCCACGAATTTATCCCACTAATATATTTTTGTTAATCCAAATATGGATTGTTGCAAGAGACAAAAAAGAATCAAAACAAGCTGAAATTCTTTCCCATCTGACAACAAACAAGACGACGATATTTTTTTTACCATGGGAAACAACGTTCTTATTGAAAACCTGGGACGGAAATTTTAATGGGTCTGCCCTTGTTCTTCTTTGTCTTCCAAACCCGCTTGGGCCATTGCGGCCGAATACCACGTCTAGGTAAAGCAGCGCCCTTATCCTTAGAATCGTAGCCTTTGTCAGCAGCAAGCATTTTCAGGGGTTTACGGGGTCTACCGCGTTTGTTGCTCTTAACCTTTACACTGTCTAGAAGTGGTATCACCTGATCTGTTTCACTACCATTGGCAGGTGTGGTGGGATTGGATAAAGGCATTCCTGATCCTTCAGTAAGAGTGTGTATTAAAATACTCTTTCCTTTTCCACCGTAAGCAACACCATCACCACCGCCCTTTCCACGGGGAAAAAGACCCGTCCACCGCCCCATAACTCCAGTTGATTAACCGTTTCTCTTGTCCAATCCCCAATATTCGTGCTTGTAAAGCCTCTAAGGTCCCGTCCAACTGCCAACGTTTGAGCCATCGATGTGCAGAGCTGTTTGATGCCCATATTTCTCCTTTTGGAACGTCACACCAACGACACCCTGTTATCAATATATACAGTAAGGTCTTGAGTACATAACGAAATGAAGAATGTGGCATTCCTCGTTCGGGTTTCTCTCCCGGTTTCGGAAAAATATCCTCAAACAAAGACCACTCCAAATTACTCAGTCCTTCAAAACTTCCAGCCATCAGATGATATAACCCCTCTTACTCAACAGGCATATTATCACCTTCTGCTATTACTGGGATAGGTTCAAGGGTTTACGTTCTTGGGGTGAGTTTAGGTAAAGTCGCATTCCGGCGCATACCTGGGGCAACTGAACTTCATTTACCTTCAAGGATAAGCTGTAAACGTTTGCTCTCCCAAGCTTCTGCCTGTGTTGAGATCTGAGAATAAAAGACAAATGCAGCTTTCCACAAATACTCAATCACATGGATAATATCCCTGTCTTAGGTGATTTTTGAAAAATAAATTACCAGCTAAAGCGGTTGAATCAAGATATGCCATTTGGGCAACAGTGGATTTCGCTGTAATCTAGACTCGACTTGTTTCATAGCTTTCTTTCTTAGAGAAATCCCTTTTTGGTAAACAGTTTTACTTAAACTCAAGATAGGATATAAGCCTTTCCAAGTCATACTCGAAGCCCAGGAAACCATGACTTCAACATCAACAAGCTTCGCCCCCCCCATTCCAATGCTGGTCAAGAATACCCCAACAACCCTCTATGGGATTGTATTTACTATGCGAAGGAGGATAGTAAAGCAATTGAATTGGTATATTTAGGAGATCAATAAACTCAACCATCCTTTTTTTTTATTGAGTTCTTACTCCACTACTTTCCGGACCATTATCAACTTTTATTTGTATCAGTTCGGTATCCTGCTTTTGTTCTGGTGTCATTGTCTTCCACCATTGAATTAGAGTATCAACAATAAAATCCCTGGTTTTATAAGAAGAACTACCAAAGTTAATATACAATAATTGCCCACTATCTTCATCAAGAATCCCACAGGGACTATATTTTTCTGTGCATCCCATATGATGCTCCTCAGCTTGATTGTGTCCTCTGGTTTTTCCACCACGAGAATAACCCCCGATATTAACCGTAGCTTTGCAATCCATGCTTAGTCCTTTGACTTTGAGGCTTGTTTGTTGATTGCGGCTGAAATTCTTTGATGTTGTTGAAGATATCATCCGTTTGTGGAATTTTTTTTGAGGTTTGGCTTTTACTACTTTCCAAAGACCATAGCCCATTCCATTCAATACTTGTGCCATTGTACTGGGGCAAGGCAATTGCTCCTGGCTAAATCCCTGTTCTTTGAGTTTTTCTAGTGCGGATGTTGCTGTTAACCGGGTATAGGCTAAGGAAGTTTTAAATGTTGGGTCTTGTTGAGAATGATATTGTGCAATTTGTCCCAGGGATAATGCCACAACAGAAGAGGTTGTTTCTCCTGGCAACGCTTTGCTGTGCTAAAGGCTGATTGTAATCCCACACAGATTATCCCTGTTCTTTTTTCCGGTAACCCTAACTCTATATTTTCTCTACCCCAACCGAATACTGTTTGTGCTAACCTTGCTCTACCTTGGCAATATTTCAACGTCATCTCAGGTTGAAAGCCCCGACGTTCTACTCCATTCATTTTCGATTTGAATGCTGCCAAGCGCAAGTCTTCTATTTGTTTGTGATCTTGTTAATGATTTGGGTTCCTCTGGTGGGTCTAGCATACTCCAAAATACTTGCCCCTGTTTTTTTACTCATCAACATTACATCTTACTTTCATTGGTAAATTATTTCTTATAAATCACCTAAGTCCATGAGAATATTGCTGTGCTGGTAGATTAAACTCCCCATCCAAAGAAAATAGCGTATTTATCTTTCTTCCTCCATAACGGATTCTATTGGCGATTACTGTGCCAAATAATGTGGTCAATTTCCGCGACAATTTTTTCTTGTTTGTTCTGTTTACTGAGTCTGAGCCTGCACACTCTCCCTCTATTTCATCTTGACTGCGTTTATCAAAATATCTTTGTTTGTAACAACCGTCTCAATAGTTCGTATCCATTCTCAAGTAACTTACTCTGTATCTGGGAGTGTTCTAACCCACAAATGCTGTCTGAGTCTAACCAACTAACTATCTGTTCAAATAGTTCTCGTGCTTGTGACCAAAACATACCTTGATTTGATGTAGATCCTTGCATAGGGTGTGGAACTGTTCCTGTTTTTCACTTTTTACAAGCCAATTCCATCAAGTACATTTTTGGCTGTCAATACGACTCTGGTTGACTTGTCATTTATGATTCTTATATCATACTCCGTACTACCAAAAGAGTCGGACCCTTTTATTTTTTGTTTTGAAGATTTGAAACCCGTAGGCGCAAGGCTTCTTGTCAAAGATAGCATTAGACTAACCCGTTCAGTTAAGATAGACCCTTTGCGTCCTTAGCATACTACTTAACTTCTTTAATACTTAAATCTCCATTTTTGTGCCTCACGAGTCTTCCTGCAACTGGGGAAGATTCGGTGGGGTAGGGGAGTGCCAGGTGGGGGTATGAGTGTTTATTGGGCTTACTCAAGGTCTTGATGCCCCTACCTGGCACCACCGAGTCTAGGGAAGCGTTCCCCAGTTGGGTCAACTTTTTTTGGGGATGCCCCTCCAGTACCCCCTCAAAGGGCGTTGCCGTAGCCTGCGCTTAGGCACCAAGTGCCCCTCGTTGGCGTTCGCACTTGACAATCAAGACATACCTTACAATGATGTATAACAATCTGTAATTTTAACTACAAAATTAGATGCGCTGACCCTGATCCCGAAGATAAGGTTTTAGTTGTAGCCCACATTCCGCACTTAAATTTGAAGTACAAAGAAATTACAAGCAAAATAAAAACACAAGAATCAGAATGATTAATAAATAGAGTACAGAACGAATATATTTTTAAAATAAATAAATTAAACACAAGTTATCAGCAAAAAATAAAGGGTCTTTCAAAAATCTAAATCCTCTTTCACAAGATTCTTGATTCTTATAATTTGTAATAATTTCGGATGGCTCTAACTTCTGTTTATCAACTAAATTAGTCGCTGGAATAAATATTACAGCTTGCTTTGTTATGATTTTTATCTATTCTAATTTTTTATTTATATCTGCTTCCATTTTATAAACATAATGACAAAATATTGAATTCCTTTCAATAGCTTTAATTTTTATTTATTTATTTTTATTTTGATTTATTTATTTATTTATTTATTTATTTATTTAATTTCTGTTGTTTTTTATTCTGGACTTTACAAAAAATATTTTATCAACTCATTAATTAGTCTTTCAAACTTTTATTTTTTTAGCTTTTTGTTTAGGTTTGATAAATCACTATCTTTTCTTTTTTGACTTTGTAATATTAGCCAGTTTTGTTTAATGCCACCGTAACTTAATATTTCTGGCTTCCACTTATCTCGGTCTATATTTAAAGCTGATATTCTATTTTTTTATTTTGCATCTATCTCCTTTATTTCTACAGAATGAACTAATTCTTGTGCTTTATTAATTGTCATCATTACTCGACTTATCCATTTTATATGCTGAATTGATTTTAGATTTTATTGGCTATATAATGCACTATTGCAGACCATAATACTGTCAAAACTTATTTTTTTTTTAACTCTACTAAAATTTAACCAAATACTGCTTTATCTGATTCATAGGTATCTCCTCCTCTCATTACTAATGGTATATCTTCATCACTACTCGTAATGAAATCTAAAATGCATTGCTTTAAATCCGGTCTATGGTAACGGGAATATCCTTTAGTTATAATTATTGGTCTTACTCTAGTAATTTCTTATTTTTCATTCACATCATCATTTCATCTTCTCCATGTAGATGAAATGATGATGTTGAATTAAGATGTCAATATTTTGTCTGTATCTTCAATTCATTAATTACTGATAAGACTCTTTCTATCAACAGGTTACTTTATCTGTATTTATATAATTTATCCATGACTATTCCAATGTTATCATCATTGAAATAATCTCTTTCCACGTTTTATCCTAATAACATTTTTATCTCTTTATTCTAAAAACAAAACATTATAAATATAAAGGTATTGATACAAATCCCAATCCATTAATTAAAATAGCTTTGACTAATATCCCTGATGCAATCTTCTCACGAGAATTTATTCCTAGTTTATAATTAATTCTTTCATATTTAAACTATTCCTATTTCATAAATTAACCCTGCTACTATTCCTAAGTGGTCGATATTTTTCATTTCTGTATTTTCGATGGGAGACATTTCTCACCCTGAAATATTTTCATATTTTTGATTGTCTCACTTGGATTGAACTAATATATATTTAGTTTTATCAAAAGCTTGTAATCAATTTTTTCTAAGCAATCCAAGCTTCAACGACTTCCGGAGCGCAGGTTTAGTTCTAAAGGCGAATTTACTGAATACTACATATGGAATTATTTACTTTGACTCGAAAATAACTATGTATATTTTTATGCTACATTTTGAAGTGCATAATGTGGGTTGTAGGAGATGGTAAGTTAGGACAACTTGTAGCTCAAACATTAGCTATTACCGGATGCGATTTATTAGTAATAAGGAGGCATAAGGATAAAATCGCAAATTTAACAGCAAGGGGTATAAAAACAGGATTCACTGATGCTGTGAAAGATCGAGCCTTTGATATATCTTTTGATATATCTGTAGATTGTACAGGAAATCCTTCTGGATTGGAGTTAGCTCGCCGTGGATTGCGATCGCGTGGAACTTTAGTCTTAAAAAGTACCTATGCAGGTAATTTAAGCTTGGATGCTTCTTCCTTAGTCGTGGATGAAATTACCATGATCGGTTCCCGTTGTGGTTATTTTCCCCCTGCCTTGGAATTACTGGCAGAAGAAAAAGTAGATGTAAAACCATTATTGATTCAAGCTCGTTATCCTTTGACAGCAGGAATAGAAGCATTTGATAAAGCACCAACTAAGGGGGTGTTAAAAGTTTTATTAGAGGTGGATAGTTGACAGTTAACGGTTCACGGTTAAAAGGGGGTAATAAATTTCTGGATGCAATATCAAACCCCCGATCGCAAATTAAGTCGGCGTTGCATAAGTGCGGGATGAATTAGCGTTTGAAACCATTGAAAAATCGTTGGAAATTTAGTGAAATCATCCCGCACTTATGCAACGCCATTAAGTCAAACGTTATCCACTGCACACGTTTACATTCTGAGGTAGTAGGTAGAATTTAATTAGAATTATCCCATCATCAACAATTATTCTATGCTCACTATTATTGGTTGTGGTAATATCAATCGCTGTGACGATGCAGTTGGTGTAATAGTCGCCCAAAAATTACAACAATACCTTGCTCAACAACCCATGCCTCATGTGCAGATTTACGACTGTGGCACAGCAGGAATGGAAGTTATGTTTCAAGCTAGAGGCAGCAAAAAGTTAATAATTGTTGATGCTTGTCACACAGGTTCTGATATTGGTGCTATATTTAAAATTCCAGGAAAGGAATTAGAATCACTACCGGAAGCTAGTTATAATTTGCATGACTTTCGTTGGGATAACGCTTTAGCCGCCGGAAGGCAAATCTTTAAAGATGAGTTTCCCCAAGATGTAACTGTTTACCTAATTGAAGGGGCAAATCTTGATTTTGGATGGGAATTAACTCCTGCGGTGGGAGATGCAGCAGATTTGGTTGTTGCAGAGATAACCAATGTTATCCAAAATAATATTTAGCATCTAGAGTTGTTAGGTTTTGTAACTTGACAGCTAATCTACGCCATGTCCCGATATACGGCAATTTCATCTACCCTCATTTCAAAAGGTATCCCTTGGCTATCGGGAGGGCAAATGCGAATTTTTGCGCCACTATAGAACTTATTTAACCATGTTGCCATGGGCACAATTTTCTGTAATATTCGCCAATTACTGACTTGATCGGGACATTCAATTACTAAGGTCATACATTGATTCTTAGTTTTGAAGTACCACCGACATACAGATAGTAAATCTTGAATGCGGCAATCGCAGGCATTATAAAAGTATTTACTCATAGAATGCTCCAATTGCTGACGAAGAATAATATCAGCGGATGTCAGCTGGATGGGGTGTAAATCCTCTTGCGGATCTTCTTCATATGCACCTTCGTTAATGAAATAGTACTTCTTTGTCATTCTCTTATTACTTCTCCGTAATTACTTACCAATGACTACTACATTGAGTACATACAAGTATGTACTCAAGTTTTGCTGGATTTTATTGTGATATAAAGCACTAATCACTACAAACAATATCCAGATAATTGTGAATGAGATATACCCTGTGTCGAATTAAACTAGCATTCTTCCATTCCATTCTGGAGCTTCTGAGAAGGGAATATAAAAAATAAAGCTGCTGCACCATTTTTAGCAATTCTTTAGTTGACGCATAAGTAGCCCAACTTATCAGAAAAATTACTAGATTTGAGAAAGCTCTTTCCTTTATATAAACCAGCTACCATATCGTTAATGCAATTAATGACGCTAAAAATTTTGAGCTCCTGAAAATTTTTTACTGGTATAGGTTTTGTAGCTGATTCTTAAGATGTGTGGATAATCTATTGGGATATTTATTGACTACTTGGCTACTGGGCGTTGCATAAGTGCGGGATGAATTAGCATTTTAAACCATTGAGAAATCGTTGAAAATTTAGTGAAATCATCCCCTGATTCAGCAAAGCCGGCTACTGCTGTAGCCATACCTTGATAGATATCCTCAATCGGTTGTTTGCTTCAAAGTCATTAGTCCCGCAGACAAACTAAGCTTTAACCTTAACAGTCTTCTCTGTTCGTCTTGTAACTCTCCAAAAGTCGGGCAAACAGTAAAAACCTGCTTATTCCCAAATCTGAAATTGGTACTGAGAGCAAGTTGATTAAAATCAAAGATTAATTGGACTTTGACGTGATGGAGATATGCAGCACCAATAGTACCAAACTCTGTGTTGATATTTCCAACTAGACCTATAATAAACACAACTAATAAAAAAAATGAATCCATTAATACATTTATTGGGTATTACATATCCGCACCCAAATTAATTGTTTGGCTCACAACAAAAAAAATCCCGCCCTATTTGTCTTGATTAAAGCAGAAGAGATTAACTTCCCTTATATAAATTGAATCTGAAGCTGCATATAATATACCCAAGCAAACTTGAACGGTTTAAATACTCATGAGCCGCCCATTTAAGATTGAGAACACCCAGAGCGAAGAGAAACTAAAAAAACTGCTACAGACAGCCAGGTTGGGAAACCAGAAAGAAAAACTACAGATGTTGTGGTGGCTCAATGCCGACTGGACAAGTAAAGGAGCAGCAATAAATCGGGAAAGCCTTGGCTAGAGATACTTCAACAGTGACAAGATGGTTGCAGAAGTATAGAACTGGTAGTCTGTCTGGCTTATTATAAATCAAGAAAGCGGCAGGAGCAAAACGAAAAATCAATGATGATGTGATCCCAGCATTCATACAGGAGTTAAAAACAGGAAAAGGGTTTAGTAGCTATGGTGGGATAGTAGAATGGTTGAAAAAAGAGCATGGACTTGATACTGAGTATGGAACGGTTTATGCATTAGTTCGATATGGATTGGGAGCAAAACTAAAAGTACCACGTCCTCAAAGCTACAAACAGGATGAAAAGCTGTTATCTGAGTAAAAAAAAAACTCGGTATCATTCTCAATTTTCTAGAAAAACATCTAGCACAGGGGAATTGCGTTCATTATTTGTGTCAGGATGAAACTAGGGTTGGATTGAAAACCCTCACAGCAAAAGTGATTACTGCTTCTGGAGTAAAGCCAACTGTTGACGTTAAATGGGAAAGGGAAAATTTTTGGATTTATGGTGCAATTCAAGCATTAACAGGAAAACATTTCCAACAGGAGTACCCCAAACTCAACGGTGACTGTTTTCAACAGTTTTTAGATTGGCTATCTCAGCAGTTAGGTGAAGATTATACAATTTTACAAATTAACCAAGCTCCTGCTCATACAAGTTGTAAGATTAATTGGCCATAAAATATTATTTCCCTGCTTCAACCACCTCATTCCCCTCAACTTAATCCAATCGAAAGGCTTTGGCACTTTATCAAAAAACCTCTCAAAAACGAACTTTTCTCTTCTGTCCAAGATTTACGTGAGCGCATACAAAAATTGTTCGAGCAACTTACATTTGAGCATGTAATATCTATCTCCTCTTACAACTTTATTTTAGAAGCTGTTTTCTATCTCGCTTCATATTAAATTGTTATTAGATTTCCTCACCTATCATTTTCTACAGATTATGATGGGTAATAGTAATACCCACCATAAATCCACAGAATCCTATTTATGTGATGAAATCATCAGACAATTTACAACTTCACTTAATGAACGGGAGTCAAAGCTGCTATGTTTGCCTGTTCTTCCTCTTCGTGTGGTTCTCTTACTGCTACAGTTGGCATTGCTGCCCCATAAAAACCTAATTCAGCTTCAATATCATCTACTAAATTCCAAGCTTCCTGTGCATCCTTGGATTGAGTTCCATAGGTTGCGGAGATTGCTCGCGCATTGGAAATTGCTCTTTGTAGTTCTTTTTGTAGGAAAGTAACTTTTGGTGTTTCTGTAAATTCACCTTTCATAATGATATCGGTGACAGAAATGATACCTAACAATTCACCTTGAATTACTGGTGCGCGCCAAACCCCTGTGTTAGCAAATAACCGTGCTACATATTCTATTTCTAGATCGGGATTAACGACAATGCAAGGCTTGCTCATAACTTGGTAGACGCGCACTCTTTTAGGATCTTTACCAGAAGCAACTACTTTACCTGCAATATCTGTTTCGGTAACAATACCGTAAGCATCTCCAGGCATCCGAGGCTCCACAATCAAGCACCGCAATTCTTTGAATCTCATGAGTCTGACTGCATCTGCAACTGTAGCTGAAGCACGAATAGTAGCTACATTTTGAGTCATGACTTGTTTAGCTTTCATAATTTCTGCCTCTTATGCTTTTTGGTTATGATTGCTTCCCCAAAAGTAGGTATATAGATATAGATCTTTTTCTAACAATCAGAAATATATCTATATCACAATTCCCACTTTTATGTAGGGATAAGGTTTACGCAGTTCCCAAATTCTATTTGAATATTTTTGTAGGTGTTTTTGTGAAAAAATAACCTACATTTATATCTTAGCCTGATTATTTTTTTGAGCAAGGTTCATTTATAAAACTTTGCAAAATATTAGTTTAAAAAATTAAGAAAACACTAAAAAAAACGTTTTTTTTAAATGTATAAGTTAAAGGGTGAATGATTTATATGGTTAATAAAATCTTTGGATTTTGATTCAATAAAATGAATCATTTCTCAAAAAATAATCCTAGCAGAAAGACTGTAAATCCTTGTCCATAAATAGTTAGGACATGTTTAATGTTTAAAGCAATTATCTAGATAAGGATCTATTTTATAGATTGAGCCTATGCAATTAATATCAATAAGTGTAATTACTAATATTTACGTCAAAATGTATTAATACCCAAATAAAAGCTATGATTTTATCCTTTCTATATATGGTAAAAATAATTTAATCAGACACAATGCCTAATAAATATAATTGAGATATTAGGAAAAGAAAATTAGAGAATAAATAGGTATTTATCTCAGAGGAAGCGCATCTAATTTTGTAGTGAAAATTCCAGATTGTTGTACAGAATTGTGAGGTATGTCTTGATTCTCAAGTGCGAACGCCAACGCCCTTTGGGGGGTACTGGAGGGGTATTATCGCCAAAAAAATTTGACGAAACTGGGGAACGCTTCCCTAGATTCCGTGGTGCCAGGTAGGGGCATCAAGACCTTGAGTAAGCCCAATAAACACTCATACCCCCACCTGGCACTCCCCTACGCCACCCAATCTTCCCCAGTTGCTGGAACACTCGTGGGGCACAAAAATGGAGACTTAAGTATTAAACAAGTTAAGTAGTATGCTTATGCTAAGGACGCAAAGGGTCTATCTTAACTGAACGGCTTAGTCTAATGGTATCTCTGACAAGAAGGCTTGCGCCTACCGGTTTCAAATCTTCAAAACCAAAGATTAAAAGCTCAAAAAATTTGAGTATAGCCAATGCCACTGCATTGACAGAAAAAATGTCATTTTTGGTGTGTTCCTATTTCTCAACTGCAAACTTTGCATAACCAAGACAATTGGGTTGGTCTTAAATGTGTTGTCATGGTTGTGCGGGTAGCACATCTTTAGAATCAAACAACCCAACGATTTCTCAATGGTTTCAAATGCTAATTCATCCCGGACTTATGCAACGCCGTGGAAAAATGGGGTAAAAGGTATGTTGATAATTGAGTATTAGGGAGTCTCAAGATCATGCAAGGAAAGCAAGTTTTACTTACAGGTGGTACTGGAGGATTGGCTTTAGGGGTAACACCATCTTTACTATCCTTGGGTGTAGAACTGACAATCCCCTATATCAGTAGCAGGGAGGTAGAAAGACTTAAGGGTTTTGTATCTCCTGCTAATTTAGCTCGAATTAGGTTTGTGGAATCAAATCTTAATGATGAAGCAGCAGTAGAAAAACTAGTGAATGGTTTACCACGGGTGGATGTGTTGATTCATTTGGTAGGTGGTTTTTCCATGGTATCAACCCATGAATATAGTTTTGCAGATTGAAAGCGGGGCTTTGATTTAATTTTGCATATAACTTTTCTAGTCTGTAAACATAGTTTGCGACGAATGCTAGATAATGGTTATGGAAGGATAGTCACGGTAGGTTCTAGGGCTGCGGTGGAACCTGGAGGACATTTAGCTGCATACTGTGCTTCTAAAGCGGGGGTAGTAGCTTTAACAAAAGCGATCGCAGATGAAACAAAAGGTACTAATATTACTGCTAATACTGCCGTTTCTAACGTGATTGATACTCCCACCAACCGGGATGCGATGGCAACGGAAAACGCTGATAAATGAGTGAAACCTGAATCTTTAGCCCAGATAATTTGCTTTTTAGCTTCAGAAGAGGCAAAAGATGTACGTGGTGCTGTAATTCCTGTGTATGGGAATATTTAGGGTTTACTGTACAAGTCTGGTGCAGATAGGGAATGGTTTTATGACACTAAGCATATAGGCTAGGATATCTGTCATACACCTTGCTTTTTTTCTGCAAACTAATAGTTTTTCAGATAAGTTAAGTCAGCACAAATAAACACAAGTGTGTAACAGAATGTGAATAAGCATAAAAACCTTGTGATTAATTTGTTTTACTTTGTTTAAGTCGCAATGACATACCTTGAATTATTTACGCCAACTTACTAATTCAACAAACTCTATTTGTTAAGCCTTTCCTCATTTTCAAACTAAATTCCTGCAAACCATTCATATCCTTGATCCTCCCAATATCCCTGAAAACGAGATAAATGACTTACCAAGGTTATCCGAATCACCCATTTACTAAGTTTATAACCAAGTTTTACAGGAGTTACTAAACGTAAAGGAGCACCATTTTCTACTGGTAAAGGAGCACCATTTTTTTCAAAAGCTAGTAAGGTTTGGGCATGAACCGATGAAGCTATATCCCAACTAGAGTAATACCCATCAGCCGACTGAAAATAGGCATAATGCACATTTGATTTTGGCTGGGCAAGGGCAACGATTTCCCTTAGTTTTACCCCTCCCCACTGGACAATTGCAGCCCAACCTTCAACACAGACATGACGAATGATTGTAGATGTGAAGGCTAAATTATGAATATCTTCCATGGAAAGACTGAGAGGATTGTCTACTTCCCCATCAACTACTAGTCGATATTTATCTAAATTGATGAGAGGATTACCTCGAAAACTATTAACTATTAGTGCTTCTGGTTGAATATCATTCAGGGTAAATTCTGGTACCGGCTGTTGAGATTTTAGCAATAAGCTACCAACTTTCTGGTTTAGTGGTTCGGAAACTTCTCCGATTACGTCTTCTAATATTGGCGTACCACAACCACCCAAGATAAGGTTCGCACCTGATAACCCAGCTAAATGTAGTAACTGACGACGGGATAAATGAATCATAAGCTTTC
>CBZS010000076.1 GCA_000613065.1 Richelia intracellularis | reverse complement strand
AAAGTAAATATTTATCTCTGTCAGAGATAAAACGCAAAGAATATTTTTATCAACTACGATCAAAATTCAATTGGCGCAAAACTAAAATAGATGTACATCACCAAAACTGTGAATGGATAGAGAGAACAGCACAACTTATTTTCCTTAACCGTACTT
>CBZS010000075.1 GCA_000613065.1 Richelia intracellularis | reverse complement strand
GGGAAGGTTTTTGGTAAACTGGGGCGAGAATACCACAAGACCAATAACCAGTATTTAAGCCTGTAAGTTTTTCTAACTTACTAGTCCATTCTGGATATAGACTACGCGATCGCCAACATAATTGTTGCATGGCTGGGTTCGAGATAAGCTCCGCATCCGGTGCTAACATTCCCGCAGCTGCATGCATAGCAGCAGCCTGAAAGTCCCTACTGAGAATAGTGGGTGATGCTCCCTGTAATTTTAGTTCAATGGCGATAGCGAAACCGATTACACCACCACCAACAATTAAAACGTCACGAGTCATTGGTCAAAATAATTTTGGATGTTCTAAAGGGAGTTTTGAATTAAACACAAGACAACCATTCACCTCACCATCTCTCCTTCTTCTTGCCAAGGAGAAGGAGAGAGGGTGAGGTTTGCGTTTCTAGATCCAGGGAAATTATCTTTCTCTTTGAATCAAGTCTTAATTGTTGCTTGAATCTTGTTATCTCTAACTCTTGCTAAAGCTTTTTGTCTTCCTTGCGATCACCCCTGAGGGAACTGCATTACCATGAAAATCACATCAATTAAATATTTTACACCTTTATCTGCCAGTAATAAAAAAACAGGGATGGTAATTACCATCCCTGTTAATACAAAACCAAACCTATAATTATTTTTTGTCTGAATAATTACAGGATCGGCGTAAATTGAGCTTTATCAGGTACAGGAGCGTATTCAGCCACTATTTGGCGAAACTCTTCACCATCAATACTTTCCTTCTCTACCAATAAATCAACTAACCGATCCATGACGCTGCGATTTTCCCCCATCATCTGCTTTGCATTTTCGTAACATTCTTCCACAATGGTACGAACTTGGTCATCAATTCTTGACGCGATCGCATTTGAGTATTCGGAACGAGATGTCCAATCACGACCTAGAAAGACTTCACCACTTTGACTTTCTAAGGACAAGGGACCCAAATCAGACATCCCAAATCTAGTTACCATTTGTCTTGCCATGCCAGTTACTTGTTGCAAATCATTTCCAGCACCAGTAGTAACTTCTGCGTCACCAAAAATTACATCTTCTGCTGCACGTCCACCCAAAGCACCGGTAATTCTGGCTTTCAGCTGACCGCGAGTGATTAATCCTTGTTCTTCATTCGGGGTAAACCAGGTTAAACCTTGTGCCTGTCCCCGAGGGATTAGGGTAACTTTTTGTACTGGATCGTGCTCTTTTAACAGTGTTCCTACGAGTGCGTGTCCAATTTCATGATAGGCAATTAACCGCTTGCTCTTACTATCCACCAGGGGTGTACCTTCCATACCAGCTACCACCCGATCCACCGCATCATCTATTTCGGTGAGGGTAATGGCTTCTTTCCGTCTTCTAGCGGTCAGAATTGCTGCCTCGTTAAGTAAGTTAGCTAAATCCGCACCAGTGAAACCAGGAGTACGGCGAGCAATGGTGTCTAAAGAAACACTAGGATCTAATTTCTTGTTGCGAGCGTGTACTCTTAGTACCTCTAATCTTCCTTTGATATCTGGTGCGTCCACCATCACCTGTCTGTCAAATCTACCGGGACGCAATAGGGCAGAATCCAAGACATCAGGACGGTTGGTAGCAGCAATAATAATGATACCTGTATTGCCTTCAAAACCATCCATTTCTGTTAATAGCTGGTTCAGAGTTTGCTCCCTTTCGTCGTTACCACCACCAATACCTGCACCACGCTGTCTACCAACGGCATCAATTTCATCAATAAAGATGATACAGGGGGCATTTTCCTTTGCTTTCTTGAATAAGTCCCTTACCCGAGAAGCACCCACACCCACAAACATTTCCACAAATTCTGAACCGGAAATACTGAAAAATGGTACTGCCGCTTCCCCTGCGATCGCTTTTGCTAGTAAAGTCTTACCAGTACCAGGAGGTCCAACTAACAACACGCCTTTGGGAATTTTTGCTCCGACGGCTGTAAATTTTTCTGGTTGCTTTAGAAAAGTGACAACTTCTTGTAATTCTTCCTTAGCTTCCTCAATTCCTGCAACATCATCAAACATGACGCCGGTTTTTGCTTCCATTTGAAAACGAGCTTTGGATTTACCAAAGTTCATAGCTTGACCAGGGCCACCAGGCATATTACTAGAGCGACGGAACAAAAAGAACAGTCCGACAATCAATAGAATGGGAAAGAGCAAATTACCTAATAATCCCCAAATCGCCCCATCATTCCGTACAGGGTGGGCATCAAAGCTAATACCTTTCTCCTTCAGTTTATTAACTAATTCGGGAGCATTAGGAGGTAGTTCTACTCTGACCCTTTGGACACGGTTATCCAGTTCTGGATCGGCAACTTCCACGATCGCAGTCCTGCCACCTTCATAAAAATCTACGGTATCAATGCGATTGGCATCTAAGTATTCTAAAAAGCGACCATAGGTCATGCGGCTATTAGCCGTATTTTGACCCGTGTCACCAATCCCATTACTGAATGCCCCCTGCCAAAAGAAAAAGCCAACTAATAAAGCAGGCAATGTCCAGAGTAATAGAACTCTCCAGGAAAATTTCATCTTAACTTGCCTCTAAATATGCCGATAGAAATAAACGGTTTATTAGTAACCAGGTATCATCAGTTATCTCAGTTTTATGAATATGCCTAAGTCCCAATATTGAAAAATTACAACTTGGTGATACCAAATCATATCCCAATCTGCTCTCATATTTCTGTATCCTAGGTATTGACCGACAACTGGCTACTCCTCGTTACTAAATAACTCCTATAACGGATGTTTATGAATCCATTTTGGTTAAATATCTGCCTCGCACGTTGTTTAAGGACAGATTGCTTAATTACAGCAAAGCTATAATTCAAACAAAAATCTTAATTAAATTTAACGTAATTCTCATGTATTGTAACAGAAAGTAGCCAAAAAATGAGAATAAAAGTAATCAAATAGATATAAATAAAGGTGTCTACTTTAGAGATCACTGCTTTATCCTTAAGTTAACGTTGATTTATGAATTAACGCTCTTGACTCCGTCTACAAGTCAAGACAGAGCCTAAATATTCATTCTAAGGTTTAAAACGTTGGAGTGACATTCATTGAAATAACTGAGCATGTTAGCTTTTACCTTAGAAGATTTTTTAAAAGTCGAAGTGAGTTACAAATCATGCAAGTCGCCTGACCATGATACGTATCATTGCAATATAAATTAAAGTCTCATAAGTTTCAGGTAGCCTTTCATAGTCCTTACTTAACCTTCTACATCAATTGAGCCACCCGAAAATTCGTTCTACAACCCAAGGTTTTGGTAAAAGGGTAAAACCCTTCTTTTCTAAGGGTCTAAGAACCACTTCCACAATCCAACGAAAAACATCGATTATCCAGTGGGCAAAATCTTACCCCCGATATCCTCCATGCATCGAGATAGTGTGCAGTCTTTTAACTTTCTCTTTCATCTGATAAACCTGCAAGTGTGCACGTTCTGGCACACTTGCAGAAGTAACCAAGACTCGCAAAACTAGTCCTAACAAGTCAACCGTAATAAATCGCTTACATCCATGTATTTGTTTTCCTGCGTCGAAACCAACATCCGTACAAATCATGGTTGCGGTTTCAACTGATTGGCTATCAAAGGTTGCTTCCCATGGACTTGGTTCTCGACTGGCTGCTACCCGAACCCATTGATATAGTTTGTCATGAACCTGAAGCCAAGTAAGGTCTTTGCCCCATCTTCTGAAATAGCCATAGACTGTAGACCAAGGTGGTAAATCTCCTGGTAATGCGCGCCATGTACATCCTTGACACAGTAGGTATAAAATCGCGTTTATTACTGGGTACATACATGTTATTGTACGTGGACGACCACTTGGTTTTGCCTCTGGAAACAGCTGTGGGATTAACTCCCACTGTTCCGACGTTAAATTGCTAGGATAATTCTTAGTCATTTGCTCACGGGGTGCTGTTTTCTATAATTCTCAGCATAGGCCTTGTTAGCTTTTGTATGATACCTCCTACCTTTTAAAACATCCTCTTAGGCTTTATCAGTGCTCTTCAGTCTCTTACTCTTAATTTGCTTAAGCTAAAGTTCCAAAATAAGCGATGACTAAGTTCTGAAACTGGTATAAAAGGACTAATAGGTAGAAATATATACCCAATTTTCCTTTACACTCTACCTATTTCACTTCTGTAATTTCTATTGTGTAAGGGAAATATCCACGACGGGAAAAAGAACCAATCCACAATTGATATTGTCCGGGTAGCCATTCTCCCACAATTTCTGGGTTTTGACCTTGAAAATCATCATTACACCAAACCCCATCTGGTCCTTTAACAATCAAGGTTGTATCTTCAGGACTCCTAACCTTGAGTCGGAGATATTTAAATTTATGGTTTAATTGCAACGTATGGTCTGATTTTCGATCAAAAAAACCTGTACAAGCCCCTGTAAGAGTATCTCTCCTGCCAGCAATTATTCTTCCTGGTGTGTAACCCCCACTCATACCTCTCATCATCACTGGATCTGGAGAAAACTTTTTACCAATGGTGACATCTCCAAATAAAGGTAGCATTTCTTGACCTTTGACTGCATGGGATGGCAATGCGATGGCCATGGCAGAAGCTAAAGTAGATATTGTTATTCCTCGATATATCACTTTATTTTGCATTTGCATTTTTTGATTCAATTAGCTTATAAATATATTTAGTGACATTATTGTGACTGACCTCCTTTCCAAGGCATCGGGAATTAACTAATAAATAACAGATCTCATTTATAGATTTTGAGGCAATGAATTTGCCATAATTCTACTGATGGGTAAAATTGTAAAGGATAGAGATAATTGCAAAATAACAAGTCAAAAGATGGAAGAGAAGCCGTGATTTTGAATATATTTTAGCTTCCGAGACCATGTTGTCACTGCACTACGTTCAATGTAGTAGGTATTAAGTGATAAGTATTAATTTCATTTTTAAAAAATCTTAATTCTTTTGTTCATGTCCTGATGTTTCTTTGTAGTGCTGGGTCTAGGGACCATTGCCTGATACTAAAGAAAAAATAAATTCAGGTCAAGTTTAAGACAACTCATGGTGAAGTCGTGCGTAATTTGGGTTCAATATTTAAGATCTATTTTTCCCAAATCTTCAGTAGGGTGGCAAGTCACGAAAATATTGATAGTACTTGATGTTTAAAATCTTTCCTTGTGCCTTCACCGTAGAGTGCTTATACTCTCCTGCAATGAATCACTGTATCAATTCAAACTGCATATGATTTTATTAAATCTGTAGTTTTAAGCAGATCATCTGTTTTTTTAGTCTTCTTATTAGAGGGCTTATGTTATGCAGACAGGAAATTATGTTCTCTGGTGAACGCTATAGAACCCATTTGGTATCTTTACATTCTCCGGTATAATAATTCGAAATGGTGATTTCCAAATACACATTCAGTAATGCGATCACCTTTTTCCGCAAGTTGCTTCCACAACTTGAGTGAATGAAACAATCGTCTATTCAATTAGTGTGACGGATAAGGAGTGGAAAATTATTAAACCCCTCTTACCTAAGAGAAAGAGAACCAAACCTCCAACTTAGAGTAAGAGAAAAATATTAGATGGGGTTCTGTATCAGCTAAAAAATGGCTGTAATTGGTGTGTGTGATTTTCCGAAATAACTGCCTCACTACTCAACTGTATTATGGCATTAGAAACAATGGCGAGAAGAAGGAATAATAGACAAGAACCGGGATGTTCTGCATGAGCAAGTGCGCGAACAAGTAAAAAAAACCGAAATAGACAACGTTAATCATCATTGATTAACAAGCTGTAAAGAATACTTGCAATGCTAGTTTAGAGACGAAAGGTTTCTATTTCTACAAATATACAAATGGTATTACAAGGCACTTAGCTGTAGATACTTTAGGGTTCCCTTTTTTTACTCACTGTACTTAGGTGATTTTTTAAAAAGAAATTACCAGCTAAAGCGGTTGAATAAAGATATCCCATTTGGGCAACAGTGGATTTCGCTGTAATCTAGACTCGACTCGTTTCATAGCTTTCTTTGTTAGAGAAATCCCTTTTTGGTAAACAGTTTTACTTAAACTCAAGATAGGATATAAGCCTTTGCAAGTCATACTCGAAACCCAGAAAAGCATGACTTCAACATCAACAAGCTTTGCCCCCCTATTCCAATGCTGGTCAAGAATACCCCAACAACCCTCTATGGGATTGTATTTACTATGGTAAGGAGCATAGTAAAGCAATTGAATTGGTATATTTAGCAGATCAACAAACTCAACCATTCTTTTTTTTTATTGAGTTCTTACTCCATTACTTTCCGGACTATTATCAACTTTAATTTGTATCAGTTTGTTATCCTGCTTTTCTTCTGATGTCATTGTCTTCCACCATTGAATTAGAGTATCAATAATAAAATCCCTGGTTTTATAAGAACTGAACTACCAAAGTTAATATAGAATAATTGCCCACTATCTTCATCAAGAATCCCACAGGGAGTATATTTTTCTTGCATCCCATATCATGAGCCTCACCTTGATTGTCTCCTCTGGTTTTTCCACCACGAGAATAACCCCCGATATTAACAGTAGCTTTGCAATCCATGCTTAGTCCTTTGACTTTGAGGCTTGTTTGTTAATTGCGGCTCAAATTCTTTGATGTTGTTGAAGATATCATGGGTTTGTGCAATTTTTTTTGAGGTTTGGCTTTTACGACTTTACGAAGACCATAGCCCATTCGATTCAAGACTTATGCCATTGTACTGGCGCAAGGCAATTGCTCCTGAATAAATCCCTGTTCTTTGAGTTTTTCTAGTGCGGATGTTGCTGTTAACCGGGTATAGGCTAAGGAAGTTTTAAATGTTGGGTCTTGTTGAGAATCAGATTCTGCAATTTGTCGCAATGATAATGCCACAAGAGAAGAGGTTCTTTCTTCTGGCAACGCTTTGCTGTGCTAAAGGCTGATTGTAATCCCACACAGATTATCCCTGTTCTTTTTTCCGCTAACCCTAACTCTATATTTTCTCGACCTTGGCAATATTTCAAAGTCATCTGAGCTTGAAAGCCCCGACGTTCTACTCCATTCATTTTCGATGCTGCCAACCGCAAGTCTTCTATTTGTGATCTTGTTAATGATTTGGGTTCCTCTGCTGGGTCTAGCATACTCCAAAATACTTGCCCCTGTTTTTTACTCATCAACATTACATCTTACTTTCATTGGTAAATTCTTTCTGATAAATCACCTAAAGCGTCGGTATCTTATTACCAAGGATAAATTGAAATGTTGCCAGATAACATTGATTATTTCGAGGTTGCTGAATCAGGGGATGATTTCACTAAATTTTCAACGACTTCTTAATGGCTTTAAACGCTAATTCATCCCCTGATTCAGAAACGCCAAATTTTGTTCTCCAAGAATATCCCTTATTCCTTGAACCTTTCTCTATTACAAATTATCAAGAAGATTTAACTAGCTAAGGCGATCGCAGCCTTTAACCTAGTCTTATCTAAACTAATATCATGAAGTATTTGCCAAGACTCCATCAAATCTGGTCCATGCATTTCACCCGTTAAGCCAGCTCTGAGTGATCGCATGATTAATCCTTTTTTTATCCCTTGTTCTTTTACTACTTGTTTGATTATCCCTTGAGGATTAAAGTCATCAGCATCACTTTCTAAAGCAGTTAATATTCTTTCTAGGGCAGACGAAACCCCCTCCTGCTTTAGTTGGGTTGTGGCTTCCTCGCTAAATTCCACCCCATCGGTGAAAAATAATTGACTCATAGCTACAGCATCCGTTAAACGAGTCAAACTAGGAGCAATTAGGGCTACTAGTTTTTCTAGCCAAGGACGTTCCCTACCACTATCAAAGTTATACCCAGCATCTGACCAGAGTGGCACTAGGAAGTCTGTAAGCTGATCTACTGGTTGACTATGAATATACTGACTATTTAACCAATCCAGTTTTGCCCAGTCAAATTTAGCACCAGCTTTATTTACCCGTTCAAAACTAAATTGCTTAGCAGCATCTGTCAAGGTAAATATTTCTTGGGTAGAATCCACAGGAGACCATCCTAACAAGCTCATATAATTAGCCAGTGCTTCCGCCGTAAATCCCATTTTTTGAAAATCAAAAATAGAAGTTACACCATCCCGTTTGGATAGCTTACGCCCTTTCATATTCAAAATTAAGGGTGTGTGGGAAAACTTAGGCACATTGCCTTCAAAAGCCTCATATAATAAGATTTGCTTGGCAGTATTGGCAATATGGTCTTCTCCCCGAATAACATGGGTAATCTGCATATCCATATCATCAATTACAACAGCGAAATTATATAAAGGCTGACCAATTCCTGTTTCCGTAGCCCGGGCGATTACCATATCCCCACCCAAATCGCTACCGCGCCAAACCATATTACCCCTAACTAAATCTTTCCAGACAATTTCTCGACTATCGTCAATTTTAAACCGAATTACAAAGCTGCGTCCCTCTGCTTGGAAAGCGGCTTGTTGTTCTGGGGTTAAATTCCGGTGACGATTATCATACCGAGGAGCTTCGTTTCTAGCTTTTTGGGACTCCCGCAAAGCATCTAATTCTTCCGGCATTGTGTAGCAACGATATGCCAGACCTCTGTCTAATAGTTTTTGTACACCATCTTTATAGAGTTGCAAGCGTTGGGTTTGAAAAAATGGTCCCTCATCCCAATCTAAGCCCAACCAACGCAATCCGGTTAAGATATTTTCTGTATATTCGGGGCGCGATCGCTCTTGATCTGTATCTTCAATACGTAAAATAAATTTTCCCCCGTGATGCCGGGCGAATAACCAGTTAAATACAGCAGTCCTCGCTGTACCAATATGTAAGTTGCCAGTGGGACTGGGGGCAATACGGACTCTGACAGTCACAACAAGTTCTCTCTTTTACAATGCTAGACTAATTAAACTTGAGTTTTATATACGTTTGCAATGTCAAAAACCAAGCCCTAATAATATATAATTAGGAACGGGACCGACGGGGCTCGAACCCGCAACTTCCGCCGTGACAGGGCGGTGCTCTAACCAATTGAACTACGGTCCCTCAATCGGCACTCTTATAATTATCTATCTTTGTAGGGTATGTGTCAAGTCTTTTCTCAGAAAAAAATACGGAATGGGGAATAAATAGCAGGGAGCAAGAAAGACCAAGGGAAGAAATTTTTACGCGAGCAGCAGTTACTCTTTGAGCAAACCACCAAGACACTTACGGGTTAAGCGCTTCGCGCACGCTACGCAAATGCAAGTTACTAGAAGTCAGGGCAGCGGCCCAACTGACTGACTGGGGAACGCGCGAGTTTGACTGCCAATTAATAACCATCAACTATATTCTGTGGAAATAAATTTTTTAATTAGTTCTGGAATTTGTGAAGGACGTTCTGCCACGGGAATATCATATTCATGGAAAGCAGTAAGCTTACTTTGTACGGAACCAAAATCTGGATCTAATCCAAGAACTGCGGCTAGGGTTCCTGTTTGTCTCCATTGTCTCCCTGATGGTACGTGCCTACCTGCAATATAAGCAATAACTGGCTTATCAATTGCTTCTTTAATATACCGAGCAGCAGCTTCTTCGCGATCGCCACCTGGTTGTCCAACTAAGACTATGGCTTTGGTACTTTCATCTTCGTCCAATATTTGTAGCCATTGGATAAAAGACGAGCCAACGATAGCGTCGCTACCAATGCTAACGCTAATGGATTGCCCGAAGCCTGCTTGAGTTAATTCCCAAGCAATTTCATAGGTAAGAGTGGTACTACGGCTAACAATACCAACGCAACCAGGTTGATAGAATTCGCTTGGTTGGGTTCCTAACAAAATTTTCCCGGGTACTATAATTCCTGGGCTATTAGGTCCAATGACTAAGGCATCTTTAGCTTCTCCTGCTCGTAATAGCCTGACCATATCTAAGGGAGGAACCCCAGCAGAAGTAATAATTATTTGCTTGATATTAGCTGCGAGCGCTTCTAAGGCTGCATCTAATACCTGTTCAGGATGCATACAAATAATTGTGGTGTCAATTTGCCCAAATTTTTCCACCACTTCTTCTATCAAGTCAAATATGGGCAAACCATACAATTTTTCTCCCCCTGATCCAGGATTTACCACTGATATCAAATTTGTTCCCTGAGCTTGCATTTGCGCAATATGGGTGGTATCAATAAACTCACTAAATCCCTGAATTAAAACTTTGCTGTCTGGCGTTAAATTCATAAAAATCAGAATAAATAAGATCTTTTAGTAGTGGAAATCACCGAGAGAACATATGTATATTATGTACATATATTTGATCTTACATAAGTTTCAGAAGGCAGGAAAAGTAAAAAGAGAAACTGGAAAGAGAAGAACTATTTTTACAGTCTCTTTGTGAGATTTGATTCTGGGGAAATAACTTGATTTAATTTGGGTGCGACTCTTTTGCTAGTACGCAATATAATATAAGAATCAGAAATTACAAGTCAACCAGAGCAGTTTTGACAGGCAAAAATGTACTTGATGGAATTGGCTTGTAAAAAGTGAAAAAACAGGGACAGTTCCACACCCTATGCAAGCATCTACATCAAATCAAGGTATGTTTTGGTCACAAGCACGAGAACTATTTGAACAGATAGTTAGTTAGTTTGACTCAAACAGCATTTGTGGATTAGAACACTCCCAGATAGAGAGTAAGTTACTTGAGAATGGATACGAACTATTGAGACGGTTGTTACCTGAGTTTATCCAACTAATGCTAGAAGGTGATAATATGCCTGTTGAATCAGAGGGGTTATATCATCTGATGGCTGCATGTTTTGAAGGACTGAGAAATTTGGAGTGGTCTTTGTTTAAGAATATTTTTCCGAAACCGCCAGAGAAACGCGAACGAGGAATGCCATATTCTTCATTTCGTTATGTACTCAATACCTTACTGTATATATTGATAACAGGGTGTCGTTGGTCTGACGTTCCAAAAGGAGAAATATGGGCATCAAAGAGCTCTGCACATCGATGGCTCAAACGTTGGTAGTTGGACGAGACTTTAGAGGCTTTACAAGCATGAATATTGGGGATTGGATAAGAGAAAGGCTTAATCAACTGGAGTTATGGCGCGGTGGACCGGTCTTTTTCCCCCTGGAAAGGGCGGTGGTGATGGTGTTGCTTACGGTGGAAAAGGAAAGGGTATTTTAATACAGACACACTCTTAGTGAAGGCTCAGGAATGCCTTTATCCAATCGCACCACACCTACCAATGGTAGTGAAACAGATCAGGTGATACCACTTCTAGACATTATAAAGGTTAAGACCAACAAAGGCGGTAGACCCCGTAAACCCCTGAAAGTGATTGCTGCTGACAAAGGCTATGATTCTAAGGATAACCGCGCTGCTTTAGGTAGACGTGGTATTAGGCCGCAATAGCCCAAGCGGGTTTGGAAGACAAAGAAGAACAAGGGCACACCCATTAAAATTTCCGTCCCATCTGACAACAAGAACCTTGTTTCCCATGCTTTCAAAAAAAAATATCGTCGTCTTGTTCTGAGAAGGGAAAGAATTTCAGCTTATTTTGATACTTTTTTGTCTCTTGCAACAATCCATATTTGGATTTAAAAATATATATTAGTGGGATAGGCTCCAGGATACTTTGATAAAAGCACTCAAGATGAAATAGAGGGAGAGTGTACAGGCACAGACTCAGTAAACAGAACACACAAGAAAAAATTGTCGCGGAAATTGACCACATTATTTGGCACAGTAATCGCTAATAGAATCGGTTATGGAGGAAGAAAGATAAATACGCTATTTCCTTTGGATGGGGGGTTTAATCTACCAGCACAGCAATATTCTTATGGACTAAGACAGGGATATTATCCATGTGATTGAGTATTTGTGGAAAGCTGTATTTGTCTTTTATTCTTAGACTTCAACACAGGCATAACCTTGCGTGAGCAAACGTTTACAGCTTATCCTTGAAGGTAAATCAAGTTCAGTTGCCCCAGGTATGGGCCGGAGTGCTAATTTACCCAAACTCACCCCCCAAGAACGTAAAGCCGTGGATACCTGTGCTAGATATTTACTTAACAATGCCAAATACCTCAAATATGACGATTAATTAAAAGCTGGATTCCCCATCCCCACAGGGGTGATTAAGGGTGCTTGTCGCCACCTGATACAAGACTGGATGGATATCACTGGGGCTAGATGGACCATAAGGGGTGCAGAGGCTGTTCTACCCCTGGGTTCTTTATACATCAGTGGCGATTGGGATGAGTATTGGCAGTTTCATCTACAACAAGAACATAAACGCAATCACCTGGCTTTGCACTCTAGTGGTATTCTTTTGATAAAGCAAGTTCTCAAAGCTCGTTGTTGTACTACCCCTCCACCTCTTCCAATACCTGTTTAAGTTCCACTTCCCGTCTTATGAAAAGAGTCACACCCATTTTATTTACATTAAAATCAAGACAAGTTGTTCTAAAATCTAAGAAAAAGCATACTATCTAAGCAGCCATAATCTAAGTCATAGTGTAAATGCTCGCAAACTACTTATCCTCTTTTTGATATAATTTTTCATTAAATTACTATTGATAAAGTATAAATCTTGTGGATATAAAGCCAAATAGGCTGTTGGCTTTGTATCCTTTTACGACGATAAATATTCATACAAAATCAGTGACAGTAATTGTTCCTGCAATCTGCTAAATAAGATGTAATCCGAAGTGGAACCTCGCGCCAAAAGTACCACTTCAGTTAGAGTCTGGGCACAATAATTAAACAAAAAAGGTATGAATACAAACCATGAGAATTTTACCAAGGTGTACAGCTTAAACCCTCTGTGTCTTGTTCAGGGATTTTGCCTAGACTCAGAAAGCACGAGATTATAATATCAAATATTTTGTTTCACTTGGCTTTCGGTCAAACGAATGGCTTGGCTAATGGCTAGGTCTAGATTTTCCTGCAACACTAATGTATTTGAGTCGATTTGCAACTGAGATAAATATTTTTCGGCTTCCTGTAATTGTGAGCCAACCAGACGTACCACTAGATGGGGAATTTCAGGCGATATATTTCTTTTGGTAACATTAGCAATTGATGTAGTTGCCAGTTCAGTGTGATATTGGCTAATAAATTGAGCTATCACTTCTGCAACTAATGCTGCTTCGGAAATGCTATCCAAAAAGTTCATTAAGATGACTGTAATGCTGCGATCAGTAGCTAAAACATTTAATGCTTGTTCTAAACGCTTACCAAAAGTAGCCAGTGAAGAATCTTTTGTCGAAGCATGGCGCAAATTCATACATACCCCAGGTTTGCCTCCAGCATCAACCACTAAATCTAAGGTAGCCATTACTGAACCCACTCCATTTCCCAAAATGGCAATTTGACCTTTTCCCGAACCATTGATTTTGGCAATATATGAATCGACTGAAATGGTCGGATACTTCTTGGCTATTTTTTCATCTCTTGATTTGCAAATACTTGGATGCCTTTTAATCGCTCTTTCATTCACAATTACACTACCATTAAGTGCCATTAGTTCACCGCTATTATCCATTGCCAATGGATTAATTTCCACCAAATCTAGGTCTTGTTCCATGAAGAGGCGATACATTTTTTCAATAACATTACTGACTGATTGCATTACACTGCCATGTAAACCCATTTTCAGGGTTAATCTGCGGGCGTAAAACGGGGAAAATTCTTGCTCTACCACCACATACTGCATTTTTTCTCCTGCTGATTCCCAATCGATGTCAGCTTCTTGACAACCCAAAAGTACAGGACGACACACTGCAGTATCTATAACCACGGCAAGATAAAATTCAGCCTTAGTATCGTATTTTATTTCAGCTAATAATACCTCTGGTAATTCCCCTAAAATGGGCAAATTGAAAATTGTTTGGGCTGCGGCGATCGCATCAATGGTGGTTTCCACAAATCTAACACCACCTGCTTTGCTCCTGTTTCTGACATGTACCTGAGATTTGAGTACAATTGGATAATTTATCTTTAAGTGCTTCAGGTCAGTGGGACGGTCTATTTTTTGTGAAGGTAAAACGGGAATCCCCATTTTCCGAAACCACTCTTTGACTTGGTACTCTAATAAATCCATTTAATATACACCTTGTATTCCCACTTGCAAAAATCAATTAGGTGAAGGAAACACACTAAACCTCCACTGCGCCAATTTGATTGCTAGCAAAATTAAATATATTTTTGGCTTTGCTGAATCAGGGGATGATTTCACTAAAATTTCAACGATTTCTCAATGGTTTCAAAGCCTAATTGATCCCCTGATTCAGCAACGCCATATTTTTATACTACTAATCTTACCTAATAATCAGGGTAAGCGCATCTAATTTAGTAGTTAAAATTACACATGGTTCTACGTAATTGTGGAGTATGTCTTGATTGTCAAGTGCGAACTCTAACGACGGGCACTTCGTGTCTAAGCGGAGGCTACGCCAACGCCCTTTGGGGGGTACTGGACGGGTATGCCAAAAAAATTGACGCAACTGGGGAAGATTCGCTAGATTAGGTGGTGCCAGGTAGGGACATCAAGACCTTGAGTAAGCGCAATAAACACTCATATCCCCACCTGGCACTCTCCTACACCACCCAATCTTTCCGAGTTCCTGGAACACTCGTGGGGCACAAAAATGGAGATTTAAGTATTAAAGAAGTTAAGTAGTATGCTAAGGACGCAAAGGGTCTATCTTAACTGAACGGCTTACTCTAATGGTATATCTGACAAGAAGGCTTGCGCCTAGGGGTTTCAAATCTTTAAAACCAAAGATTAAAAGCTCAAAAAATTTGAGTATAGTCAATGCCACTGCATTGACAGAAAAAATGTCGGCGTTGCTGAATCAGGGGATGATTTCACTAAATTTTCAACGATTTATCAATGTTTTCAAAGCCTAATTCATCCCGCACTTATGCAACCTCAAAATGTCATTAGTTTTTAGTCAGATAGAATACCCACCTGTAGAAAGAACCCGTGTCCATTTATTAACAGATATTTTAATCATTAAAATACTATCAGTGATTGCAAAAGGTAAGGGATGGGAGGACATAGAAAATTATGGATTGAGTAAATAAGACTGGTTGGAGCAGTTTTTAGCTTTACCAGATGGCATCCCAAGTGCAGATACATTTCGACGGGCGTTTGAACCCATTAACCCAAAAGTATTTGAGCGATGCTTTCGACGTTGGGTAGAATCAATAGCTGAAGCCACAGGAGCACAGGTAATTCCCATTGATGGTAATACCCTCAAAGGTTCCTATGATAGAGAACAGGGTAAATCAGGGTTACATCTAGTTAGTGCATGGTCGAGTGAAGATCGTCTTGTTTTACTTCTCCTAAAACAAGACGGTAAATCGAATGAAATTACAGCAATCCCTGCATTATTGGAATTATTAGACATGGCTGGATGTATTATTACCATTGATGCCATGGGTACGCAAACAGCAATTACATCCCAAATCTTTAATGCAAAAGCAGATTATGTTTTACCATTCAAAGGTAATCATCCTACACTTTCCGGACAAGTGAAAAATTGGTCTGAGCAACAGTTATATCAAGTCTTTAAAGGTATTATCCATAGTTATGATAAACGGGTAGAGACAGGTCATCATCGTACTGAAAAACATCAAATTTGGTGTGTTCCTATTTCTCAACTGTAAACTTTGCATAATCAAGACAATTGGGTTGGTCTTAAATGCGTTATCATGGTTGTGCCATTACCACATGTTTGGAAGAAAACAACCCGTGAAGTTCAGTTTTATCTAACTAGATTAAATTGTGATGCTCGTAACTTAAGACAAGTGATTGGTCTTTATTGGGGTATGGGAAATCGGTTGCATTGGACTTTAGATGTCACTTTTTCTGAAGATGCTTGTGGTATCCGTACTGGTCATGCTCCACAAAACTTAGCACTTCTGCTGTGAATAGCTCTTAGATGATTTTTGCAAAAGAAATTACCAGCAAAAGCGGTTGAATCAAGATATCCCATTGGGACAACAGTGGATTTCGCTGTAATCTAGACTCGACTTGTTTCATAGCTGTCTTTGTTAGAGAAATCCCTTTTTGGTAAACAGTTTTACTTAAAGTCAAGATAGAATATAAGCCTTTCCAAGTCATACTCGAAGCACAGGAAAGCATGACTTCAAGATCAACAAGCTTCGCCCGCCCCATTCCAATGCTGGTCAAGAATACCCCAACAACCGTCTATGGAATTGTATTTACTATGGAAAAGAGGATAGTAAACCAATTGAATTGGTATATTTAGAAGATGAACAAACTCAAGCATCCTTTTTAACAATTGAGTTCTTACTCCACTACTTTCCGGACCATTATCAACTTGAATTTGTATCAGTTCGGTATCCTGCTTTTGTTCTAGTGTCATTTACTTCCACCATTGAATTAGAGTATCAACAATAAAATCCCTGGTTTTATAAGAAGAACTACCAAAGTTAATATACAATAATTGCCCACTATCTTCATCAATAATCCCACAGGGAGTATATTTTTCTGTGGTTCCCATATCATGATCCTCAGCTTGATTGTCTCCTCTGGTTTTTCCACCACGAGAATAACCCCCGATATTAACCGTAGCTTTGCAATCCATGCTTAGTCCTTTTACTTTGAGTCTTCTTTGTTGATTGCGGCTCAAATTATTTGATGTTGTTGAAGATATCATCCGTTTGTGGAATTTTTTTTGAGGTTTGGCTTTTACTACTTTACGAAGACGACGTTGCTGTTAACCGGGTATAGGCTAAGGAAGTTTTAAATGTTGGGTCTTGTTGAGAATCAGATTCTGCAATTTGTCCCAGGGATAATGCCACAACAGCTTGTTTCTCCTGGCAAAGCTTTGCTGTGCTAAAGGCTGATTGTAATCCCACACAGATTATCCCTGTTCTTTTTTCCCGTAACCCTAACTCTATATTTTCTCTAGCCCAACCAAATACTGTTTGTGCTAAACTTGCTCTACCTTGGCAATATTTCAACGTCATCTCAGGTTGAAAGCCCCGACGTTCTACTCCATTCATTTTCGATGCTGGCAACCGCAAGTCTTCTATTTGTGATCTTGTTAATGATTTGGGTTCCTCTGCTAGGTCTAGCATACTCCAAAATACTTGCCCTTGTTTTTTTACTCATC
>CBZS010000074.1 GCA_000613065.1 Richelia intracellularis | reverse complement strand
GAAGTTGTAGACTAAATTCTTCACTCCAATAGTCGCCTTGACTGACTGCTTACCAATGGAACGCATTAACTTGCCTCCCATTTCATTAACCGGCGTTGCTGAATCAGGGGATGATTTCACTAAATTTTCAACGATTTATCAATGGTTTCAAACGCTAATTCATCCCCTGATTCAGCAACGCCCATTAACCCAGTGACCAAAAACGTGTTCGACCTTAGCTCTGACTTGAGAACGCTCTGGATTATCTTCTTTGTGTTTTGCAGTCAATGGATGATTGCCGTAGGCTCGTTCATGAATGTGAAAGAGGAATTGTAAAATCTGTAGAATCCATTCAATAGATTCACTACCATAGGCACTATCTGCCCAAACCTCTTCCCCCTGGTTTTGCTCATCCAACAGTGCCCCTAACACTTGGGAATCATGCACTGAGGCATCCGTGACTTGATAGCGACGAATAAAACCGTACTCCACATCGATACTGATGTGGTTTTTATAACCAAAGGAACTCTGACCATTCTTTTTTCTCCAGGGAGCATCGGTATCCTTCTGGGACAAGCCATGAGACTTTTGCTGCCAACTTTCGGGAATTTATCCTTGGGCAAGTTTTTGCTTCTGTTCCTTAGCATTATGCTGCTTGGGAACTGGAATCACTGTGGCATCTACTATTTGACCCCCCTTAGCTTGCTAGCCTTGGTCTCTCAGGTCCCTATCAAATTAATTGCTCAAACAGTTCTTCAATAAGACCCTGCTGCTTCAACTGCTGCCGAAAGAACCAAACTGTAGTTGCATCTGGTACTGGTTCTGCTAGCCCCAAGCCCAAAAATGTCATGAACGATAGTCGGTCATTGACCTGGTACTCGAGTTCTTCATCACTGATGTTATGTTGTACAGTTGTTGCAGCACAAGCATTTTGAACATGACTATTGCATCTATGGGCTTTCGGCCAGCATTCTTTTTTCTGGGCTTGTCATGCACTTGTTCTAAAATCAGACGAAATTATGACCACGGCACCGTCTCATCTAACTTCATCAACAGGGTCTTCTTGCTTTTTAACTTCTGGTATCGCTGTTCAAGTTCCCCGACTTTTTTTTCTTCCATGCCAATTCAAGCCCAGCTTCTGCTCTCCCTATACTCTTATCTCGCGAGCTACTTGCTCAATTTTTCGAGGTGCCCGACTGTTTAACTACTACAAAGCTGAAAGATTATAGCCAATCCCATACAGAAGAAGATACACAACAATACTTATCACCAATTTCCCGAAAAGCTGAAGCTATTCGCCAATGGCGAAAAACGTTAGAGACTAAAAAGAGCTAGAAAATACAGGAACTGCAAAGCTTAAAATCCCCAACACCCATAGTCATCTGGTCAAAATTACCCATATATTCATACCTCAGGAGAGAAAATACGGTATTTTCTCTATGGTGGAATAAGGTAAGATATTGGTATGTTGAGCTTAGATATCATTTTTGTGTGTGTTGGGGGTGTGTTGCACCCTCTTTTTTTAGTAAATATTCTTAAAGTATAAGGATTCTCACTTTATTTTCACACTCTAGTTGTGGATTATCTACCTTTTCTAAAAAAACCCTTGAAATTGGGAGTTCGTATGTAATTACGGATGCTATCGCACCTTCAACAAAATAAGCCATACAGAGTTTAACATTTTTTCTTTCCTCTACCTTTTATTATCAGGAATTTACAGTAATTCCAAATTTAAATTTTGACAACGGTTACAGTTTAGCTTGAGGATAAAAGAGTATCTCTTCAGGGGCATTGAAATGGAGGCGATGGCACTCAACTTTGGGGTAATACTGGGATTTATCACTAAGGCGGTCGCTATAATAAAAGACCCCAGACAACTCAGCAATGCAACCCGGTATAGTATCTTTGATACTATACCGGGTTGCATTTTCAGTGTTTTTTATGCAGTGCGAATCGTTTTTAGAACAACAACGTCAAATTCCAACAACACCCACCGCAAATTCGCAATATTCTTGATGGAATCGCAGCAAGGGAATTATTTTGTGTGTTCACCTGGATTTACCGTAGATTGGAGAGGGATGGATACCTAAAACCCTATCATTGTCTGGGTGGGCATTTGTTGGTGGGGTTAGATGGCATTCAGTATTTTAGTTCTTAAACCATCCACTGTGAATGTTGTTCGAGTCGCACACATAAAAACGGCACCATCACCTACTTTCATAGCGCGATTCTACCCGTAATTGTTACATCAAACCCGTAATTGTTACACCAAAACAGTCCCAAGAGATTTCCTTAGCCCCTGAATTTGTCACTCCTCAAGATGGTTGTCAAAAACAAGATTGTGAAGTTGCAGCTGCTAAACGATGGATCACTAACTATGCCCGAGAATTCAAAAATCAAGCCGTCACACTTTTAGGAGATGACTTCTATAGTCATCAACCGATGTCATCTCATTGCCTGGAATTTGGCATGAATTTCATCTTCACTTGCCTCCCACAATCCCATACTGCACTCTACGACTGGTTGGACTACTTCGATGGTATTGGAGAGCTT
>CBZS010000073.1 GCA_000613065.1 Richelia intracellularis | reverse complement strand
GTTCTTCTATATCCAACAAATGAACAAATTTATTGTGTTAGGTTTCGTTCCTCTACCGAACCTTGTATCTAACATATCTACATTTTAAACGGCTAAAAAATGGAGTTATTAATTTGTCTTAAAATCGAGAGTTAATAAGCTGTTTAACTTCTTCTGCTTATCAGTATTAGCGGTAGCAATGCAGTTAGAGATTGCTGCCTTCAAATCTGCAAAATTAGCATAGTACTTAAAGTATAAACATTCATTTCTAAGAAATTTCCAAAATATTTAAATAAAATTTTATTGTGGAGAATAGCAAGGTAAAGAACATAGTTTTATACCTACTTATGTCGCATATTTTTGTACTAATTGACACTTCTGATATCTGGCATTATCTAGTACAATAATAATTGGTTTCTTTAGCCCCATATTAGCTAATTTAAATAACAACTGGCACAGACTTTCTGAATTAATATAAGTTTCATTTGTAATTGTAATTATTTCCTTAGTAACTGCATTAACTGCTCCTAAAAGATTAAATCATTTTCCACCGGAAGGTGAACAGATAAATGTTATTGTAAAACACCATAAAAATCCTAAGTATGCTCGATGTACAAAGTGGGCTGCGTCAAGAAAAAAAAACTACTTCCTTTCGGCTAATAGCTTCTTCCAGTAATGGTTCTAGCTTTTATTGTCTATATTTTTCTACCTCTTCAATCTTTTCTGGGTCTACTGACTTTCCCGGCACATACCCCACTTTTAAGCAACGCAAACCTGTTCTGAGCAGAAATTCTCTTACCTGAGTTGGACTGCGCTTAATACCAGTTATTTTTTCAATGGCATCACTCGCTTCTGCAATACTTGTAGCTGGATTTTTCTCAAAATATTATTTCAAAATATCACTATACTGATTTAATTCACTTGGCTGTCCTTTGTGGTGTATTTTTTTTAGTTCTTCTACTCCTGCGATTGATCTTGTTTAATGTAAGCAATTAATGTTGTTTTTGATATTTTAAACAAACTACAAATATCTTTATGTTTTATACCCCGACTTTTTAGATACAGAACTTCCATCTTTTTCTGTACTAATGAATGAAGATAATGATATCATTCATAATGAAGTTTATCAATGTCTTCTTGCGTAAAATCTATTTTTAACATCAGACTTTACCTGGTTTCTCAAGTAATATTGTTTATTAATTTATAATAGTTGTTATTTCCGCTATACACAACTCCAGCTTTTAACCGTTTGTATAGAGACATCCTCAGTTAAATATTATTGCTACATATCTAATCTATGCATTGATAACTTTATTCCCAGCATTACTTACAACTTCATCCATCCAAGCGTTAATACTTTTACCATTTTTTTTAGCCGCAAGACAAATTTTGCGGTGTTTTTCTGGTGTAGTGCGAAAGGGAAGTTTTCCAGAAAAAGGTTTATCAGGTTCTTCTCCTAATTCTTGACAAAAAGCCAGATAATCATCAACAGAATTTTTGAATTCTTGACGCGCCTCATCAATATTTTTTCCTTTGAATGTTATTACATGCTTTATATCCAAAATCCGACCAAAAAGGATTCCGCCATCTACATCTACTTCAATATTAGCTGTATAAACTTTGTAAGTCATCATGGCTGTCTGTCTCTAAATATAACTCCATCCAGAGTTGTTACAAGTTCTTTATTTTTTACTCAAACATTTGAGTGTATTCTCGATACTTTAGGCTTTTCATCTGTGGGTTAAGTATTAACCTTACCCCTATTTTTATCAATTTATCTCCAGTCTCTAGTAATTAATTTATTACGGATTAATTCCTGCCTCCATCAAAAAATCCCTCACAGATTTTACTGCTCCTTTATCAGTTTCTTTTTCAGCATGTGGTTCATGAAAAACTGCTCTAACTCCATTTAACTTCACGCGAATCCTTGAACCTCTTCATTGGGTAACATCAGCATCTAATGCTATAAATAAACTTTCAATATCTTTCCAGGCAATATTTGCTGGAATCGGACTTGTAAAAATTAATTCTAAAATTTATTGTTGCTTATTATTAAGATCCATTTGCACTTCCATTGCAATTCATAATAATTGATTATTTTTTCAATAAGCATCTAAATACTCTGCTCTTTTTACAGTTAGGGACTATACATATGATGTCGTAAAATGATTTGATTGATAAATCAATCTTATTTTCAAAGTTAAGGGACACAGTTGACTATAAACTGTGTCCCTTAAAATTTATTATTGATTTGAGAATTCTAAGTTGGGAAGCTTTACTCTATCCCTTCAATCTTATCCTCCACTTCCTGATACAACTGACGCAATCTATCCAGATTCTCTTCGCTTGTCTCCCAATAACCCCTTCCATTGGCTTCTAACAAACTTGTCACCATTTTACGGAATGAATTTGGATTCATATTCAACAAACGTTGTTGCATTTCTTCATCTTTCATGAAGGTTTGGTTGGTGTCTTCATAGATCCAGTTATCAACTGCACCTGCGGTTGCACTCCAACCCACGGTATTTACCAATCGCTTGGATAACTCCCGTACTCCTTCATAACCATGAGATAACATTCCTTCGTACCATTTGGGGTTTAATAGTTTGGTACGGGCATCTAAGCGTACGGTTTCTGATAATGTCCGCACTTGAGCATTAGCTGTAGTAGTATCTGCCATATAGGATGCTGGCATTTTCCCATCACCCCGCAGACTTGCCACCACTTTGGTGGGATCGGAATCGTAGTAGTGGGAAACGTCTGTTAAGCTAATCTCAGAGGAATCCAGATTTTGGAACGTCGCTTCTGCTGTCTTCAATGTCTTTTCAAACAATTCCCGGGATTGTTCCATGGTTCCAGGGTTATCTGCAGTAAAGGCGAATGATTTGCGCTTCAAGTACATTTCCTGTAATTCCCCTTCATTTTCCCAGGTGCTGTTTTCCACTGCGAGGTTAATGTTGGAGGAGTAGGAACCAGAAGCATTGGAAAATACACGGGTAGCTGCTTGACGCAGATTTATTCCCATTTCCTCTGCTTGAGCTACAGCATGTTTGCGGACGAAGTTCATTTCTAAGGGCTCATCCGCTTCCGCGGCCATTTTTACCCCTTGATCTAATAGATTCATTTGGTTAATGAATAAGTCGCGGAATACCCCAGAACAGTTAATAACTACGTCAATTCTTGGTCTTCCCAATTCTTCTAAGGGGATCAATTCTAATTTGTTTACCCTTCCTAAAGCATCGGGTACGGGACGCACACCAACCATCCACATAATCTGTGCTAATGATTCCCCGTAGGTTTTAATATTATCGGTTCCCCAAAGCACAGAGGCAATGGTTTCGGGATAGTTGCCGCCATTCTCCGCTATATGCCTTGCTATTAGGCGCTCTACAACAAATTTGGCTGATTGCACTGCGGCTTGTGTCGGTATAGCTTGGGGGTCAAGGGCGTGTATATTTTTACCTGTGGGTAGTACATCTGGGTTGCGGATGGGATCGCCACCGGGACCTGGTAGTACGTATTCCCCTTCCAAACCTTTGAGTAATGCACCAAGTTCGTTATCAGCGCAGACTTGCTTTAAACAGAATTCCAGGTATTCAAATAGGGGTTTGAGTGCTTCTTGATCCACCTCTGTATAACCTGCTTGGTGCAATGCTTCTACCCAAGGTTCCTTTTTACCCATATTGAATAAATTCAACTTGGAAACCAAGGAAACTCTTCCCTCTGCGTCGATTTGTGCTTCTACTAAAGCAGCAACAGCTGCACGGGTTGCCATGGTGATATCTTGCAGCACTTGTACGTCTTCTAAAACCCCTTTGTCGCTGTTGCGGTAAATTTCCTCAATATCCCGGTTTAAACTATTGGCGATAATGCGTTGCACACTGAGAATTTCTTCTTCTTCCCGATCTAAACCAGCAATATTTACCAGAGTTGCGATCGCTTCTTCTGCTGTGGGTGGTTTACCAATGACATGCAACCCGCAGGGTAGTAATCGGGATTCTATTTCCATTAGCCTGCGGTAAACAATCCCTACGATATTATCCCGCTCCTCTGCACTCATATCCTTGGCATCCGTTTCCGGGATGTCAATATCCTTGTCTAAATTCACCATCCGGCATTTATCCATGATGGTGTTGACAATGGGAACTCCCCGTCCACTATCTTTTAGGGTTTGGTAAGAAGCAATTAATTCGCTCAGTTCTTTTAAACCTTTGTATAAACCAGCATTTTCGGCCGGGGGCGTTAAATAAGAGATAGTTTCCGCATACCCTCTACGCTTGGCAATTGTGGCTTCACTGGGGTTGTTAGCTGCGTAATAATACAGGTTAGGAATTGTACCAATTAGGTTATCTGGGTAACACTCCCCGGACATCCCCATTTGTTTCCCAGGCATAAATTCTAAGGACCCATGGGTTCCGAAGTGGAGCACCGCATCCGCACCCCAAACTTTTTCTAAGTAGGTATAGTAAGCGGCAAAACCGTGGTGAGGACTTGCGGAACGAGAGAATAATAACCGCATGGGATCACCTTCATAACCAAAGGTTGGTTGAACCCCAATAAATAAATTTCCGAAGTGCTTGCCGTAAATTAAAAGATTCTGTCCATCACTGTTGATATTTCCAGGGGGTGCTCCCCAATTTTCCTCTAAACGCTGAGAATAAGGAGTTAAATTTTCATACTCTGGTACAGACATCCGGTAAGCTAGATTTAATTCCGGACTAGCATATTGCGCTTGAGCATCATGGATAACTTCTTCCATTAGTTCTTTGGCAGAACCAGGTAACTCTGGCAAATCATAACCATTAGTTCTTAATGCCTTCATGACCTCGTAAATGGAGCCAAACACATCCAAATACGCAGCAGTTCCAACATTGCCTTTATCTGGGGGAAAGCTGAATACAGTAATGGCGATTTTCTTATCTACCTTGGGCTTACGACGTAAATTTGCCCATTTTAAAGCCCTTTGTGCTACCGACTCAATTCTGTCTTGTAGAGCGATCGCTTTACCGGTATTTCCATCCCTACCTGATAAAATTATCGGTTCAATAGCTCCATCCAACTCAGGAATAGCAATTTGCAAAGCCACTTGAATTGGGTGTAAACCCAATTCGCTATCTTGCCATTCTTCCGTGGTTTGGAATACCAATGGTAACACCACCATATAAGGACGGTTAAGACGTTTTAAAGACTCGATCGCCTTGGGATGATCTTGACGTGCGGGTCCTCCTACTAAAGCAAAACCAGTCAAGGAAATGACCGCATCTACTAAAGGTGTATTGGTACTGGGTTCATAAAAGTAAGCATCAACTGGCTTGGAAAAGTCCAATCCAGAGGCAAACACACAAATTACTTTTGCTCCTAATGCCTCTAATTCCTGTACCATAGCTACATAGTGAGCATCATCACCAGTAACTAGGTGGGTACGCTGCATTACTAAACCCACGCAGGGAGCAAGGGGATCTTTTAGTTCAGCACCAATATCTTTGCGACTGTTATACCAGTTAAGATATTCCCTCACATCCTTATACATGGTAGTAGCCAAAGGATGCCAAATACCCATATCTGGATAAACTACAGGTGCTTCATATTTTAAAGAAGAATCAGGACTAGTTTCTAAATCTTTTAATACATATTTATCAGCCAGCATTAACAAGAAGTTTTCCAGGTTTTCAGAAGAACCTCCCAGCCAATACTGGAAACTAAGCATAAAATTCCTAGCATCCTGAGCTTTTTCCACAGGTAAAAACTTCAGTACTTGGGGTAAAGTCCTCAGAAGTTTGAGCATTGCATCTTCAAAACCAGCACCAGATTTTTCCTTACGCTTCCGCATGAATTGAGCAATGACACTCTTAGACTGACCCAACTGCGCCATGGAAAAGCTGCCCATTTTATTTAAGCGCATTACCTCTGGCATGGAAGGAAAAACCACCGCAGCATCTAAGCGATCGCGGTGTGGTTTTACAGCTTCCACTACTTTCTGTGCTAGATCCTCAATAAAAATTAAGGATGCAATAAAAATATTGGCAGTTTCCAAATCTTTTTGGAACTCCTGGTAATTTTCCGGATCCCGGAGCTCCTCAATTAAATAACCGCTAATCTCAATCGCCAAATTGGGATTGTTCTTGTTAATAGTCCTTACAGCTTGCGACAACGCACTCTGATACTGGGACTCTAACACGACATAGACCACCTTGAGTAAATGCCGTCCCCTCAAGTCATCGGGTGCAATGTGACGAATGGTGGACTTGACGTGGGTGAACATGCTTTCCTAAGCTCCTTTGATGCGTGTTCTTTTGCTAATAGGCTTTAAGGTTCGGCTCGGCAACTGTTACTACGAAAGTCAATCAAACGCAATAACTTGCTTAATTTTAGGCACTATGAAGTTTCTATCAGAAATTTATGCCTAAAAGCCTGATTTACCGTTTGTTTGACACAAAACGATATAAAAACTGAGTCTTTTATTTATAAAACTTAACTTTATCAAAAAGTAATTGCTTGCACAAATATTAAATATTGTTTACATCGTAATATGGTTATTTCACCATATTACGATGTTTTGTATGTTAAAAATAGGGATTTAGCAATACTAAACACCCTAGTAATTTAAACCCACATTCCGCAGGTTTAGTTAGCAAAGAAGATAATATTTACGACAGGGAGCACCAAAAAACTGTAGAATCCAGCACCGCTGTTCACTGAGGTTGGAAATCTGTTTAAAAGAAGCGATCGTTAATAAATTAATTGGGTGCGACTCTTTTAGTAAGACGGGGAGTGGAACTTAGACAGGTATTGGAAGAGGTGGAGGGGTAGTAGAACAACGAGCTTTGAGAACTTGCTTGATCAAAGGAATACCACTAGAGTACAAAGCCAGGTCATTGGGTTTATGTTCTTGTTGTAGATGAAACTGCCAATACTCATCCCAATCGCCACTGATGTATAAAGAACCCAGGGGTAAAACAGCCTCAGCACCCCTCATGGTCCATCTAGCCCCAGTGATATCCATCCTGTCTTTAATCAGGTGGCGACAAGCACCCTCAATCACCCCCGTGGGAATGGAGAATCCAGCTTTTAAGTAATCGTCATATTTGAGGTATTTGGCATTGTTAAGTAAATATCTAGCACAGGTATCCACGGGTTTACGTTCTTGGGGGGTGAGTTTGGGTAAAGTCGCACTCCGGCGCATACCTGGGCCAACTGAACTTGATTTACCTTCAAGGATAAGCTGTAAACGTTTGCTCACCCAAGCTTGTGCCTGTGTTGAAGTCTGAGAATAAAAGACAAATACAGCTTTCCACAAATACTCAATCACATGGATAATATCCCTGTCTTAGTCCATGAGAGAGAATATTGCTGTGCTGGTAGATTAAACTCCCCATCCAAAGGAAATAGGGTATTTATCTTTCTTCCTCCATAACCAATTCTATTGGCGATTACTGTGCCAAATAATGTGGTCAATTTCCGCGACAATTTTTTCTTGTGTGTTCTGTTTACTGAGTCTGTGCCTGCACACTCTCCCTCTATTTCATCTTGACTGCGTTTATGAAAATATCTTTGTTTGTAACAACCGTGTCAATAGTTCCTATCCATTCTCAAGTAACTTACTCTCTATCTGGGAGTGTTCTAACCCACAAATGCTGTCTGAGTCTAACCAACTAACTATCTGTTCAAATAGTTCTCGTGCTTGTGACCAAAACATACCTTGATTTGATGTAGATCCTTGCATAGGGTGTGGAACTATTCCTGTTTTTTCACTTTTTACAAGCCAATTCCATCAAGTACATTTTTGGCTGTCAGTACTACTGTGGTTGACTTGTCATTTATTATTATTCTATCATACCACGTACTACCAAAAGAGTCGCACCCAATTAATTTATCCTAAATTTTGCTCATCCAAGTGTTTTTTTCTCACTTGTGAGAAGTCCGGGCTAAGCCTGTTCCCCATACAGAATAATTAACCCAGAAGGCAAGAAATAAACATGAAACTAGACCCAACCAAGTGACCCAAATGGGATAAAGCCTTTTTGATAAAGGGAGTTTTAAAGCAGCTAAATTAGTCAGTGCATAGTAAATCAAAACACTAAAGGTACTGAAGGACCAAGTAGTTTTGACATTAGCTTGTTAAGGAGCCATTATGGAGAAACAAATCAACAGTAAGCCTTAGCTCATCTATCCCATTAGTCATAGAGGTGGTTAGTAAAAACTGGCGTGATGATTATTTCACCAAGGTAGGACAATATGAAGCCATTGTTATTCCAGAATACTGGATTGTAGATTATGCTGCATTGGGTGGCAGAAAATTTATTGGTAATCCCAAACAACCAACAATATCTATTTATTGGTTAGTCGAAGGGGAGTATCAACTTAACCAGTTTAGAGGTAGCGTTCGCATTATTTCCCCTACATTGACCGAAGTGGATTTAACCGCAGAACAAATTTTCCAATCTGCGTATCCAGAAGTCTAGCTTGAAAGTTAGGGAAGCAATCTAAAATTCAAAATTCAACAGACGGCTAACACACCTTAACCCTTACGGCTCTCCCTATTGCCACTCAACTTTAAATAAAGATACATTGTTTTTAAGCAAAGTATTATGGAAGTCCTGGTAAGGGTGAACACTGATTTCATCCCGACCGTGCAGCGAGGGAGCAAGACCTGCTATGTTTGAACACTTTACTTCTGAAGCTATTAAGGTAGTTATGCTTGCCCAGGAAGAAGCACGTCGCCTGGGACATAATTTTGTAGGAACAGAGCAAATTCTCTTGGGGTTACTGGGAGAAAATACTGGTGTTGCTGCCGAAGTGCTAACTGAGTTAGGCGTGACTCACAAGGAAGCGCGTCAAGAAGTTGAAAGAATTATTGGTAGGGGCTCTGGCTATTTACCACCAGAAATTCCCTTTACACCAAAGGTAAAAAGTCTATTTGAACAAGCTTTTAAGGAAGCTCGTCCTTTAGGAAATAATTTTATTGGTACAGAACATTTACTTTTAGGATTAACTGAAACTGGGGAAGGGGTAGCTACTAGGGTATTACAAAACTTAGGAGTTGACATTTCTCAGATCCGCAATTTAATAATTCGTCGTTTGGGTGAGACTGCAACAGTAGCTTCTGGTGCCTTTGGTGGTGGCGACGCTAGACGTCCCAATACCAAAGCTTTGGAGGAGTTTGGCAGAAATCTGACTCAAGAAGCTCAGTCAGGTAACCTAGACCCCGTAGTTGCTCGAGAAAAGGAAATTGAACGAGCAATTCAAATTCTTGGTCGGCGCACGAAAAATAATCCCGTTCTGATTGGAGAACCAGGGGTGGGTAAAACAGCTATCGCTGAGGGTTTAGCACAACGGATTTACAACCAGGATGTCCCAGAAATCTTGCTGGAGAAGCAAGTATTTAGCTTGGATATGGGTTTACTTGTAGCTGGTACTCGCTTCCGTGGTGATTTTGAGGAACGGCTAAAGAAAATTGTCGAGGAAATCCGCACTGCTGGTAACATCATTGTCGTAATTGATGAAATCCATACCTTAGTTGGAGCTGGTGGTATTGAGGGGGGAATGGATGCGGCAAATATCCTCAAACCTGCTTTGGCTAGGGGAGAAATCCAATGTTTAGGAGCTACTACCCTGGATGAGTACCGCCAACAAATTGAAAAGGATGCTGCCCTAGAACGTCGTTTCCAACCCATTTTGGTGGGTGAGCCTTCCGTAGAAGAAACAATCCAAATTTTACAAGGTTTGCGTGGAGTTTACGAACAACACCACCGCTTGAAAATAGCCGATGAAGCATTGGTAGCGGCAGCACAATTATCAGACCGTTATATTAGCGATCGTTTTTTGCCAGACAAAGCCATTGATTTGATTGATGAGGCTGGCTCCCGGGTGCGCCTGCGTCATTCCCTTAAAACTGATGACAAAGAATTGAAGCAGGAATTAAACACTGCCATTAAGCAGAAAGACGAAGCAGTAAAGACACAGGACTTTGTTAAAGCCGGTGAACTGCGCGATCGCGAGTTAGAATTGACGGCAAAGCTCCAAGAATCACAACCAGGGGAAAATATCCAAACTGGAATTGTGGAAGAGGAAGACATTGCTCAAATTGTCGCCGCTTGGACCGGCGTACCGGTGAACAAGTTAACTGAGTCTGAGTCTGAATTACTGCTGCATTTGGAAGATACTTTACACGAGCGGTTTATTGGGCAAGAACAAGCTGTTACTGCCGTCTCCCGTGCCATCCGTCGTGCCCGTGTCGGCTTAAAGAATGCCAACCGTCCCATCGCTAGTTTTGTCTTTTCTGGTCCCACAGGAGTAGGTAAAACCGAACTTACCAAGGCTTTAGCGGCTTACATGTTTGGTTCAGAAGATGCCATGATTCGCTTGGATATGTCTGAGTACATGGAACGTCACAATGTTTCCAAGCTAATTGGTTCTCCTCCTGGTTATGTTGGATACGATGAAGGTGGGCAATTAACGGAAGCTGTGCGACGCAAGCCCTATACAGTTGTGCTTTTCGACGAGATTGAAAAGGCACACCCCGATGTATTCAATATGCTGCTACAAATCCTGGAAGATGGTCATCTTACTGATGCCAAGGGTAGAAAAGTAGACTTCAAGAATACTTTAATTATTTTGACCTCTAACATTGGTTCCAAGGTAATTGAGAAAGGTGGTGGTGGTTTAGGGTTCGAGTTCGAGAATAACGAAGCCGAAGCTACCTATAACCGAATTAAGAACCTAGTCAACGAGGAAATGAAGGCTTATTTCCGTCCAGAGTTTCTCAACAGATTTGATGAAATTATCGTCTTCACCCAACTCAAACAAGAAGAAATCAAGCATATTGCTGACATCTTGTTAAAAGAAGTTGCCAGTCGATTAACAGAAAAGGATATTAAACTGGAAGTTAGCGATCGCTTTAAGGAATTAGTAGTTAAACAAGGCTACGATCCTAGTTATGGTGCAAGACCATTACGTCGGGCGATTATGAACTATCTAGAAGACTCCCTAGCTGAAGCTATTCTTTCTGGTGAGATTAATTCTGGTGATACTGCTTATGTTGATGCCGATGAAACCCAGAAGGTAATAGTTAGCAAGTCACCTACTAAGGAGTTGCTAATGGTTGGCTAATTTATCTTGGGTTTTAGACCAAATCAAAATGATTGTAAGGGCGGGATTTCCCGCCTTTATGTTTTTATACCCAGAACATCAATTCTGTGATGCCAAAATTCCCAACTAGGTAAAAGGGAGTAGGGTAGATAAAATAACTAAATCTGACTTAATATTTCCTCTCCTTGGGTTCAAACATATTAATAGTTACTGGACGATATTGGATGTCAATACCGGACGGGGAGTAATATGCCAATGTATGTTGGAGAAAATTTTCGTCATCTCTCTGGGGATAATCTTCACGGAAATGCGCTCCCCTACTTTCCCGACGAATTAAGGCTGATGCCATGATTGTTTGCCCAACTAGCATTAAGCTTTGCAATTCCAGGGCTTCAATAATTTCTGTATTCCAACATTTACCTTTATCATCCAAGTAAATTTGCGAGTATTGCTGTTGTATGTCTTGCAGCTTTTCGAATCCCGAGCTCAAAACATCTTCTTGGCGAAATACACCACAGTATTCTGTCATACAATCTTGAAAATCTTGGCGGACTTTATTAATGCGGTAAGTCCCTGTTTTATCTAACAGGTTTTGAATTGTCTGCTTGGTTTGCTGAATGTACAACTCTTCGTCTACTGTGGGTAATTTGCGATTTTGAACATAGTTTGCGATCGCAGCACCAGTTCTCCTGCCATAAACTACACATTCCAATAGGGAATTACTACCCAAACGATTCGCTCCGTGAACTGAGACACAAGCAGTTTCCCCAGCAGAAAAGAATCCAGTAACTAAATCGTCTTTCCCTGTACGTACTTGCCCATTTGTATTAACAGGAATACCACCCATACAATAATGAATCGTAGGACGTACCGGCATGGGTTGATTTACTGCATCTACCCCCACTAAACGATGAGCCTCTTCCCAACAAAAAGGGACTCGGCTCATAATTTTTTCTTCCCCCATGTGCCGTAAATCTAAATAGACAAAAGAACCTCCAGCACTTCCGTCGGGATTTATACCTCTACCTGCGCGGATTTCCCGAGTAATCGCCCTTGAGGTAATATCGCGGGGGGCTAATTCCATACGACTAGGGGCATAGTTTGCCATAAAGCGATCGCCTTCACTGTTAATTAAATATGCCCCCTCTCCCCGGACGGCCTCGGAAATCAAGACTCCCACTGGATACAACCCTGTAGGATGGAACTGCACAAATTCCATATCCTGCAATGGCAAACCAGCCATGGCAGTCATCGCTAACCCATCCCCAGTACAGGCAAAGTCATTAGAAGTAGTATTATATACCCGACCATAACCCCCAGTGGCAAACATGACAGCCTTTGCTCTCACCACCTGTAATTGACCACTCTCAATGTGGTACATGACCAAGCCCTTAGCTTCACCATCTTCTAAAATCAGCCGCGTTACATACCACTCATCATAAATTTGTACTTCATACTTTCGTAGATTGCTCACCAATTCATGTAAAATAGCATGACCAGTTTTATCCGCGGCATAACAAGTACGGTTGTGGGTATGTCCACCAAAAGCCCTCTGAGCAATTCGACCATCATCTAACCGGGAGAATAACACCCCCATATGTTCTAAATCAATCACCACATCCGGTGCTTCTTGAGTCAAAATTGCTACAGCATCCTGGTCTGCCAAATAATCGGAGCCCTTGACTGTATCAAAGGCATGAGCTTCCCAGCTATCTGCATCATCTACATTTCGTAAGCTTGCAGCCATACCACCTTGGGCGGCTACCGAATGGGAGCGAATGGGGTGAGTTTTTGCCACTACAGCGACCTGTAAGCTTGGATCCATGCGGGCAATCTCCACTGCAGCACGAGTACCAGCCAAGCCACCACCAACAATAATTACATCCAAATCAATCATCACAATCACCCAATTGCCAACAAAACCGGTTCTACTAGTAGAATTCTTACCAAAGGTGCAAAACTAAAAATATTACTTTCCTCAACATGATAATTTTAAGTGTTTTTGCTATTTGTAGCAGAAAAGGGAAGAAAAGGAGAGTTCAATTCAGAAAATCATCCATTTTATGAATCCATGCAAGAATTATCTCTGCTCATAAAAATTCCCTGTTGTTTAACAGGGATAATGTAAAATTAGGGATTCAAAATTTGAGATAATACGCTTAACTGCTTGCTAATAATTTATGTAGATTTATAAACCTGGCAATTAATCATTGAATATGATTATTAACTCTTACCTTAATATATCTAACGAGTTGCTTCTAAAGGTTGACCATTGGGAATATAAGTAGATCTATTTTCCCTTTTCATCGCAGCTTCTAAAGGTATTAATTCAATGTGATTTAACAAAGTTGTAACAAAAGCAAAGAGCAAGAAGGGTAGAGATAACAATACGATTAAACCTACTGTAACCAAAGCATACACAGGTTTCGTTGCTCCCATTAATGCTAGAGCCGCAGCTAAACTTAAGGTAATGGTGACCAACCAGACTATAATTTGACCGTAGATATCTCCAAAGGTCAAAGTACAGATAAAACGATACTTTTGCATATTATTAATCATCTTATTTGCCTCTCTTATCCTTTATTCCTACATTAAAGCGATGTGGTTTTTTTAGACAATTTCTAAATATTTTTGCAAGGTTCGTAATATATCTTTACGATGAGCTTTATTTTGAGATAACCAACACATCAATCAAGAACTATAAGCTCTATTTTCTTGTGATCAGTCTGAGCTTATAGTTCTTGATTTTACAACTTTTTCAGAGAAAAATATTCGCATATCTTTGATCTGTGACAAGAATTGTTCCTTGACTCTGGCAAGGAACACAAGGGATGAGGCTCAGAACCCCAATCTAGGCTGAGGCTCCTAGCTACTACAGTTTATACGAGTTGTGAGTAAGTTTAATCACCTCTGACTAAATTGCAAATAATCTTCTAAATCTTGAATTTGTGGTGCGGGTAGCTGTTTGACAACGCGCCAGAGAATTGTGTAACTCCCATCAGAGCGGCGACTGACGGGTCGAAATGCAACAATTACATCACTACTTTGCATTTCTAGCAAACTATCTATATATAACCGATCGCTCACAGAAATTGGTTGACCAGTTTTAATTGCTTCTGGTATTAAATTGCAGCGTTCGTAGTAATTAGGTTTGGTTTAATTGTGCTGGTAATTGAGCAAAAATTGGCTTTGCTGGAATATTATCCTGAAGTTTACCAGTTAAAAAACGGCGGCGATCAATTTGTAACTTTTTGAATTGTTGTGGTGGTTGGTAGCTGAGTAGAAAATTTTTCTGGGAATGGTTGTCTTGCTTTAGGTAAGTATCAATATCTTCTAAGGGAATATCCCCTAGGTTTACCATCAAACTATAGTCAGCTCCCCGGTTTTTCATGGCAAACTGATTATCCACAACTTGCAAAGATAATTTGGGAGTAAAGTTATCTTGATTCTTTCCTAGGGGTGGGAAAGTATAACGCTCACGAATAACAGCTTGTAAACGGTTGGTAAAACCATTAAACTGTTGCAGCATTTTATCTGGTAATACCCGAAAAATGCCTGTATTGGGCTGTGCTATAAATTTACCATAGAGTTTTGCTTCATTTCCATCAGTTGCAAAAGTATGGCGTTCCTGTAAAACTGCGTTTTGGCGAGGATATGTAAACTTACTCCCTTTCGGAAATGCAGCTTTAGCTGACTTTAACAAAACCTGGGCTGATTGTAAAATATTCAAGACTTCTGGAGGAGGAGCGAACGCCGGGGCCGGGGGCGTTATATAATTAGCTATTGGCGTTTTGCAATACCTGCCAATTTTTGTTGCACTACCAGAATCAACATTTGGGACAGGAGCATTAAAAGGAAGAGCAGAAGAACCTAATTGGGGAGGCTTAAGGGGTGCAATAGAAAGTACTGGATGGCATTGTCCCTCTGCACTTACCAGGGGGAAATCTCTCACCCATGCTACCTCACCACGACGGGACAACAGTCCATCTACTAGAAGAGTAAGCTTCAATAGCTCCCTATTGAAAGCAGATAGAGAACAATATATTTGTTTAGCTGATGGTCAAACTCCACTAGAAAAATTCTCCTGTTGGTTACATCTAGTTTGTGTGTTTAGACCTCGTTGCTGTAAAAACCTATCTACACCCTTAGTCTGCATCAGTAACTGTCCTCTAATCACCCTCATAGGGTTAGGATATGGCTCCACAAGTGCCATTTCTGTACAAACAAGCAAGTTAATTTGCTGCTGTACTAACAGGCGAGCGGTAGTATAAAAGCTTGCATCTACCCTTGACGAAAGATTTTGATTCCGGGAAGATGGCGACTGGGAAGGGGCAGCAAGAGAATTTACCATAACAGCAAATAAACTCAGAGGGAGGGAAAAAAGGCAAAATAAATGTCGCATATTAAAACTCTTGTGGAATCGGAGTAGGAAAAACCTAAAATAGATATTAAATTCACAAAATCAAGAACGACCATGCGATCGCTAACAGCTAGTTGATTTTAATCACTCCAGCTGTCAGGTGTCGTAGGTTAATTACCAGTTCTGGCGCGAGATGAAATGCAAGTTTCCCAGGATACCAGTATTTATTCTGAGGCTCCATTACAGCTGTTACTATTTGTCGATGAACGACTAAAGTCTCGACCACAGGTACAGCGAATTAGTAATTATTTAAAGGAGTTGCAAGCTACATACGACTTTGAGTTGCAAACCATTGATGTTGGAAAACAACCCTATTTGGCAGAACACTTTAAGTTAGTAGCTACACCTGCCTTAATCAAAATTCAACCGGAACCAAGACAAATTCTTGCTGGTAGTAATATTATTACCCAACTCAAGATTTGGTGGCCCCGGTGGCAAACGTCTGTCGAAACATATTTAAAATTACATCAAGATAATACAGGGCAACAAGATAAAAATATTACTAAAAACACCCCACAGGAATCAGTGGAATTTCTTAGGGCGTCTTCGATTCGCTCCGTGGCTGTTTCGGCAGAATTGATACGATTATCAGATGAAATTTTTCGCTTAAAGCAAGAGAAAGAAAAATTACAAGAGCAACTCCTGTTTAAAGATCGGGTGATTGCCATGCTAGCTCACGATTTGCGTAATCCTCTAACTGCTGTGGCGATCGCTATTGATACTTTAAAATCTGACTATAACGTCGAAAATGGGAGATTTTCCCGTTTATCACCCAAAATGACAATCCACTTGTTTAAACAATCCCGGAGTCAAGTGCAAGCTATTAATCGCATGATTACAGATTTGTTACAAGCTGGTCATGGTAAAGACCGAGAATTTCCGATTCAACCGCAAAAATTGGGAGTAGGTCAACTGTGTTTGGATATAATAGAGGAATTGCGCGATCGCTACACGAATAAATCCCTCACTCTTGAAAAAGATATTCCCCAAGACCTACCCGATGTTTACGCCGATCCAGAGCGCATTCGTCAAGTTTTAATAAATCTTTTAGATAACGCCATTAAATATACCCCTACAAGTGGGAGAATTAACATCAGCGTATTACACCGGACGACTCAGAAAATCCAGTGTAGCATTAGTGATACTGGTCCAGGTATTCCCGAAAGCAAACGCGAACAAATATTTGAAAATCGCTTTCGTTTAGAGCGAGACGAGAAGCAGGATGGTTATGGTATTGGATTATCCCTTTGTCAACGAATCATCCAAGCCCATTTTGGTCGCATTTGGGTAGATAGTGTGCCTAATGAAGGAGCATCATTTCATTTTACCCTACCAGTTTATCCAAATTGATATGATTTCGGATTGTACTTCCTACGGTTATTGATTGCGTTTCTATGCCAAGAACCAAGAATTGGCAGATTTTCCCTCTAAGCACTCTCCAAAATAAGAAATACAAAAATACTTATCATAAATTCCATAGCACGGACATACTAACCCATGTGAGCTTACCTAAAAGCTCAGATTATTAACGTGTGCAACATATATCTCCCATTATCCCCATTAAATTCCTTGCCAGACACCATTTTCTTGGATAACATCAATCACTTCGGCATTAGCTTCAGGAAATGTAAAGTTTTCCAACTCATTTAAATGTACCCACCGCACCTCGTCACATTCGAGAGTTTGAGGAGTACCTCCAATATGACGACAGTGATGCACATTTAAAGTTACACGGAGGTGGGTATAGGTATGATCAATAGTAATTAAATGTTCTACCACTTCAATATCAATTCCTAGCTCTTCCAAAATCTCTCTTTGGATACATTCCTCCATTGTTTCCCCTGGCTCCATTTTGCCACCAGGAAATTCCCATAATCCCCCCAGAACTCCCTTTGGAGGACGACGATCAATTAATATTTGTCCTTGTTGATTCCAAAGAACTGCAACACCAATCAACTTATGGGGGACTTGTGTATTTTCAATAGTCATTAGTCATTTAATTTCAGAACTGGCAATGTTGACCTGAACCCAGGCTAACACCCATGGCAAGTTATACCAACTCTAAATATCCAGTAGAATACTATCACTCTGACGACAAGCTGTTTCGCGTCTATATGTCAGCGAAATCTTCCACTGCAGTAGCTTACTTTCTGCGTTCACGTACTAGTATTGAGCATTGCACCATATCCTCAAAATATTTGCATTAAACGATACTGGGTTATCCTAGAAGACTATGGCGACAAAAAAACTCATTGGAGTTGATTGTCATCTCTTTACACAGCAATTTAAGCAAGCAAAACTGGAGGTAGACGAACAAGCAGAAAAGGGTCACTCAAAAAACCTATCCATACTAAAATTATTATTTATCTGTTTAAATAATATCTATTGATTAACATAATATTAAGGATATATTATAGTGTGTTTTGTCCCTACTGATAATATTGTAAATAGTTTTCAATCATGTTAAAATGTGATAATATAAAAAACATTATAAAATTAATCTATGCTAAGGAATTAACAAATGTATAGAAGTAATTTATATGAGAAATAAACAAGACAAAAAAATAATGCTTTTAGTGATAATTTATCTAATAAAGATAAGCGAATATGGCAAAAATTATGGAATAAATTAACTTATTCCATACCATTATTAATAGCATGTGCTGTATTTTTACTTGTTATTAGTTTAAAAAGCCCTATCTTACTTTTTGGCTTATTATTTGGTAGCCTAAGTGTAGTTTTGATTCAACAAATTGGGTTGCAGATAAATTGATCAAGTAAGCAGCGTATAGTATTACAGATTTTAGCAGTAGGTACTATTTTAAGTTTATTTTGGCTAGACTACTTTGCAGCGCCAGCACAAGCACAATTTTTTAGTAAGGCTGAGACTTTTTTCAAAAGCAACTTAACCCAAGGAGCAACGGATGCAGGAGGAACGCAAACAGCTGTCAGTCTAGTTTCTAATGTGTTGCGGGCAATTTTCTTGCTTTACATCGCAATTTCATTAATTGGTGTGGTGAATGCAGTTCGCAAGGA